>DKAR01000128.1 GCA_002450895.1 Proteobacteria bacterium UBA6921
GATCAGCGGCTTGCCGCCGGCCTGCAATAGAGGTTTGGGCGTGTGGTCGGTCAGCGGGCGCATGCGTTCGCCGCGGCCGGCGGCCAGAATCATCGCTTTCATGCGTTTTGACTATCGCTCGCGCTATTTAATTGGTGGGTAGAGTGCTTCGTATCGGTTCTAAACGCGCCCGACGACGGATTCGCGCAAGAATCTTTCCATCGGCTGCAATTCAGAGTATCGACCGCAAACGTGCATTACATAATTCAGCGTTCTGGGAATATCTTTCAGATATCCGGGTTTCCCATCGCGATGGTTCAAGCGGGCGAAGATGCCAATGGCCTTGAGGTGCCTCTGCATCCCCATCAGATCGAACCATTTCATAAACTGGACGGAATCATCCACATTTACGCCCCGCGACATCAGTTCTCGACGATGCCCTTCGACCCATCCGGCGACACGCTCAACGGGCCACGCGATATAGCAATCGCGCAGCAGGGACACGAGATCATAGGTGATGGGTCCATACAATGCGTCCTGGAAGTCCAGCACACCCGGGTTATCTTTTGCTGTCACCATCAGGTTGCGCGAATGATAGTCGCGATGCACCCCAACACGCGGCTGTTCCAGGGCTGAGGTCTTCAACACATGGTAGGCCGATTCAATCACTTCGCGATGAAGCGGGGTCAACGTGATGCCGAGGTGCTTCTCGAGCAACCATTCGTCAAAAATCCTGAGTTCACGGGAAAGAACTGCGTCGTCGTAGGGCGGGAGCTGTTTGACGTCACCGATCTCCGTGGTTTGCAGGCGCAACGTAGCTTGCAACGCGTCACTGTATAAAGTATCGACGTTGTTCTCATCCAGCACCTGCAAATACTGGCGATCGCCAAGGTCGGTAATCAGCACGTAGCCACACCCCGTATCCGCCTCGACGATTTCTGGAACGTGCATCCCGACACGCCGCAAAAGTTGCGCAATGCGAATGTAACGCGGACTGTCCTCACGCTCAGGCGGAGCATCCATCGCAATGAGCGTCTTGCCCCCGTCGTAAGTCACACGAAAGTAACGTCGAAAACTTGCGTCAGCCGAAGCAGGGCGAATATCGCACGCGGAAATTCGCAGGGACGATTTGACCCATTCAGTGAGTTCAGCGAGTCGCGTATCCACGGTTGTCACGCGCGCCTCATCAGGATGACATGGGCAATGGCGTATTCATCCTCATCCGAAATACTGACAAATCCTTCCCCGATTCCGAACTGGGACAATAACTCCAGCGCCTTGCCATTCCAGGACAACAATGGTTTACCTTTCTCATCGTGGGCAACTGCGATGTTCTTCAGTGACAGGCCATCCCGAAACCCCGACCCCAAGGCTTTGGACGCTGCCTCTTTTGCTGCGAACCGCTTGGCTAAGAAGCGCCCTCGCGAGGGCGCGCTGGAAAACTCCTGCATCTCGTCATCACTAAGGATACGATGCGCAAACCGTTCACCATATCGCTCCAGATTGCGGTCCATACGGGCGACCCGGACGATGTCGGTTCCGATACCAAATATCACGCTCGCCTCGACTCCGTCATCTGGCGTTTCATTTCCCGCACGGACTCTTCCATACCCGTAAACAATGCGCGCGCGATAATCGCATGTCCGATATTCAGTTCACGAACCTGGGGAATCGCGGCAATAGGGCCGACGTTCTGGTAATTCAATCCGTGACCGGCGTTCACCTGCAACCCCTGTTTGACGCCATATTCCGCAGCAGCAGTAATGCGCTCGAGAACTTGCGCCCGTTCGGCCGGACTCCCGGCGTCGGCGTAGTGCCCGGTATGGATTTCAATACAGGGCGCACCGGTCGCACACGCGGCGTCGATCTGGCGGAAGTCGGCTTCGATAAACAACGACACCCGAATTTCCGCCATTCTTAAATCCTGACAGACTTCCCGCAGACGGGTGAGATGCGTAACGACATCCAGCCCACCTTCCGTGGTCAGCTCCTCGCGCCGCTCCGGAACAAGGCAACAATCTTGCGGTTTTATTTTTCGCGCAAACTCGATCATTCTATCGGTGGCCGCCATTTCCAGGTTCATGCGCGTCAGCAGAATCCCGCGCAGCATTTCAACATCGCGCTCCTGGATGTGGCGCCGATCCTCACGTAAATGCAACGTAATGCTGTCCGCACCGGCGGTTTCCGCGGCAATTGCCGCCTGAATCGGATCCGGATAGCGCGTTCCGCGTGCCTGCCGGATTGTCGCGACGTGATCGATATTCACGCCGAGCAGAATTTCATTTGTTGCGCCCATGTTTTAGCTGGCCTTCGTTATCAATGCGGACGACCGCTGCATGAGCTCCCGGCTGTGCAGCGGCTTGTCACCCAGATAGTGTCCCAATACGGCGCGCATCAATCGTTTGCTTTCGCGCCGTGCAGTTTCGTTTTTCAATTCATTTCTCGCGAGCGACAACAGCGTCGACCCCAGTACGCTCACGCCGTAAGAATTCTCATTATACGCAACCGGGCCGCGCTCGATCTCGTAGCTGTAACGAACGTCGGGCTCAATCGGTACGCCCCTATCCGCGCACCGATCCAGCTGCAACCCATACCCCAACTCCTGCAACAGATGGCGTTCAAAAATGCGCAGCGTAATGTCCGGTTCGTCGCCTTGCCCCAATCGGGTCACGGTATTCCAGTAGATCTGGAAGAGATCGCTGTGCGAATCGTTACGTTCGAGCAATCGCAACAACAGCTCGTTCACGTAGAAACCGCAGGTCAAGGCCACTCCGCTGAGGAACAACGCTGCTCCGTCGTCCTCGACAGCGTTTACGTTAACCAACTCGCCACGGCCAGACCAGGAGATCAGTAACGGCCGGAATGACTGCAGCGCACCGGCCCATTTGGATTTTTCGGTGCGCACGCCACGCGCGATGGCGCCGACGCGACCATGCGATCGGGTGAACAACTCCAAAATCACGCTGGTATCTCGATACGGTCGATGATGGAGCACCACCGATGGCTCGAGAAGGACGCGATGACTAGGACTCATCGGTATATCCCAGACTGCGGAGCGCGCGCTCGTCGTCTGACCATCCCTCGCGCACCTTGACCCACAATTCCAGAAAAACTTTTCCGTCGAAAAGTTTTTCCATGTCTTCACGTGCTTCCTTGCCCACCTGTTTGAGCATTTCGCCTTTCTTGCCGATGACAATCCGCTTCTGACCTTCGCGCTCAACGTAAATGACAGCCGCGATGCGTCGCAGGTTGCCTTCCTGCTTGAATTGCTCGATCTCCACCGTCAGCGCATACGGCACTTCCTGCCCCAGTCCGCGCATGAGCTTCTCGCGGATGAATTCGGCGGCGATGAATCGCTCGTTTCGGTCGGTCAGCTGATCTTCCGCGAACATCGGCTCGCCGATTGGCAGGTGTTTCGTCAACGCACGCTCAAGGGCGTCCAGATTATCGCCTTTGCGCGCGGAAACCGGCACGACGTCGGTAAACGTTCCACGACGATGTACGTCCTGCAGGAACGGCAACAATGTTTCCTTCTCACCGACTGCATCGACCTTGTTAACCACCAGGATCACGGGAATCGCGACGGATCGAAGCTGCTCCAGAACGAATTCGTCCTCATCGGTAAACTCCAGCGCCTGAATCACAAAAAGAATTGCATCCACATCATGCAACGACGTGAGAGCGACCCGGTTCATATAGCGGTTCATGGCGCGATCGCCGCCGCGGTGAACGCCCGGGGTATCGACGTAAACGATTTGCGCGTCCGAAAGGTGTTTTATGCCCAGCACGCGGTGGCGCGTTGTTTGCGGTTTGCGCGACGTAATACTCAACTTGACGCCTATAAGGCGATTCAACAGTGTGGATTTTCCGACATTGGGGCGGCCGACGATGCTCACCGTGCCGCAACGAAACTGATCTTGTTTACTCATGGAGCGATTTCACCGCAAAGGAAAGGCTTTGGCAAAGGTATCAATGGAATTTCAGCCGCCTTATACCACGCCGGGGTCAGCGGTGGCGCGGCAAGGCGTCGAGGGCTTTCTGGGCGGCGTCCTGTTCCGCCTTTCGGCGGCTACTGCCGACACCGACAGTCGGCTCCGGGCTCCCGTGTATCCGGCAGCTAACGGTAAATATTTGGGCGTGCGCCTCGCCACCGACGGAAACAACGGTGTACTCCGGCAGGGGCAGTCGCTGCCCTTGCATGACCTCTTGAAGCTGGGTTTTGGGATCTTTGTCGCTTCCGGTAGTAGCAATGATCTCAAGCTGTTCCCTGAGCATTTCAAGAATAAAGCGGCGCGCGTCTTCGAGACCGCTATCCAGGAAGATCGCCCCGATAATAGCCTCAACGGCGTTGGCGAGGATCGAATCGCGGTCGAAGCCACCACTTTTCAATTCGCCCGGCCCCAGCCGCAAATAATCCCCAAGGTGATACACCCGGGCGGAAACGGCCAGTGTGTCGCCTTTGACAAGCCGGGCGCGATAGCGGCTCAGCTTCCCCTCGTCGCACGCGGGGAAGCGCCGGTACAGTTCATCGGTAATCACAAAGCTGAGAATCGAGTCTCCGAGAAACTCGAGGCGCTCGTTGTTGCTGGCGCCGGCACTTCGGTGAGTCAAAGCATCTCGCAGCAGGGTATCATTCCGGAACGTATATCCCAGTGATCGCTGCAGGCGAGAAACGTCTCTCAATTTCCGGTCTCGACTTCTGTTTCAAAGTGTCCGACAAGGTCCAGATTACCGATGAAACTCTTTTCGATATCGTAGGAGAGTGACAGGCGGACGCCTTTCGGAAGTTTTTCAATGACCACGTCCGTCGCATCAACGTCGTCGACATAGCCGGACTCGAACCGGCGCTTCAGCAGTTTGACAATTTCACCCTGTGTCTTCTGCGCCAAACCGGGTTCCGATTTCATTGACTCTATGGCCGCGCTGACCTGGAAACTGCTGTAGTACATCGGAAACAGCAGAATGCCAAGATAGAAAAAGAACGCTCCGATCGCGAGTACTAACAGCATGCCAATGGGAGACATGCCACGCTGGCGTGAATATGATCGGTTCATGTGTCGCTCCTCTTTGGGCCCCGGGGACCCTATTTGATTTGAGAACCGATGCGACTCCAGTCAACACCCGAATTCTGGGTATCGAAATTCATCCAGATCATGAACGCCTTGCCCACCAGGTTTCGCTCAGGGACGGTACCCCAAAAGCGGCTGTCGTTGCTGTTATCGCGATTGTCACCCATCGCGAAATAGGTTCCCGGTGGAACGATCACATCAATATCCCCGAAGTTCTTCCGCGCATCGGTGAGGATATCGTGCTTTACATCGTCCAAATGTTCGACCAATTGAGTCGCGCCGGTCATTACGCTCCCAGCCCCTACCCCGGCATACAACCCCAGAATGACCTGTTCCGCCTTTTTGTCGTTGATATAGAGAACCTTGTCACGGTAGACGATGTGGTCCCCAGGCAGGCCAATGACACGCTTGATGTAGTCAATCGACGGGTCTTTCGGAAACCGGAATACGATGACATCCCCGCGCTTTGGCTCCCCAATCTCGACGACTTTCCTGTTGAGCACTGGCAGGCGAATCCCGTACGCAAATTTGTTGACCAGAATGAAGTCGCCCGTCAATAGCGTAGGCATCATGGAGTTGGACGGAATCCGGAACGGCTCCACAAGGAATGAACGCAGCAGCAGGACAACGAGAATGACCGGGAAGAAGGAACGCGCGTACTCGATGACGTGCGGCTCGCGAAGCACCGCATTGGCCTTGGTTTGCGCCGCGGTACGTGATTCGGGTTCCGGACCCGCGTCTGCCAGAATCGCTTCCGCGCGCTGTCGGCGCCGGGGAAGCAACAAGGTTGCGTCCAGCGCCCAAAGAGCGCCGGTCAACGCCGTGAGAAGAACCAGAACGGCGGCAAAGTCCATGTTCATTTGTCTTTACCCACCTTGAGCACGGCGAGGAATGCTTCCTGGGGTATTTCCACAGTTCCAATCTGTTTCATGCGCTTCTTGCCCGCCTTC
>DKAR01000006.1 GCA_002450895.1 Proteobacteria bacterium UBA6921
TCCCAGTTGACCAGGTTCCAGAAGCTTTCGACATACTTCGGGCGGGCATTGCGGTAGTCAATGTAGTAGGCGTGTTCCCAGACGTCGCAGGTGAGCAGCGCTTTTTGCCCGGCGGTCATCGGCGAGCCGGCATTGCTGGTGCTTTCGATCGACAGCTTGCCGTCCTTGTTCTTCACCAACCAGGCCCAGCCGGAGCCGAACGTGGTGACGGCCTTCTGCGAGAACTGCTTCTTGAATTCCTCGAACGAGCCGAAGGTCGACTTGATGGCGTCGGCCAGCTTGCCCGTGGGTTCGCCGCCTTTCTTGGGGGCAAGACAGTTCCAGTAAAAGGTGTGGTTCCAGACCTGCGCGGCGTTGTTGAAGATGCCACCGTTGGATTTCATTACGATCTCTTCCAGCGTCATCTTTTCGAATTCCGTGCCCGGAATCAGATTGTTGAGGTTGGTGACGTAGGCCTGATGGTGTTTGCCATAGTGGTACTCCAGCGTTTCCTTCGAAATCGTTGGTGCAAGGGCGTCCATCGCATAGGGCAGGGCGGGGAGTTTGTGCTCCATCGTTTGCGTCTCCAGAATTTGTGAAATAGAGTTGCCGTAGGGTTCAAGCGCGGCTTAGGTAAGGGCGCATTGTAGCGATACACGCCTGAATGACCAAGTCGTCCTCTCCGCCATTGCTCCGGATGTAACGCCGATCCGGCACGCCCACGGAAAGCATGGAAATAATTGATCTCTCCATTTTTTCTAGCCGAGTCGCCGCTGTTTGCGACGAAATGGGCGCGACGCTGCGCCGCACGGCGTTTTCTCCCAATATCAAGGATCGTTTGGATTTTTCCTGTGCGGTGTTCAACGCGCAAGGCGAACTCTGCGCCCAGGCCGCGCACATCCCGGTGCATCTGGGCAGCATGGCGTTTGCGATGCGCGACCTGGCTACCGGGCGGGAGTGGCAGCCGGGCGATATGTTGATCGTGAATGACCCGTATCTGGGCGGGACACATTTGCCGGATATCACGGTGATCGCACCCGTGTTTTACCGGCACGCGCTAACGGCGTTTGTGGTGAATCGGGCGCATCACGCGGACATTGGCTCCGATACGCCGGGCTCGATGCCGATCTCAGCGCGACTCGAAGACGAAGGACTAATCATCCCACCGACGTGGCTGGTTCGGAGCGGATCCGTCGACGACGTTGTATTTGCGAGTTTGGTGGGCAGCAAGCAGGATGCCGCGGAAGGCGCGGGTGACTTCCACGCGCAAATCAGCGCGAATCGAATCGGAGTGCAACGCGTGGTCGAACTGGCTGAATCGCTCGCGCCGCTCGACATCGAATCCGCGTTCGCCGCGCTCAACGACTATGGTGAGCGTCTCGCGCGAGCGTCGCTGCGCGCAATTCCCAATGGCGCGTACAGTTTTTCAGATGTGATGGACGATGATGGTCAGGGGCATTTCGACATTCGAATTGAAATGCAGCTCACCGCAAATGCTGGCGATATCCACCTCGACTTCACCGGCACGGCGCCGCAGGTGCACGGCAATATCAACTGTCCTTTGTCCGTGACGTTCGCTGCGGCCTACTACGCGTTGCGTTGTCTCATGCCGCCCGACACGCCGGCCTGTTGGGGAACGATGCGTTCCATTACCCTGCACGTTCCCGAGGGGTTGTTGCTCAATGCGCGGCGACCGGCTGCAGTGTCTGCAGGAAACGTCGAGACCAGTACGCGGGTTGTCGATGTTGTTCTGGGTGCGCTCGCGCACGCCGTACCGGACCGAATTCCCGCCGCCAGTCACGGCAGTATGAACAATCTCGCGATGGGGGCGCGCGGTGCTCTGGCGTGGGACTACTACGAAACTATTGGCGGTGGCATGGGCGCCGGACTCGCGGGCGGAGGTCTCAGCGCCATTCAGACACACATGACGAATACGTTGAACACGCCGATCGAAGTGATCGAAATGCGCTATCCGTTGCGTGTTACGCGTTACGAAGTTCGCGAAGGCTCGGGCGGACGTGGAGCGCGTGCGGGTGGAAACGGAATTCGTCGTGAATATCAATTCATGTCACCGGCGGTGGTGTCCCTTCTGACGGAACGGCGTCGGAATTCGCCGTGGGGAATTCGCGGCGGCGCGCCCGGCGCGGTGGGAAGAAATCTTCTCAACGGAAAAGAACTGGCATCCAAAATTACAACGCGTGTGGTCAGCGGAGACATCCTGACGGTTGAGACGCCCGGTGGCGGCGGTTTTGGGCCGGCACCGTAAAGTGGAAGCTATGGGCGTGCGCTCTTTATGAGTGAGCATGAATCACGGGGGAAACGTGAATGACTGATATGCTGGTGCGTCTTTACGCGCTTCCGGATCTGGCGCCGGTGCTTGAGAAACAAGAAGCAAAAGGAATTGAAATCCGGCGTGCGCTCGCGCCTGAAAAACATATCGTCGTCGAATGGGTGCGTGAGCGGTGGGGTGACCCTTGGGCGAGCGAATGTGATATCGCGTTCAATCGGCAACCATTGGCGTGCTTTGTTGCTGTAGCGAATGGAAAGCCGGTGGGTTTTGCCTGCCACGAGGCGACACAGAAGAATTTTTTCGGTCCTTTTGGAGTCGACTCCGGATTTCGAGGGAAAGGGATTGGAACAGCGCTCATGCTGGCCACAATGCATGACATGCACGCCTCCGGATACGCTTACGCCATCATTGGTGGCGCCGGTGCTGTGGCATTGTTTGAACGTGCAGTCGGCGCAACGCCAATCGCGGAGTCGACGCCGGGAATCTATCGCGGCATGCTTCGAAATAATAACCAAGGGTGAACTTCCGGCATCTGGTTGACGATGTAGTAGCGGTATTCAGGCGACAGCCGGGAAAATGGTGATCTGGTGAGTGGGGCAGGGGAAATACGTCATCCGGCGCGAGCGTCCGCAGCGGGACTGCCACAGCTGCAAATTGCCGAATGGCTCGCCGTGGCGGCTGTTTTCGGCGCAGCGTTCCTGTTTCATACGTCGCCACTGGGTCTGGGCGACATCTACTGGCATTTGGCCGGTGGACGATGGATCGTTGAGCACGGGGCTCTGCCATCGGCTGATCCTTTTCTTTACACGCTTCCAGAAGCACCGGATGCGCGCCAACTCCTGTTGTTGCGGGGTTATTGGTTGGCACAGGTTTTCTTTTACGCCGTGCATTCGATCGGCGGTGACTATGCTCTCGCACTGCTGAAGGGCGCGCTGTTCGTCTCCATTTACGCCGTATTGTTCCGCATCGTCCGCAATGCCGGAGCACACCCGTTGATTGCGTTGCTGGCGATCGCGCCACTTCCATTGTTGTTCTATCGCTTCGATGAGCTGCGGCCGCAAGTGTTTTCCTTCTTGGGAACACTCGTCGTCTATTGGTTGATGGTTCAGGCGCGCGTGCAATTACGAGCAGGCAACCGCTGGCCACCACATTTGGTTGCGCTACCTTTCGTGATGATGCTGTGGGCGAATTTGCATCGCGGTTACATTCTCGGCGCGGTCATCATGATTGTTGCGCTGATTGCGGAATCGTATCGTTACGCGCTGCAATGCCGGTTCATGGAGCGGCGCGTATTTGCGCGCTACGGCGCCGGCGTATTCGTGGCGCTGTTGGCTTCGCTGGTGAATCCCTGTCTGGGTTCGGCGTACATCGTCGATCTTCAGGAGCTGGGCCACGGAACATACGCTTCCATCGATGAATTCCTTTCCCTGTGGGCCTACGCCAAACTCTATGGTGTGCCGCTTCTTTTTTACGTGCCCATCGCAGTGATGGTGGGAACCGCTTTTCTTCTTGTGCGCCGCTGGTTTCAGGCCCATCCGGCGCAAGTCATCAACCTCGCCGGCTTCTCGCTCGCGAGTATTTTGGGGTTTCGCTACATGATCATCGGCGTATTGATGGCGCTCGCGATCGGAATCCCGCATCTCAGTGCTTTGCTCGATCGTCTGACATCGCGGCGCCAACCCTGGTTGTTGGCGATGGTTGTGTCTGTGGCGGCGGGGATCCTGTATTTGGGTGCGCAGCGCAG
>DKAR01000162.1 GCA_002450895.1 Proteobacteria bacterium UBA6921
GTGTGCTGGTTGAATCCCATGGTCCAGAACGACACGATTTTTACTTTTGGATCGGCATACAGTTCTGCGAGCGCCTGCAGGTCGGACTTCGGCACGCCGGAAATCTCGTGCGCCTTGTCGAGCGTGTAGTCGGCCACGAACTTGGCATAGTCCTCGAAGCTGATCGGCTGTGATCCGTTAGGATCATTGGCGTTCTTGGCCGCCTGTTCTTTCGGGTGAGTGGGTCGCAAACCGTAGCCGATGTCGGTATTGCCACGCCGGAAATTGACGTGGTTCTTCACGAACTCTTCATTCACGCGCCCGGATTGAATGATGTAGTTGGCGATGTAGTTGAGGATCGCGAGGTCGGTCTGCGGCTTGAACAGCATGCCGACATCCGCAAGATCGAAGCAGCGATGTGTGAAGGTCGAAAGCACCGCCACTTTGACGTGCGGCGCGGACAGGCGACGGTCGGTCACGCGCGTCCACAAAATGGGATGCATCTCCGCCATGTTCGATCCCCACAGCACAAACGCATCGGCGTGTTCGATGTCGTCGTAGCAGCCCATCGGCTCATCGATTCCGAACGTGCGCATGAACGCGGCAACCGCCGAGGCCATGCAGTGGCGAGCATTCGGATCGATGTTGTTGGAGCGCAACCCGGCCTTCATGAATTTAACGGCGGCGTAACCTTCGTAGATCGTCCACTGGCCGGAACCGAACATGCCGACAGATGTCGGGCCCTTTGCCTTGAGCGCAGCTTTGTATTTTTCCGCCATGATGTCGAACGCCTCATCCCACGACACCGGCGTGAAGTCACCGTCCTTCGCAAACTTACCTTCCTTCATTCGTAGCAGCGGCGTGGTGAGCCGGTCGGCCCCGTACATGATCTTGGAAAGTGAATATCCCTTCACACAGTTGATGCCGCGATTGACCGGCGATTCGGGATCCGCCTGGGTTGCAACCACGCGTCCGTCCTGGGTTCCGACCAGTACGGAACAGCCCACGCCACAAAATCGGCATGGGGCCTTGTCCCAACGTACGGTGCTCGCCACCGCACCGGTAGCGGCCGAAGCAGGCGCTGCAATACCCAAACCGGACGAAGCGCCGGCAATGAGAAATTCACGACGAGTCAATTTCATCAGGAGATCCACAAGAGGTGTGCCGAAAAGCTTCCTGCACTATTGACGGCACGGCAATGCAGAAATTTATATCGCCCGTGCAGGCTGGTTTTATCCCCTGCGTGCAATCTCAATATCAATCGCGAAATGCGGGCTTCGGCATGGCGCCGTGCAGTGGGTACACCCAGTCAAACTTTCGAGGAATCTCACCGAGCCTTCCGCAGATGCACGACGAGCGCGATCCGGCAGCCGACCGGTCGGGCCATGTGTGAAATATTCCCATCTTGCCCCCCCACTGAAGCAATCGCTCGCTCATTGGTGAGTAATGGGCATAGATCATGTGATTAGTTGGCTTTGGGGCGGCGACCGATTGATGTGTAATTGCTTCGTCAACTGAATATTTATTTTCAACCGGCGACGGAGGAACAAGCGATGCGAATCTTATTGGGCGAGCTGCACCATTTCCTGTTGGACCAGTTTGGAACTTCCCGAGGCAGCGCGTTTGCAGTTCGCCGAATGGCCGCCCGCGAAAAGAAACTGGCCGCACAGGAATCGAGGGCACGGGCGTCGCGAAATCGCACACGATCCCAAGTTGACCTTCACGCCGCGCCGTCGGGCTTTTTGCGCACAATCAAGACTTTGTTCAGCCCCAAAAAAGAAGACCTGAATCTGTGCGAGGATCTTCTTGTAAACAGCGAAACCGGTGATGTGTTGAAGTACGACGTACAGAACCATGGTCTGGTCGCAGTCGCGCGACTGAATCGATAAATAGCATCAATTACTTTTTGTTGCCATCATGACCACGCGACCACCGCCGACGACGGAAGCGGCAAACACGCAGGAGCATTTTTCAGCCGAGGTGGGCGGGCAGAACACTCCAGAAGGTTCCGGGTTCGCGCAATCGAGTGAGTGACCGTCGTCTCTTGGAGTGCGCCACCTGGGGAATTTCAGGCAGGCCTAGACTGAATTGCTCAGTATTTGAGTCAACGCATCGACGAGCGTTTTCATATCCCCTTCCGTGTTGTAGGCCTGATAGGAGACACGGACGAATTTCTGCTGATTCCACTCAATCAAGGGCACTTCGATTTTGAAGTCCGAATACAATCGCGTTCGGAGCTGCGCCAAATCCACCGCCGGAAGTCGTATCGCGGCCATCTGACTGAACCATTCTTCCGAATCAGGGCAAATGGATTGCAGTCCGGTCATTGCATTGATCTGCCGGCGCGTTTCGGATGCGAGCTGGTGCGACCGCGCACGCACTTCGTCCCAGCGATGCACCTTTTGAAATTCGATCGCCGCGGGAACCGCGAGAAATGCACTGATGTCGCGCGTGCCCTGCCATTCGTGATAACGGATAAATGCTGTGTTACCGCGATCCATTGCGGGCGGAAGTTCCTTGTCGCCCCATCCCCAACTGATGACCAGCGGCTCGAGCCAGTCCTGTTGCGCGCGGCGCGCGTACAGAAATGCCGCACCCTTGGGCGCGGACAACCACTTGTGACAGGCACCGGTGTAAAAATCGCAATCGAGGTCATGAATGTTCAGCGGCACATGGCCGGGCACATGTGCGCCGTCGATGATCGTGAGAATGCCGCGCGCTCGCGCGCGCCGGCAGATTTCCTTCACCGGAAATATTAATGCCGTCGGGCTGGTGAGATGACTTAGGGAAATGATTCGGGTTCGTTCCGTTACTCCAGACCAGAATTGCTCCACAAAGGCTTCTGGCGTGGTGACCGGCAACGAAATCGGTTGGTAGATAATCCTGGCACCTGCTTTCTTCGTCAGCATCTGCCAGGTGCGATTGATCGCGCCGTATTCGTGATCCGACGAGAGAATTTCATCTCCCGGTTTCAGTGCGATGCTGCGTGCGACAATGTTTACCGCGTAGGTCGGATTCGGCGTGTAGATTATTTCATCTGCATCAGCCCCGACGAACTCAGCCAGCTTGGCCCGCGCGCCTGCCAACAGATCCGTCGCGCGGCGCGACAAGAATTCGACCGGCTGCCGCTCCATTTCAAGCTGCAGGCGCTGATATTCGCGGAATACCGGCTCGGGACAGGCACCGAATGAACCGTGGTTCAGAAACGTAATTTCCGGATCAAGTAAATAGAACTCTTTCATCGGTGTTAGTCCATCTGACGCAACGCGGTTGCCGAAAACTGAACCACGATGCGTGGGGCGTCGTCTAGTCTTTGTTGAAAATCGATGGGGATCGCCTGGCAAATTGGACAATGTATCCATTTGCACGAAGCCCTCCTAATATGAACAACTCCGGCGTTGCCACTATTTCTGAACCGGCTCGGCTAAAAAAACTAAATTCCAACTGTTGACGGAGGCACCCATGGCAAAACAGATAATCAATATCACCGACGTCGAGGCGGAAGCCCGTGCGCCTGCTTTCACTCCACCGCCCAACGTTGCTGAGCGCTATGACGCCAAGATGGCCTACATCAGCCGTCACATCGGCGCTCAAAAACTTGGCTACAACATTACCGTCGTGCCTCCCGGCAAGAGTGCGTTTCCGGCACACAATCATCGCGTAAACGAGGAGATGGCCTTCGTGCTTCAGGGCTCAGGCGAGATCCGAATTGGCTCGACGACCCATCCGATTCGTACCGGCGACTTTATTGCACTGCCGCCGGGCGACAAGGAAACCGCCCACAAGATAACGAATACCGGTACGGAGGAACTTCGCTATCTTGCGGTCAGCACCAAGATGTCGCCGGAACTCGTTGACTATCCGGATTCTGGAAAATTCGGCGTCCTTGCCGAGTTGCCGCCGGGATCAGATGGCAAGCCGCAGCGATTCGTCTATGTGGGTCGGGAAGGTCAATCTGTCGATTACTGGGACGGCGAATAGCGGCGAGCAGACTTACGGTTCGGTTGTTCTGATCTGTCGATCCGTATTTTTTGTGGCTGGCTGAATTGCCTGCGCCGCGGGGGTACGTAATACTCTCTCCGCGCCCTCGAGTGACCGGTGGCGCCACTGCCGCAGTGTCCCCTCCGGACGCAGTGCATGTTTTTCGGGGAGTGGATTGACGTAATGACCTCGCGCCAGGAAACCTCTCCGCATTCCATTGAAGGCATCCAATACCTGCGCGGCATTGCGGCGCTGATGGTGGTCTTCTTCCATTCGCGCTCATATTTCTCAGAGGTTCCCGCGTGGAGCCATGTCGGCGCGCGTGGCGTGGACATCTTTTTTGTCATCAGCGGATTTATTATGGCGTACACCACGCGCCATGCGGGCGCCTGGCCCGCTGTCAATGATGCGCTGGAATTCCTGACCAAGCGCATCATTCGAATCGTTCCCATGTACTGGATTGCGCTGCTGTGGACGTCACGTGCGTACTGGTTTCACTGGATTACCGGACCCACGCCCCTGTTCGACGCGGCATCGCTGACACCGGAGATGAAATCCATTTTCATGGACTTTCTGTTCATTCCCCATCTCAGCATCGATGAAGACGAACAAGGCGAAGTCTTTCCGATCCTGATTCAGGGTTGGACTCTCAACTACGAAATGTTCTTTTATTTGCTATTTGGAGTTGCCCTGCTCCATGCGCGCTCACGATTGCTGACCAGCTCCGCGGTACTGGTCGTACTTTTCATCATCGGAAAGACTTTCAAGTTTCACGACGTCCCTTCGCTGTTTTACACCTCGGGCAGCCTGATCCAGTTCGTCATCGGAATTGTGATTTACGAGGTCTATATGAAGACGCGCACGATGACGATCTCTCCGCGCGCGGTCGTCGTATTTCTCGTATTTGGATCCATGCTGTTGTTCAGCGGGTCAAAAGTGAATGACAAACTGGTGATGGGAATTGCAGCGGGGCTGATCGTGTGGGCGTCCATTCACGCGTTTACCCATCTGCGAGTGCGCAGTTTGCGCATCCTGGGCGATGCCTCGTATGCGATCTACCTGTTTCATCCCGCCGCGTTCGAGGGCGTGCGGTTCTTCCTGCGACGGTGGATTCCCGATACCGCCGGAAGCTGGAGCGGCCCCGTGATCGTGGCCACCCAGGTGCTGGCTGGCACGGCTCTCGGGATCCTGCTCTATTATGGGGTTGAAAGACCCCTCCTGCGTAAACTGCGGGGGTACTCGGATCGCTGGTTTGCCTCACGCCGTACCCGTCCAACCACCGCCCAGCCCGCTCCGAATCCCACCACGTCTTAGGTCACATCGGGCGACTGGTGACTGAAGTGAGACCATCCCCGCCGCGATCTCCCACATTCTCCGCGACTTGGGCATGTCAAGCATTTGTCTGGGGTAGCGCTCGTCGCGTTTTGGGTCTTTCACCCCGCCGGTAAAGCCCGGCCGAGGGGACGATCTTCGCGCTTAAAACCATTTTCAAAACTTCAAATCAGTTATCGTTTTTCCCCAAATGAGATCGAGTAGTATTTCTGACCGTGGAATCGATCACAAAAGTGTTATGTCGCGTCGTCTAACCGTCATCGTCCCTGCCTACAACGAATCCTCATCGATTACGGATACCATTCGAAGTATTCAGTCGCAAACCCGGGTTCCCGACGTCATTGTCGTTGTGGATGACTGCTCGACCGACGACACCTACGCAGTGGCCTCCGCAACTGGAGCGCACGTCATTCAACCCCCGCGAAACACAGGCTCCAAGGCCGGCGCGCAGAATTTCGCCTTGGCCACCGTCGAAACGGAATACTGCATGGCGATCGACGCGGACACCGTGCTGGAGCCCGACGCCATCGAAAAGCTGATGGCTGCGATGGACTCTGACAATGTCGCCGCCGCGTGCGGGTTTGTCTTGCCCCGACGGGTCCGGTCGCTCTGGGAACGCGGCAGATATATCGAATATCTTCTGGCATTTAGCTGGTACAAACCGATCCAGGACTATTACGAGAAGCCACTGATCTCGTCGGGCTGTTTCTCGCTCTACAGAACCGATCTGCTCCGAGGCGCGGGCGGCTGGTCGACGCGAACCATGGCCGAGGACATGGACCTGACCTGGACGTTCTATCAGCACGGGCATGCCGTACGATTCATTCCCGACGCGCTGTGCTACCCGATTGAGCCGCATAACTTTCACTTCATGCGCAAACAGTTGACCCGGTGGTCGCACGGATTCATGCAAAATGTGGCGTTGCACTGGCGCAAGACGCTCGAAATCCCCTACTTGCGCAGCATCATTGCCGTCGCATTTTGGGATGCCATGATTGCCTCCATCGTGTACCTGTTCCTGATTCCCGTGCTGGCTGTGACCCTGCGCCAGCCGCTTTTTCTGCTGGCGTACCTGATTGATCTTCCAGCCGTCGTGGTACCGACCCTGTTTACCGGCGAGGGACGGCGCAACTGGCGTCGGGTTTTCGCCAGTCTGCCGGCATTTTTTGTACTTCGCACGGTCAACGGATTTTTTGTGCTGAATGCGGCGTGGAAGGAATTTATACTTAAGAAACCTCTAACGGTTTACGAGAAGGGACATTGATATGACCGCGGGGATTCCGGGCACGGGGATCGGGGGAATTTTCTACCTGATTAGCGCATTCGCGATGCCATTTGTCGAAATCATCAAAACTTTGCGCGGACGCAGTTCCATTCGACGCTGGATCGCCGTGGTACGACAACTGACCATGGCGAGCGCGATCCTCGCCAGCATGTGGATGTTGGGCCTCGCGCTGGGTTATTTGCTTGAAACCCAGGCCACCTTCGACGTAGTTCGGGTCGTTCAAGGACATATCGCGGTTCATCTGCAGAACATTGCGAAAGTGAATATTTTCAATTGGGTCCCATTGTTGATGTCGACAACAACGCTGCTCATCGTCCTTTCCTTCACGCAAATGATGCGCGTGGTCTTTCGCCCTGAATCGAGCAACTGATCTTCGCTCCGAAAATTTCGCCGTCCAGAGTGCGCGCCCTGCGAGGCACGCGATGACTACACTTGCAACGCGACCCGCGCGTCATGCAATTCTCTGTACTCTATTGATCTCGCTGCCGGCATTTTCTGCGAACGTCCCCCCCACGGAAAAGAAGGCACCCGAACCCGGCCAGAAACAAATTGAATTTTCCGCATCGAAAGTCGCGAACGTGCGGCGGGCGCGCGAACTCAAAGCCACCGGGGATTACGAATTTGAAAAGAAAAATTACGAAACTGCGGCATCACTCTACCTCCGTGCGCTGACACTGGCGCCAGACGCCTTCACGACAAAGGACAAGCAGCGAATTGCGGAGCGCCTGGTCACCGCCGGCCGACGCAAAGAGGCCATCGAAGTGTTGCGTCAGCTCGCGAATGAACGCGGCCGTGCCGCCGAATTTCGAGTTCAGATTGCGAAACTGTTGTCCGCAAACGAGGATTACGACGCTGCAATCAAGGAGGTGGACGATGTCCTGGCTCGCGATCGCGGCAACAAATTTGCTTTGCTCGCCAAGGCCAATTTCCTTCGCACTCAACAGAAATACGCGGAGTCTGCGGACATTTACCGAAAAATTCTTGAAAGCGGCGAGGACTTCGACGCGCGTATCGGCCTCACCTACAGCCTGCTCGCCATGGGTGAAAAAACGCGCGCGCGCGATTCGTTCGCGAGCCTGAAGCCCGAAGACGACGATCAACGCGAGCAGATGGAGGGCCTGAAAAATCACCTGGAATCGGTAACGCACCCTGCCGTGGATTTATACAGCGATACGTTCACCGACTCAGATAACAACAGGAACGCCGATCGGCGCGCCACGATTCGTGGCACGGGAACAGACTGGGATCTTTCGGCCACCTACAGCACGAAGACAGCCGAATCGGAAGGTGTTGAGTACACCGCAGACACGCTGTCAGCGAGCGCCAGCGCGAACTTCTCCGAAATCCTTCGGCTCGCGTTCACAGCGGGTCGCGTCACGCTCGGGGCGGCCACGACCAAAGACGTTACGATCAGCGACGTCACGGCGGATATGAAGGTTGGCTTCTCACCACCAACCCGGATTACAGTGAGCATCTCGCATAGCGTTTTGACTGCGTCTGGTTACCAGATCGCGAATTTTGTCGAGCTGCATCAATCCAGCCTTCGTTATACGCGCGCGATCGATTCCAATACAACGGTGTACCTGAACTACAAGTACCAGGAATATTCTGACTCAAACTCCGCCAACGATTTCCAGGGCTCGGGTCAATACACGTTGTATCGCGCCGGGCCGATCATCAACGCCGGATACGCGTTTCGACACATGAACTTCCGTCGGCCGGCATTCAATGGCTATTTTGATCCGCAGGATTATTATTCGAACCAGGTCTTCCTGACGCTGTACTACGAAAACGCCTGGATCTACTTTGACAGCGAAGTGGATTACGGACGCCAGCGCTACAGCCGTAATTTCTTTGAATCACATGACGCGTTCATCTATGCGAGCGCTTCGTTGGGAACAACTTCTTTCCGTAAGGCCCGTGTTGAACTTCACTCGGAATACAACCGCTCCAAACCCGACAAGCTCGACTTCGAATACCATGATCTGCTCGTGAGTGCGCGACTGTCTTACATCTTTTAGCTTTATTGCGAGACACCGATTTACGGCCTTGGGGCGCCCGCTGGAATCGATAAGAAACAAATGGCAAACCGCGGTTTTTCCGGCGCGGCCCATGACTTTCGAGGGATTCGCGCAGGGTTAAGACGATGCGCCTTCGCTGTGCCGCAAAGCCAAACTCGGTTTATTTCACCGCGAAGCAGTACAGCAGTGCGTCACCGCCCGTGCTTTTAACCAATTCCATGCCGCATCCGCGCGTCGGGTGCGCGGAGTTCCAGGAAGAGGCCCACGGATCGGAATTGGGACCCATACGATCGTGATGACCGGTCATCGCAGAACCGTCGTCTCCTTCCTTCGTCCAGTTGCCACAGGTCATGTCGGCAAAAGGCGGTGAAGGCGCAAATGCGGAACCGTCGATTCGCGATCCCGTGAGGATGTCATGTTTGTTGGGCGTATCGCCGCGTCCATTGACCATTTGTCCCTTTTCGTCGAGCGCGTTCTCCTTGTTGATCTTGTTTTTCGCGGAGTGCAGATCGTCAATGTTCTTCGCGATCATCACGCCTTTGGCGTTGTACCAGGGACCGGATCCAATACGGTCGCGCGCGTGCACCACGGTCTTGTCGTCAAACGAAGTTCCTTGCGTGCTGAGATAAGCATGCCACATTTGCTTGCCCGCACCTGCGGCTTCAGCGAGGGACTGGCAGTGTTTGTCTGCGCCATCGATTCCGCCGAGATTCGCGCCCTTGCCGAGACCGGTACTGGTTACAAAAAACGACATCGGTTTTGACTTGTTGTCTGCCGAATAGCCCGGACCGCTCACCGCCATCATGATCGAACTGACCGCAATCACCGACGTCCAAAGCATCACGTTGCGCATCGAGATCTCCTGTGTAATTTCGTAAAAGGTAGAACCACATGACTGCCGGGGACTGTTCATCGCGACGCGCGCGATTTCAGCACCTTCCCGGCTGAAAGGATAATAACGAAAGTCTGAAATTACCTACAATCGATATTCACCGGTAACGCGTGTTGAATGAGGATGGCTCAGGCAGAACTTCGCATCACTCCGGACCAGCTGAAATGCCAGACAATTCATCCGATTTTTTTTCAGCGGGGCGACTCGCATCGCCACCCACGGTGAAGCAGAAGATGGCGCCACGATCCAGTTCGGCGTCCGCCCAAACCTTTCCTCCGTGTCGGTGAATAATGCGCGCCACTGTCGCGAGTCCGACACCGGTGCCGGGAAACTCAGGACCGTGCAACCGCTGAAAGGCACCAAACAGTTTGTCCGCGTAATTCATATCAAAGCCGGCTCCGTTGTCCTTTATACGAAACACGGTTTCGCCTGATTGATTGATCGCGTCGAAGGTGATGACGGGATGCGCGACTTTCCCGGTGTATTTCCAAGCATTCTCGAGCAGATTTTCCAGAACAAGACGCAAGAGGCGCGAGTCCCCTTTGGCCAACATTCCCGGTGAAATGTTCACGTCGACACTGCGATCGCGATCCACTTCGCGCAGTTGCGCGACGATTTCTTCGGCGACCTGCGAGAGATTTACGTTTGTGACGTTGATTGATGCGCGCGCCACCCGCGATAGCTCAAGCAAATCGTCGATCAATGTTCCGAGCCGTTGGACCGAGTGACGAACGCGGCTCAAATAATTGAGGGCCTGCCCGTCGAGCTGCGGCGCATAATCGTCAATCAGCGCCCGACTGAATCCATCGATGGCACGCAGCGGAGCACGCAAGTCATGCGACACGGAATATGAAAATGCTTCGAGCTCCTTGTTCGCGCGTTCGAGTTCATAGGTTCGTTCCTCGACGCGACGCTCCAGCGTGGCGTTGAGGTTGCGAATTTCTTCTTCGGCGAGTTTTCGCTCCGTGACATCAGTGAATATGACTGCAAATTGATCTTTACGCGGACTGAAAACCCACGTGTCATACCAGCGACCCAGCTCTTTTGAATAGTTCTGGTACGCCAACGGCTCGCCCGTCAGGGCCACCTTGCCGAAAACATCGATCCAATACTGTTCTGTATTCGGCAATATCTCGCGGATGCGTTTCCCGATCAGTGTCGCGATGGGAACTCCGGTCAGTTTTTCAAACGCCGGATTCGCCTCGAGGTAGAGATAATCGACCGGTTTGCCCGCGCTATCGCAAATGATTTCGTGCAACGCAAATCCACTCGTCATGTTTTCGAACAAATTTCGGTACTTCGCTTCGCTTTCCCGCAGCAGCTTTTCCGCCTGTCGCCGATGCGTTACATCGCCCACCATAGCGAGTGCGCCGACGTAGTTTCCGGTTTCATCGGTGAAAGGAGCGGTGTTCAGTTCAGTCCACACTTCGCTACCATCCTTGCGCTGAAACTTGAAGTCGTGCTGCTCCGCAATACCTTTCTTGCGCCGCTCGACATTTCGAGCCGCAATGTTTTTCCCTTCCTCGTCCATGAACTCGAACATCGAACGACCGAGCATTTCGCTGACGGGATAACCCAACATCTGCGCCATCGATCGATTCACAAACGTTGTGCGCGATTCGGCATCGATGGTCCAGATCCCTTCCTGCGCCGTTTCGACAATCGAGCGATATCGTTTTTCACTGTCGAGCAGCGCCTGCTCTGCCTTCTTGCGCTCTGTAATATCTTGCAACGCGCCGTAGGAGTAGAGCGCTTTTCCGTCCACATCGGCGATTATTTCGGGGTACACCAGCACCGTACGAATCTCGCCATCCTTTGGCTGCAATCGGAACTCAAACGGCTCAGCCGATACTGCCGTTGAAACGCTCGCCTGCACCGTGCTCATCAAACGCTCACGGTCCGCGGGATGCACGGCCTCCGTGATGCGCGCAAATATTTCATCGGTTGTTGCCTGAAGTTCGGGGGGCAGACCGTAAATCTGCAATAGCTCACGCGACATGATGAGCCGGTTCGCTTGCAGGTCCCACCACCAACTGCCGATGTGCGCGACCTCCTGCGCCTTGTTGAGCATTTCCTGCGACTCGCGCGTGGATTGTTCCGCGCGCCGTCGATCGGTGACATCGCGAACCGTTCCCTCGACGCCGATGACGTTACCTTTATCATCCAGCAACATCTGGGCGTTTGTTGAAACCCAGAGTTCGGACCCGTCTCGATGGCGTAGCCGGGCTTCGTACCCTTGCACTCTTCCAGAAGCGCGCAGCGCAAGGAGGAATTTTTCCCGTCCGTCGGGCTCGATGTAAAATTCGGTCAATCGTCGCCCCAGCAATTCCTGCGGCGAAAATCCCAAAAGACGTTGTGCGGATTCCGAAGCGCGAACGATGCGTCCTTCCGCGTCGGTGCGATAATACGTGTCCTGCATATGATTCAGGATTCGACGAAACTCGGTTTCGCTCGAAATCAGCGCGGCACGTTGCTCTCGCGCCAACTGATCCTTGTAACGAAGGCTCACATAAAGCAGCGCGCCCAATAACGCGAGGAACATCGGAACAGCAAATGGGTCCCCCGAAGGCGGAGGAATGCCGAGCGATGGAAATAGCGCGATAACGATTGAAAGATTCAGGGCCAACAGCACCAGTATTCCGCGACCGCCCAACAGAAATCCCGACAACAGAATACTGAGGAACAGAAATGCCGAATTGAATGTGTCGTCCGGATGAAGCACGGTGATCGCAAACCCGGCCAATGCCGTGGTCAAAACGGAAATCCAGGAAGCGGCGGCGACCCTTCCAGTCCGGCCCAGGAGGAAGGCAAAAACCAGCACGCCCAAACCGCCCAGCACGACTAAAAAAGTCACGAGAAAATCTGGATACAACAACGCCTGTATTGCAGCGAAGAGCAGCCCGAGCGGAATCAATACCAGCAGCAGGCGCGACAAGAGCTGAATCTTTTCGCGAACCTCGGATTCGCTGATGCTCGCGGGAGCATCCGTGAGTTGCCGCGACAGGGCTGCAAGATCAATCATTTTTTGCGCCGTTCAAGTAGGTAAGACATGAAGCTCGGCCCGCAGGCGGCTCAGATCGCGCATATTTTCGTTTGCAAGGATATCAAAATACACCGGCGGCTGCGGAAAGGACTGGGATGGATTTCGTCGTGCCGCGGCTTGATGCCGCTGAATTTCGAAGGATTGAAAAAGCAGCGCTTTCGTTGGGCGTTTGGTGGAATGCAGGTACTAAGGTCGCATTGGCAGAAACTGCTTCCGGCGGCGTCGAACCAGGAAGCGGACAACAAGCTTAGTTTCGGCCAGAAGTTTGACTATTGTTCCGGTGGCCTGCAGTGGTTCAATAATCCTATTACATTCCTGTTTACGGTCATTCTGCTCATCAACAGCATTTCCTACACGTTCACCCAATCCGTGTTTCTTGAACCGATGGCGGGCGCCGGATTGCTCGCACCGTTTGTTTTCATTATTTTCAGCTTGACGAGGTCGCTGTGGGCCCTGCGCGTCCGTTTGAATTGTACGGCGGAAGCCTTCCGGGCGATGCTTGTTTTGCTAAGTCTCACATGGGTAGTTACGCTGGCCTGCACGCTCGGGCTCACAAAGAAAGCGGGAGTTTTTTTGCGCACTCCAAAACAGAAAGGAGAGCGCAGCCTGCTGCGCTCACTTCGTATCTTCAACGAGGAAATTATCATTTCTCTGGTGTGTATCGGCGCCGTGGCCGCACTGCTCGTCGCTAGTCAACCCTCAACCACCGTATGGCTGCTGGGCGGGCAATTGATGTGGCAAGCATTTATTTACAGCGCATCGATCATCGTGACGCGCTGGAGTTATTTGAGCGTGTCACTTGCTCATCACAGCAGCGCGCGACTCAGTTCGCGCACGACCGGACAGCGTTTCAATCCCTGTTTTTCATTGGTGCACAAACTGAACTGCCGTTGTTCGCCGCCGTTTTCATCGGTCGAATTCGGTACACCTATCAGGAAGCCGGGGCCGATGTTGATGCCGTTGCAACCCAGGTGACGCCAACCGTGGGCTACCAGTGGACCGGCCCGGTAACACTTTCTGTCTCGGCGGGGGTCACCCGTGAATATAAGGACGAGACTGGAGCAATCGAGGATGAATCCACATCGACCGGCGGGTTCGCGCAACTTGGAGCTTTCTACTGGAAGCCGGAGTTGTGCGGTGAAATTCTCGCCTCGTATTCCATGAAGACCCAATTCGTATGGTCTCGGCTAAGGGCCAGGCACCGTGTGATTGGCCCCTTCTCCTTGGGTGGCGAGTTTTTTCGTATGGGTAACAAGGACTTTGATGCCACAGGCATCGGCATACTGGCCGAACATCGTTGGCGCCCAATTACGGCGACAATCAAATTGGGCGCAAACAGCACTTCGTCCAATGATCGTGGCGTTTACGGCGGACTCGAGTTTTACGTTCCTTTCTGATTGGCGCTCCGTCGCCCTGCCTTGGCGTAATTGGGGACCAAAAGCCGGACCGCCGGTTCGGTCCTAACAATCACGCCACCACCCACGGTTTCAGGCTGAAAATTTCGCAACTTAGCCGGATTTCTGTCATCACTAGACCCCTATCTTCATGTTTTTGCCGTGCTTTTTACCAAATGATGTGATAAAGTAACCGGCTACCACGCAGTCGGTGGGATCCGCGTTCGGAGACGCGCAGGCACGTGAGTGAGCGCACCGACGCACTCGGTATTCGCACCGCTGTTGAATGACACTTTTTTGGGGTTACTGCCATCGCGCGGTAAGGGACGTTGTCGTTAATCAAGCGCACGATCCCCGGCTGGTTCTTAGTGCTACGTGCAAAACTGGAGGGTTTATGTCTGACCTGAGCCAATTTGATGTCGTCGAAGTCCAAGAGTGTGATGCCCCGTACGGATCCGGGAACGAAAAATGGTGCCAGTACAAAATAGCCAATGGCTACACATCAGTTGTTGGCACAAACCGAGGCTCCGTTACTGAAACGCGCCGGTATGCAAAAACATTTGCGACCGAGCTGAATGAGCGCGCAAAAAACGGGCAGTCTGTTTGGGCTCCAAAGCGGAAAGCCAATTAACATCCCAACTAATTTTCTGCCTCGAGTATTTTCAAATACCGGGCAATTTGGTTAATCCAATTGCCGGCGTCGTTAGCGGACCCCGTTAGCCGCCGGCGCCCGATCTATTGTCGACATTTACCTGCATCCAATACTCCAGCAACGCGAGATGCCACAGCTTGCTGCCTTGTAGCGGCGTCATGTACTGCTCGGGCGCGTCCAACAGTGTCGTCACGTAGCGCGGATCAAATACGTTGCGTTTTTTACACGCCGTCGAACTGAGAACGTCGCGCATAAAGCCGAGAAATTCGCCGCGCACAAACTTCAGGGCGGGAACCGGAAAATAGCCCTTCTTCCGATCAATCACGTCGTCCGGGAGCAGCCCGCGCGCAATGACCTTGAGGGCGTGCTTGCCTTCTGAGCGCAACTTGAGCTCGGGCGGCATGGCCGCTGCAAGTTCGACAAGTTCGTGGTCCAGAAATGGCACGCGCGCCTCAAGACCCCATGCCATTGTCATGTTGTCCACACGCTTGACCGGATCGTCGACGATCAGGGTTGTCGCATCCATTCGCAAGACACGATCGATGAAAGTAGACGCGCCGGGAGCGCCCAGTAAATTCTCAATCAGCGCCGAACTATGGTCCGCGCCCCGGAAATCCGCGCTCACAGTACGCAGGAATTCTTCGTGGGTGCGGTCGAAGTAGTGCCTGCGGAATTTTTCCAGGTCCGAACCGGTTTCAGCATCCATGCGCGGATACCAGAAATACCCGCCAAAGACTTCGTCTGCGCCCTGTCCGCTTTGGACAACCTTGGCCTCTTTGGCAACTTGTTCGGCCAGCAAAAAGAACCCGATCGCATCCTGGGACACCATGGGTTCGGCCATGTTGGCGACCGCTTCCGGCATGCGCTTCAGCACTTGCGAATTTTCGATCACGATCTTGCGATGCTGCGTACCAAACTTGGCCACCACCTGATCCGAGTATTCGAATTCGCTCCCTTTCTCTTCCGGGACGTCTTCAAATCCGATGGAGAAGGTGCGCAGATTTTGCACACCCTTCTCAGCCAACAGACCGACCAGCAGGCTGGAATCCAGCCCGCCGGAAAGCAGAACTCCGACCGGAACATCGGCAATGCTGCGATGGCGATCGACCGTCTCGATCAATTTTGCGTGCAGCGCATCAATCCATTGCGACTCTGAACGCTCTGGATGCGAGCGAACGGCCTGAAGCTCCCAATAGCGCCGTTCGCTTATCGTGCCGTCGCTGGAAATTCGCATTGCCGTCGCCGGTGCGAGTTTGCGTACTCCGTTCAGGATCGTTCGCGGCGCCGGGACAACAGCATGCAACGTGAATTGGTAATGCAAGGCGACCGGATCGATCGATGTATCAATATCGCCCGCCGCCAGTAACGACTGCACATTCGAGGCAAACCGAAATACGTTTTGATTTCGCGCGAAATATAGCGGTTTTATGCCAAAACGGTCTCGTGCGAGAAACAAACTTCGCGTACGCATATCCCAGATCACGAACGCAAACATGCCGCGCAGCCGCTCGACGCACTGTTCGCCCCACGCGTGATAGGCCTTCAGGATAACTTCGGTATCGCCGTCCGAGAAAAAGTTGTAGCCGCGTCCCTTGAGCTCGGCGCGCAGTTCGGGATAGTTGTAAATTGTTCCATTGAACACCAGCGCCAGCTTCAGCTCGGCGTCGACCATCGGCTGGTTCGCGCGCGCAGAAAAATCGATGACCGCCAGTCGGCGATGTCCGAAGGCAAGCGGGCCATCAAAGTACGTGGCCCCATGGTCCGGTCCGCGCCGCGCGAGAGGTTGCATCATGCGCCCGATCGTTTGCGAATCGGGCGTGCGTTGGTCAAATCTCAGTTCACCGCAGATACCACACATTCAATTGTCCGCCCTGGCTCAGACGTCTCGCGATTCAGACTTCAGGTTCCTGTATTTCACGATAACAGCGATCAACCCGTCGGTCGATTCCCCCATCGACTAGCGATAGGCGTCCAAGTGCCGTTTGGCTTCGACATTCGATGGATCGATCCGCAATGCCGTATTGAATTCATCATGCGCCGTTGTGGCATCCCCAGAGAAAAGCAGAACCCGACCCAGTTCAATGTGCGCTCCGGGGTCGGCAGGATACTTATCCAGCCGCTGTTGCGCCGTGGCTTTCAGAAATTTCCAGACGCCTTGCTTGTCCATTGACGGCAGGGAGGTATCCGTCGAACGCACAAAAACAACGGCGATCGAATCCGCATAAACCACGTTCCACTCCGGATTCGCCAACAACGACAGCGTGATCGTCGCTGTATTGTTTGTGACGAAATCAAAATTATAAAAAATCACGGTGCGAATGCCGTATTTCTGAAAAATGTCCTGATAACGACCCTGATGCACATTCCACTGTTCGGCGTAGATGTTCGGGTCCAAACTGCGCTGGTCGTAAAACAGTTTGTAGGATCCGCCGAGTGACCACTCAAGGTAGCCGCCGTACTCGTACGGATTAAACAGCGGCGCGGGTGGGCGCTGCGATTTGATGAAATCTGCAGCCGTCTTTGGAATGGTTGCGGATTCGATCGGCCCGATCGCATATGCGCTGCGCTGCGCACCCAAATACAGGA
>DKAR01000158.1 GCA_002450895.1 Proteobacteria bacterium UBA6921
TCGTTGAACTCGTAGTCCCCGGGCTCTAGGTCCGATTGCGCGAGCTGGGCAAGGAAGGCGACGGTTGTCTTAAGGTTGCCCCATCCTTCTACCTCAAGCGATTCCTGTTCAAAGCCAGCGTTGGAGAGAAGCCACCGTACCGTCTTGGGATAGAAGGACCAACTCCAGTTGGCGGCCTCGTCGGAAATGGAGCTGATCTGCGAGATTCCCGGAACCGTGATGAGCGCGACGCCACCGGGCTTCAGGACCCGATAAAGCTCCCGGATTGCATCCTGCACGTTCTGGATAAGTACGAGGACTTGCGTCAGGATGAAGCAATCGATTGAGTTGCTTGGAACTTGAGGAGCGTTGCTCAGGTCTGCAACGATTGTTGCGGCCGGATTCTCGGAATTCACATCCCACACGTCGGATTTCGTGACTCGTTCGCCCCCAAAACGCAGCGTATAGCCGTTGTCCCCGACCTCGACCACGTGGCCCGCTATCGCCTGCGCGTGACGCCGAAGAAACGACTCGATGTAGTAGCGATCAACGGGGTGTCCGCGGGAAAAACCCCAGTCGTTCGTCACGGGGTGAAGCCCTTGATCCCCGAAGTCAAAGCGTGTTGGCTCGCGGGAGTTCGTCATTATCGATATCTGACCACGTCTCGCAAATGTCACGCAACGGATGTCTTCATGCTGCTGCGATCCGCTATCAGATTGGTTCGCTCCCACCCATAGCGGGCGCGACGCGTTCGATCCAGATTGAGCCGCCGGAATTCCTTAGAAATGCCGGATACTCGTCGCGTATTGAAGACGCAAAAACATGAGCGTAGAGCGGATTCCAAAAGAATATGCGGAACTCCCTGTTGAACATGAGAAAGGCTCTTAGTATGTAGGCCTCATTCCATGAATAGTTTTTTTTAAAAATCCAATCGTCCGGATACTCAAACGGGAAATGAATGTCGTGAAAATGTACAACGACCCCAGGCTTGATTCTCGGAAGCAAATGGAACATTTCGCAGTGCACATCACTGCCGGTCTTTAATACGTGAGTTGAATCAATGAACAAGATGTCGTTTTCACCGAGGGCGTCAACAATGTTCAGTGGGACGTCCTGAATACCACGCTCTATTAGCGTTACTCGATTGGAGTCGCGCGGCCGCAAGAGGGCTTTCAATCTGGTGGGGTAGGGCTCAATACAAGTGATGTGCAGGTCTCTTAGGTCCACGTGTTCAGCAGAGTCCAACATGCAGGCAGTCGAATAACCAGACCCGATTTCAACGATTCTTTTTGGTCGGAGGTGACGGATCATCATGCGCAAAGTGATGCCGTCAGCCCACGGGAATGGCCCCCCGGTGTAATTGTACCGATTCTTTGGGTCGGGACCTTCTGTGAATGGTGTGGTCCGAATGAATTCAAGGTTCGCAAGCCAGAGACGCCGCATCTGGTCAACCGGAATGTTGATGCCCGCGATATCACTCACCGCAGTCCGGCGTTCGCGCGAGACATAGTCGGCTACAAGCGTCGGATCAACCACGGGGGAATGGAAGTGCCCGGCTGGAAAGGCTGATGCGACTGGGGATCTTTTTCGGAATTCTTCAGATTCGTAAAATTTCCTCACTAGTTCCTCGGCTGGAGCACCATTAACAGCAAAACTCACCCAAGTTTGGAATTCGGAGAGATCGGGCTGGCGCCCGAGGGCATACTTATACAGATCTGAGATCAACTGCTCGGCGGCCGACCGTTCCATCCATCCCCTCCCCATTTCATTTTCACCTGAGGCCTTCGCGACAAATCATCTCTACGCGACGTGACCGTAGTATAGGACACATAATCCATGCAATTGCCGAGGACCCATTCCGTGCCACCGTCGCATTGACCCTAGTTAATCGCGCTCTCATGTCTGAATTCCATTCAAGTTGCGTGTTTAGTCGCACATATGCGCCCCGCGGGGTTCCTCCGACTTTATTCTCTGGCCCCAGTCAACCATTCGATCTAACAACGGAAATGAACAAAAAGTTATTGAGCGTCAAACCGGCGCCGCGGTGCGCCGGACGCGCAAGAAGTACGGCGTTGCGGCGACAAGTTGCGGGGGGGGGGGGGGGGGGGGGGGCGTTGCAGGAACTGGAGTTCCGAAAGCCTCCGGCGCAGAATTGCCTGTTCCGAGCCAGTCGTTCTGAAAGAGCAGTCCGTCTTTGCGATTGTGCGTGCCTTCGTCGATCGGGTACCGGAACTAGGGAGAGGCATGGGGTCAAATACAAATCGACGTCGCGGAGTTGTCCCTGTGCCAAGCGGTTGGCGTGGCCAGCGGAGCCGTCCAGTGCCGCGACTCCTGGCAAAAGCGTGCACAAACGGAAGAGGGATCGCGTGATATTTTTCCTCGGCGGGTACCGACGAGTAGCAGGATCGTACGAAGCAGTTGTTGCGGCCGCCACCTTGCCACGAAAAATAATGCGCCCCTATACCAGCGGGCGCGGCGCGGTTGCATTCGCCATCGCTATTATCACGGCGAGCAAAGGTAATTCCAACCTATGTGGCGAAATGAAACAGCGACGTGTAGGCTGACAAAATGGGATCGGATTTTCGCGTCATCGCGCTCATTTCTGCCTACAACGAGGGCGATATTATCTCCCAGGTTGTCCAACACCTCGTTGAAAATGGGGTGGAGGCCTATCTAATTGATCATCGTTCCACGGACGATACTGTCGCTCGCGCAAGCCTTTGGTTGGGCCGGGGACTGTTGAAGATCGAGAAGTTTCCCGAAGAGTCGGGTTTCCCGGCGGAACTAGCCAACGTGCTGCGCTGGCGCGCGATTCTGAAAAGAAAGCAGCAGCTCGCCCAGCAACTCGGCGCCGACTGGTACATTCACCATGACGCGGACGAGATGCGCGAAGCACCATTTCCCGGGATGAGCCTGCGAGACGCCCTTCGCTGGGTCTGCGAATTGGGATACAACTGCGTTGATTCCGAACTCTACAACTTCTGGCCGACCGATGACACTTGGGAGCCGGGGCAATCGGATCCCAAGAAGCATTTCCAGTATTTCGAACCAGCCGCCGACTACGATCGTCTGCAGTGCAAATCATGGCGCGCGCAACCGCAGGAGGTCGATCTGGTGACGTCGGGGGGTCATGACGTTTCCTTTCCTGATCGGCGCGTCTTCCCAATACCATTTTTGCTCCGCCACTACCGGATTCGCAGTCAGGCGCATGGCCTCCGTAAGGTTTCCAATGAGCGCATCAGTCGCTTTGATTCGGAGGAGCGTGTTTTCGGTTGGCATATTCAGTATGACGCGATGCTTCACGAAAAATCGTTCGTTCGCGATCCGGAGAAGCTGCGCCGCTTCGATATTGGCGCGGAGCGCCTCAGGTTGATGGTAGAGAATCGGGAGGCGAGGGCGCTTCGCGAGCAATTACGTGCGCTGGAGGAGACACGCCCGTCGCTTGATGCGGTCTTGCCATCTCCCGCGCCGGTTTTTCAGCCCATCTTCATTATGGGGATGTCAAGAAAATCGGCGAGTGCGGTGGCGCGTGCGCTGCGGGCAGCTGGGATCGTCGGTTTCGGCGAAGGACATCTGGCACCACTTATGGACAAGATGCTGGCGGATGTCGACGCACATTTCCGAGAGCACCACGATTTGGCGGCGAATCCTTCTCATCTCATCGGCCGACTGTCCGACACAGATCTGGAAAAGCTTATTGGCAAGATGATGCGGGACCTTTATCGAGAACTGCATGGCGCGGACGTTTTTTTTGAGAAGACCATTGACGTAACCATGGTGCGTGCCGCGCGGCGAATTGCCAGGATATGGCCCGGTTCTCGATTCATTATGATTACGCGTAGCGGCATCGAAAGCGTGCAAGCGGAAATGGCGCACTTCCCAATCCTTTCATTTGAACATCATTGCGGCGCCTGGAACGCGAGTATGAATGAGTGGCTTGAAGTGCGTAACAGCGTGCAAGCCTTGGAGATAGACAGCGCAGAAATCAGTGACCGTCCAGACTTGGTGGCGCAAAGACTTGTTGCCTTTCTTGGTTTGGGCCAGGAACGAGAAATCGGCCTCCGGCAGGCGCTAACGGAAAGTCAACTTTTGGGACCAGGAGCGGACCGCAACTCGGCTGCCGCGGAACATGCGGACAGGAGCTGGAGCCCGGAGGAAGCGGCGTACTTCTGGAAGGTCTGCGGTACCACAATGAAGGCCTATCGGTACGCGGGAGAGAAAGAAAACGCGTAGAAAAAGCCTGTTTTTGCGGAAGCCGTCTCTTCTTTGCCCTCCGGGTTCAATTTCTCGGCTTGTGGATATTCGAGGGAAACGCGAGCGTGACGCGCAGGCCACAAGTCAGTTAAACAACGGCTAAACTTCGGCCATGGGTCATAAATCAAGCGAATTTGGCGCCAGTATTACTATCGTAATTGCTGCCCGCAACGCAGCGGCAACGCTCGCGCAAACCCTGGACAGCGTACTTCGCCAAACGAGGACAGATTGGGTGGCACTTATTGTCGATGACTCCTCAACAGACGAAACGTGCAGGATTGCCGCGAAGTATTGCGCGACGGACAACCGATTTCGCATTCTGAGGATCGCGGCGGGAAGTGCCGCTGAGGCGCGTAACTATGGTGCCTCGTTCGCTGAAACCCCATGGCTCGCGTTCCTGGACGCGGACGATCTTTATCGCGAGGAATTTTTGGCAGAGATGCTTGGCCTTGCTTTCGAAGCAAAGGATCCGGCACGCTCGGTCGTCTATTGTTCGGGGCAGCAGATGACGCCAGATGGGCGAATTGGGGTGATCGATCAACCGCCTCAACTCGAGCACCTTCAGCACCTTCGCAGGGCGTGTATTTTTTACACATGCGCCCTTGTCATGCCGCGAGCCTTGTTTGCTAGTGTTGGCGGATTCAGTGTGAGCCTGAAAACGGCTGAGGATTGGGATTTGTGGGTACGCCTTTTCCAGGCGGGCGGGATTCCAGTTGCCGCTGAACATCCACTGGTGATCTACAGGTTGCGTCCGGACTCGCTTGTCAGAACCGCTCGCTCTGAGCAACTGTTTCGCGATTCGCGGGAAGTGATATACCGGGCACATGGCGTATCATCGAGCGCTGCCGGGACAAGGGATATTGACCGAGCATTGTTTCACGTCGGACTGTGGCATCTCGGAGTCAGTATCGGAGCGAAAAAGGCGGACGAGGATTTCGTCAGGGATCTGCCGATCCCGATGGATCTCGATGATGGCATCGTGGCCGCCCATCTTATTTCGGGCATCGCCAGCGGCGCGTGCGTCTTCGAAGAAGACTGGCCACAACTCTGGTCTCGCTTTCGCGGAGAGATTGGCAGCAGTCTCGCGATTATTGGATCACACCGAGATCGCGTCCTGTATGAACTTGAAAATCGCGCCACGGTCACGCCGCAAAGATCTGGCACATTTCAAACGGTCGCCGTGTCCTCGTAGCCTAGTCCTCCACCACTTGCGAGACTGAAGTTGCTGCAATTTCGTAAGACGTCTCCACTTCGAATGGAGGCGCTCGCCGGGATATGTCGGATCGCCTCCGAGACCTCCGAACCGGGCCGTGGCGAAAAGTGGCAGGTGCAGGTGCCGCCGGCGCGGTTCCTCCTTTATCCGTCGGACGATCGTTATCCGTCCGGGTGGGTGCTTCTCGAAGGGCGCCTGATCAGGCGTGGCTCGGATTATGCCGCGAAGCTTTACTACGATCTCGGAGACGGATTCAGCGAGAAACACGCGATTCAACCTCCGATCACGCTAAAAGGAACGATTCACGAGTTAATCAGGTTGCCGGCCGGTATCAAGGGGCTGCGCTGGCAGACGATGAACTCAGCCGGCGAATTCGAGCAGTCGCCACTGACGCTTCGCCGAGTCTCCGGGATTGAACGGGTGGCGCGCATGTTGAGGCGCGTCATCCCCATGCTTTGGATGCATCCCCTAGACAAGCGCCGTAAGATCGGACTCACGTCTTGGCGAGTGATTTTCGATCTACGAGGCGCGTATGAGGCGGCAGGCAAGCTGCGTGCCTATGCGCCTCCACCGAACTACGGTGACTTAGTCGGACAGCAAGCTGGACTTGCCGATCTCGATCGTGTCGCCATCAAGCGGCATATTCGTGCGCTTGCGACGACGCCCCTAATCTCGGTGCTCATGCCGGTCTACAACCCGAACGTCCGCCATTTGCGCGAAGCCGTTGAGTCTGTCAGAGCACAGCTCTACGAGAAGTGGGAGTTGTGCATAGCAGATGATGCTTCGACGGACCCTGAGGTGGTTCGTGTGTTGAAAAAATTTGCCGAGGCTGATTCGCGCATCAAAATTTTGCTCCGTGACAAGAATGGCCACATCTCGGAGGCTTCAAATAGTGCGCTTGCACTGGCAAGCGGCGAGTATCTGGCGCTCCTCGATCAAGATGACTTGTTGCCCGAACAGGCACTTTATTATGTGGCCGTCGAGCTCGCGGTGTGCCCGGACGCGGTGCTTCTCTATTCTGATGAAGACAAGATCGACGATTCAGGACAGAGGCGCGAGCCCTACCACAAGCCGGATTGGAACTATCGCCTCCTGCTTTGCCAGAACTATGTCAGCCACCTTGGAGTCTATCGTGCTGACCTAGTGCGCAGACTCGATGGGTTCAGGAGGGGATTCGAAGGCAGCCAGGATCATGACTTGACACTACGGGTGATCGAGCACGCGCAACCGCACCAGATTCGCCACGTACCAGAAATTCTCTACCACTGGCGGACTACTCCGGGATCAACGGCGATCGACCCGCGGGCCAAGAACTATGCGTGGAGCTCCGGACGCAACGCGGTTGCCGATCACCTTGAACGAATCGGCGCGAGCGCCACGGTGGGTCCGGCTACCGTCGGCGCCTTTTACCGCGTTCATTACGAACTGCCAGCGAACCTACCACTGGTTAGCATAATTATCCCGACCCGCGACCAACGCGCTCTCTTGCGCCAGTGCGTGGAAAGTATTCGACTCAAAAGTACCTATCCGAGCTACGAGATTATTGTTGTGGACAACCAGTCCGTGGAATCTGACGCGCTCGAGTATCTAGAGAGCATTGGGAAGCTTTCAGGCGTCTCGGTAATTCAATATGACAAGCCGTTCAACTACTCTGCCATTAACAACCTCGCCGTTCGTCACGCGCGTGGCGAGATTGTTTGTCTTCTGAACAACGACACCGAAGTGATCACGCCGGATTGGATAGAGCAGATGCTCGGACTGCTTCTTCAATCGAAGGCGGCCATCGTTGGTGCACGACTGCTGTATCCAGACGGTTCCGTGCAACATGCCGGTGTGATCATCGGCGTGGGCGGCGTTGCCAACCACGCCCATCTGGGGTTCTCCCGAAATGATCCCGGTTATTTCGGGCGCGCGTGGCTGGTGCAGGAATATTCCGCTGTCACGGGCGCCTGCTTGATGACCAGAAAAGCGACTTACGAGGAACTCGGTGGGCTTGACGAGAAGAATCTGCCAGTGGCCTTCAATGATGTCGACTTCTGTTTACGGGCTCGTGAGGCGGGATATCGGGTGATCTGGACGCCCTATGCCGAACTGTACCACCACGAATCCAGGTCCCGGGGTAAGGACGAAAGTCCGGAAAAGCGCAAACGGTTTGAAAGAGAAATCGCTTTCATGCGCCGACGTTGGGCGACGCCGATCGACAACGATCCCTACTATAATCCAAATCTCTCCTATCAAAGACCAGACTTTTCGTTGAGCCACGCTCCGCGAACCCTGAAACCGTGGAAGCGGTATCGATAGTTGCCGTTTTCGGGCAGCTGGATTTTCAGACGCGATGAATATACTGGTTATCGGCAAAGCTGCGTGTGGCATCGGCCAGGTCGCCGAAGCAATCTCGGCCGCTATTCCCGGATCAGTCCTTCACAAGGGCGTGCGGGAAATACACCCCTTGTGCACGCCGGTCGGCTCAGAAGGAGGGGTCGTCGTCGGCCTGCAATTGGAGGATTGGGAGGCGGCCCCGCATCTACGCATTGCCGCTGCCAACAATGAGTTTCCACTCAAGTTCGACAGGGTCGTGCTGGTGGTCCGCGACTTTCGCGATGAAATGGTCGAGAGGCTGCTAACGTTCGTTGGTACCAAGCTGCGCGTGGACCAGTGCGATCCACGGGCACGCGCCTGGTTGGCGGATGTGCGCCGAAAGGAAAAGGGCGAGGAACCAAATTCATTTACCGATTTGGTTACGCGCCTGAACCAGCACTTTGGTCGGCGCTACACGCCAATTACTGGGGCGGACCATGCCGTGTTACAACTGCTGCGCGCGCGGTTCCCTTTGCTCAAGGTCGTGCGATACGAAGAGCTGCTGGTCAATGGTCCGGGCGCACTAGTCGAGGCCCTTGGTCATGAACTTTCCAGACACATCCGTCTGCAGGATTTTCCGTGTGTGGAGTTCCAGCCGATTGAGCCCGGCAGCTGGAAGCATTTCTTTACACAGGATGATATCGCGCGCCTAGCCGAGCCGTGGGCTCCGTTTCTCAAAGCGACGAATTGTGACGACTGGAAGGGATCAGGCGCGGTCGCGTTGCCCAACGCGTGGTCATCACTCGTCGCTTGCTGTCTCGACCAGGCTAGGTCCTACACCGCTACAGCAAAGTCCGGTTCCGCCCCGAAGGCTGCGTCAACCCCACGTCGAATTCTCTACGTGCATGTGGCGAAGACCGGTGGCTCAACGCTTAATGATTTTGTTGTTCAGAACATGCCCGGCGCGGCGACCCGGCTGCACGTGGAGAGCGATCCGGCTTGGGAGGCGCATAGCCGCTGGCCCGAGCTGGGTAAGTATGCCTTTGTTTCTGGTCACGTTTCCTTGCCCGCCTATGCGGCGCGCCTCGCGCTGCGGGACTACGTGCGGATTGCCACTTTTCGAGAGCCCGCGCGGCACCTCGTGTCGCACATTGCCTGGGTGCGGCACCTGAGCGAGCCTGGCAACGAACGCTTTTTTGCGGGACATCCTTCTGAGGTTCAGGAAATGTCCCGACGACTTGCCGCGCTTGACCTCGCCGATCCAAATCAGGTCGCCGAGTTCGTTCAATCCCTCGACGGATATGCAGTTGGGCTTTTTGACAACGCGCAGTGCCGCTATCTGCTCCAGATTCCCCACAGATCGCGTGTAGCGAAACTTCATGTGGACGAGGCAGTCTGTCGACTGGGCATGCTTGATATCGTAGGCCTCACAGAAGAAATGGATCGGACGCTTGCCGTAGTTGCGTCGAGGATGGGGTGGCCGGCACCGACAACAGTGTCCCAAATGAACATCGGAACCAGGCGCTACGGAATGAATGCGAGCGATCCGGCATTTGTCGAGGCGGTGCAGCCTGCAATCTGGGGCGACCTTCTGCTTTACGCCGAGGCCAGGAAGCGCTTTCTGGAGAGCTACGCGAAGCTGCGCACACTGACGGTCGTTGCAGGAACCGTTTAGAAATTGCAGCACTGGTAAAACAAGAACGATAGGGCCGATAGGACCGTGACAATAGCCACATCGGACTCAAACACCCTGAGCCCAACGTCGGTTGTGGTGGTCGAGCATGGTCGTATGCCGTCCACCGATTACTTCGTGCGACCGCATGTGGCCAAGTTCGGTGTGCCCCTTAGGGTGATCGACAGCGCCACCCAAGGGGCGGATGACGCCGCGTTGGCACCAGGCGCTCTGGTGGTATTTGTGCGCTACATCGCACCCGAATGGGCACGCGCGGTGCGGGCAGCGGGGGGTCGGCTTGCAGGCGTGGTGCTCTTTATGGACGACGAGTTGCTTGATTGGGGTGCGCTGGCGGGATTGCCGATGCGCTACCGTTACAAGATCTGGCGCATGACACTTCGGCATAAGAAGTGGCTGCAAGAAATGGAAGCCGAATTGTGGGTATCGACCAAGTATCTCGTCAACAAGTATGCCGCACTCAATCCGATTCTGGTCTCAGCAGCTCCGTCGCCAGATGTATTGCAGCGACTGTCGGGGGTTCGGATTTTCTATCACGGCACAGCATCGCACTTTTCTGAAATTCGCTGGTTGGTGCCGATCCTTTGGGAGGTGCAGAAGCAGTGCGATTATTCGTTCTTTGAAGTCTTCGGCGGGTCGAACGTGAACCGGCTTTACCGGGATATTCCGAGAACTTCAGTGCTTCATCCGATGTCGTGGCCGAATTACCAGGCCTACACTGCCATGCGAAACCTGGACATTGGTCTGGCGCCGCTACTTCCCGGCCGATTTAGCGCCGGACGCTCCAGCACAAAGTTTCTTGACTTCGTGCGGTGCGGGGCGGTCGGTATTTACTCAGATGTGGCACCATATGCCGGTTTTGTCCGCCATGGCGTGGATGGAATGCTGGTGACGAACGAACCGGACGCCTGGGTAGGAGTAATCTTGAGTCTCGTGCGGGATCGGGAAGCGCGTGCGCGGATGGCGCAGGCGGCGGCGAAACGAGCGCTCGCTCGGCAATAACGCTGGATGTCCAACCTAGCGGATCCCCGCTGCCGCGGGGATTGTATGCACAGGAAACGCTACTTAGGCGTGATGACGTCGCGGTCAACAAGCAGTGTGATTACTCGGTCGGCGCAGTCATCAAGGGTATCGGAGCCAGTTTTGAGTCGCAGGTCAGGTTCGACGGGCTCCTCGTACGGTGCCGAGATGCCGGTGAAATCGTTGATTAGTCCCTCTCGCGCTTTCTTGTACATTCCTTT
>DKAR01000173.1 GCA_002450895.1 Proteobacteria bacterium UBA6921
TTTTTCGTCATTCCCACGTACGCGGGAATGCAGTCTTTCAGGGATTTATCTTGTAAAGCGTAGACCAACGCCCTAGAGCGGTCGAATTTATGCGGCCTGACGCGGAGCCTGAACAACGCGGCGAATCCGGCTGACCACCACCCTCACCGCCTCAACAACAACCTTCGCCGCAAACCGCGCCCAAACCGCGGCGACGACCAACGCCATCAGCGGCAATGGGTATTGATGACGAAAGAACTTGCGGTAGTACCTCACCATCCCGCGATGCTTATGCCATAGCACGAAAAATGGCCGATCCTTGGAACACGTCCCCTTGTAGTGCACGACCTCGACANNACCGGCTTGTTCCGTACCGTCGGGGTTGCGAATCAAGCAACCGACCACCCCGACATCGGGTCGCTGGTCCAAATGTTGGAGCAAGCGGGACAACGTATCCCGGCCGACGATGCAATCGGGATTCACGATCAGATTAAATTCGGCTTCAGCCCCGCGTATTCCGATGTTGCACGCGCACGCAAATCCGAGATTCTTTCGATTCTCGACCACATGAAAGCTCGAGGCCGAACCGCATTGTTCCCGCAATCTCAAAATGCTGTCATCTGTTGAACCGTTGTCGACAACGTAAACTTCAACTGACAAAGTGGAATACAACAACGCTGGTACCGCCCGGGACAGGATTTCGCCCGCATTGAAATTCACAACCACGGCGCGAACCCGCGCTTGCGGGGTTTGATTCAAATCAGAAAAGATGTCTTGAACTGCGCTCAAACTCTATTCCCGGAAGCTCGTTTTGGATGCTCAAAAAGGTTACACCAGTGGCAATGTGCCGTCGCTCCCCGGACTGCGGGAACCAAGCTATTCTAGATATTTTGGCCGAAAAACGCGGATCAACAACTAAATATAGAACCTAGCGCAACTTTCGAATATAGGGGGCAAGCCATCCTTTTGCCATGACACGCCGTAGCTCCCACGCGCTTACTGTTCGCGTCCGCTGAATTTCCCGACGTTGGCGCAACAGCCACGGCAATCCTTTCAGCGCGTCCCATTTCGCGCGAACGATTACTTTTCCCTGGCCACGCAAGGTAAACCAGACAATCGATATAAAATTAAGGATCAGATGTTGCGGCAGGTAAAGCCAAATGAGTAACGTTGGCATGTTCTTGAAGAACGCCCATTCGAGATTGCGGTGACCGTGGTAAACAGTAAAATCTGAATGCTTCCCTGTAACTGCCGAACCCACATGATGAACGACTGCATGTGGAACATACATGCAACGATTTCCACTCAGTCGCAACCGGAACGCGAGATCAACATCTTCGGCATAGCAGAAAAAACTTTCGTCAAAACCGCCCAGCTTTCGAAATAAATCCGATCGATATAGTGCTGCAGCACCGCATGCGCCAAACACCTCGATCTGCGACATTATACTATTCGAAGGATCTCTGTAACCCCGGCGCCAATGCAGGCCACTGACGTGGTAGGCATCACCCGCCCCATCTAGCCTATCGGGATTCTCGGCCATAAGTTGTCGACTGGCGAAGAACTGGAAATCCTGTCGGCGATTGATCGCTTGCGCCATTTGTTCAAGCCAGTCTTCCTGCAATTGAGCATCGGCATTAATGAATGCCAGCCAGTCAGACTCTTGAGCCTCCCTCACACCCAGATTGCATCCCGCCGCAAATCCAAGGTTAGACAATGATCGCACGACCTTTACATTCGAACCGACTGTATCAATTGAGTCCACAGAATCGTCACTACTACAGTTATCAACGACGACAATCTGCCGGAACGAAGTGCGCTGGCATCGCATAGAATTGATACAACGAGCCAACATCTCACCGCTGTTCCAATTTACAACGATCGCAACAGCACTAATCTGCCCTGGTTGGGAAAAGGATTCGGACATTCCACCGAGCACCGATTCGGTCATCGACCTTGTCGCTCGCGTGCCGCTCGAATTTGTGTCTGGCCTTGTGGACTTTCGAGATACATCATACATCCGATCCCCAATAAGACCGCGAACCACAGTGTCCCCAGGCGAATACCAATCGATGCAGTGGCGGCGATAGCCAACGGCACTTTGAGTAGCGAGAGTAGCGCGATAACAGCCGCTTCCGTTGAACCGACGCCTCCTGGCAGCATTGAGGCCGCCCCGACCAAAATCGATAGTGGAAACACGGCTAGTGACGGAATATACGGAGTATTGACTGCGAGTTGGCCAAGCATCCAGACAAATCCAATCGCCATTAAACCCCACGCAATTACACTAATTACCAAGGATACAAGCGTATCCAGACCCGTCATCCACATTCGCAATCCGCCTAACCCTTTTCCAACGGATCGAACAATTTTTGAAATCTTTACGTGTTTCTTGAGCCGACACCACGCAACGATGTGCCGTAACCAGCGCGGGTAACGAGCGAGAAAAATAACCGCCATGACAACGGAAATGACAAAACCGGCTGCGAGGCCGAACAAACCAAACTCAGTTGCTGCCAGCGAGGCAAGCAACAGGACCGCGATCAAATCAAAGACGCGTTCGTTCACAAAACCGGAAATCACAACATGCGCGGGTATTCCGATGGGCTCCAAGTAACGTATTCGAGCCAGCTCACCAACGGTTCCGGGCGTTGCCGCGAAAGCGAAGCCGGATAAGTAGGAGAGTAGACCAATACCGATGGGGGTCGCGTACCCTGCACGCGACATCAACCAATGCCAACGGACGTACCGCACAACATAGGAAATACACGAAAATACGCACAACACCGGAACAATATATCCCAGCGCCAAAAGTGCCGAGAACTTGTCATTGCGCGAGTCAATCCAGATCAGCGCCACAACATACACAACGGTGACGATTGCGAAAATAGTTACAGGGCGCTGCTGTTTCAATGGTCTAAAAGTGCTTAAAAATTGAAATTAACGACCTACGCAGTAAACATATCAGGACCCACCGCGTATTCCACACGGCAATTCGCAAACTTCGCGACCCAATTCTCGAAGCTAGCCGTCACGCTTCGTCAATCGTCCTCGGTAATACGCTTCGTCCGCGAGCGCCAACATCTCGCGATCCCCTCGACTATCACCATACGCAATGACCTTCATCGGCTTCTGATCCCCAAGCCATGTTTTGATGCGAGTCACCTTTTCAGCTCCGTAACAATTGAGGCCGTGCAGGCGTCCTGTCGCGATGCTACCTTGGACCTCCAGACTCGAACATAAAACCGCGTCGAAACCCTGCGTCGCTGCCCATGGAGCCACATAGACATCGAGAGACGCACTGACCAATACGCACGTATCTCCATCCGACCGGTGTTTTTGAAGACGATCCATCAGAGAAGCGCGTGTTAACGACGGAAGTATTTCGCTCGCGAACTCCCTCCCGGTGCGATGCAGATCGCCGATCGGTGCGCCCTGAAAGAAGTGCCTTAAAACGGATTCCTTGGTGACATCATTGCGCCGGAATCGCAATGCATATGCGAGAAGTTGCGGAGACAATTGCGCAAGTCCTTTTACAAAATGCGCCGTGCCCGCGTAATAACGCAAGAACGGCATTAGGGTGTCGCGCCTGGTCAATGTGCCATCAAAATCAAACAGCGCGAGCCGCATTTTTAGAGACTCAGGCGTTTGAATATACGTTCAGGGATATGGCGAATGATTAACATAATGTAGCGCCAGAACCAGGGAAGGTAGACAACGTCGCTACGCCGCTCCTCGGCTTGAACAATTCCCGCTGCGATTGTTTCCGGCTTTGCCCACAAAAATCCTTTTTTCTCGAAATCTTTCGTCATCGGGGTATCTACAAATCCCGGCTTAATCGTGACGACAACGACACCCTTCGCTGCGAGACGATTTCTAAGCCCCTGCATAAATAGCGTCACCAAGCCCTTGGCCGCGCCATAAACGTAGTTACTCTTTCGCCCACGATCGCCCGCGACTGAGCTAATCGCCACGATCGCACCGTTGCCGCGGGGCTCGAAATAATTTGCCATGACTGTCAATAGTGAAAGCACCGACAGCGCGTTGGTGTTGATCTCGGCGAGTGTCTGCGCGACAGATTTCTCGCACTCGGTTTGATTTGGCAACGAGCCGTGCGCAATCAGCGCGACGTCCAATCCACCCAATTCATCTTCCGCACTCTTGACCAGCGCGGCATGTTTTTCATGGTCGTTCAAGTCTGCTACTGCAGACCCAATTTTCTGGGAAGGCCCAGCGCGAACACGCAGGTCATCGCAAATTGCCTCCACCTTTTCCGCATTCCTGCCAACCAAAAAAACCGAGCAACCTCGAGCCACCCATAAACGAGCCGCACATTCGGCGATGGCCGATGTTCCTCCAAAAATAACGATGCGTTTCATGACTAGTCCTTCATTACTCGACGCCAGAAGCTCGAGGAAAACTTGGGGTCGCAGTATTTTTCGAATTCAGCCCATGCCGGGAATCCGCTTCGAAACAGCTCCCCCGGCATACGTGCATCTTTGGCAGGATACAGCGCTCCGCCTGAATCGGCGACCACTTGATCCAGCTTTGAAAACAAGCGATGCGTAGCTTCCCCTTTGTTTGGAAAATCCAGGGCCAGCGTAATACCTGGACGTGGAAACGACAGCATCCCGGGTGAGCGAATATTTCCAAACGTCTTCAATACCGCAAGGAATGACCCCTGTCCGCTCTGTCCGATCAATTTCAAAATCGTTTCCATGCCGTCCTTCCCGTTCGCAAAGGGCAAGACGCATTGGTACTGATAGAACCCCTTTGGCCCGTAAATTCTGTTCCATTTATCTATGCTATCGAGCGGGTAGAAAAAAGGCTCGTAATGCTCCAGTTTTGATTGAGCGGAGAGGGGCCGGTTGTAATAGAGCGCATTAAACAGTGCGAGCGAGGCATGATTCACGATGGAAATTGGTAGCTCAATGGGCACGGAACGGTGTTTGCTACGATAGCTAGAACTCGGCTTTTTTTCCGCCGCGTGTTCCCCAATAAAATAGACCCCTCGACCCAAAGAACGGCCGACTGCCAAACAGTCCACCCATGCAACTGTGTAAGAAAACTGTTGTTCGTACTTTTCGCCGAGGCTCCAGAATTCATCAAGATTTCTAAATCGGTGCGCCTCCGTCGTCATATACGCGCTGGCGATCGGGATCAGCTGAATCTCTGCCCAGGTAATCAGGCCAGTCAGGCCCAGACCGCCGACAGTGGCGGCAAACCACTCGGAGTTAACTGTTGGAGTACAAGTAATTCGGGATCCATCGGAACGGAGCAATTCCAGCGCTCGCACATGACAGCCGAAACTTCCTGCGCGGTGATGATTCTTGCCATGAACGTCATTTGCGATAGCCCCACCGACAGTTACGAACTTCGTCCCCGGAGTAACAGAAAGAAACCACCCACGCGGAACAACAAGGTCGAGCACTTCGGAAAGCAAAACACCCGCTTCACATCGCAGGACTCCCGTGCTGCCGTCGAATTGTATGAATCGATTCAGACCTCGCGCGAACAGCAACGTTGCCGAGGAATTCTGACAAACGTCGCCATAGCTTCGGCCATTTCCATACACAAGCGCTGAATCACTGATTCCTGGAAACGAGGAAAATCGATGTTCAAGACGAATAGTTCGGGCCGGCGGTTCCGCGGCAATTCGTCCCCAGGAAGATCTTGATCCGTTCGTCACAGCTGTACGGATATATCAATCGTACACATAGGACGTCATGCCATCTTGCCAAGCAAGAAGACTGTCAGAACACACCACCCGACAATGGTCGCTAATAGATGCTTATCCCTGAACAAATCACTGGCCGTATCGTTGCCCTTCCCCTGGCCATGAAGCAGGAAGATATAGCGAAATATCCCGTAAACGACCAATGGAACGGTGAAGATTAGTTCGCTGGTCCCCAAGGTAGTGACTACTTCGGGACTCATCGTATACAAGCTATAGGAAAGTATCGTACCCGCTGCCGTAATACCGATGTACTGATCCAACTGGTCCGGCTGATAATGTTCCAGAACTCGACGCGTAAGCTGGGCATCACTTTGCTCGGCTTGTGTCAGCAACAAGAGTTCTGCTCGTCGTTTTGAGAATCCGAGAAAGAGCGTGATCATCATGCCGCACAACACAAGCCAGTATGAAAATCCCAAATCCAGACCCGCCGTGCCGGAAAACAATCGCAACATGAACCCGCTTGCTATGGTGAATACGTCCAAAATCGGAATGTGTTTTAAGGAAAACGAATAAGCGAGATTTAGCAACCAGTAAGCCGACGCATACCACAGCGCTTTGGTACCTGCCGCAAAAGAAAGCAGCAATCCGGAAATTAGTAAAAAACCCACCAAAGAACGTGCGGTGTTTACCGACACTTTTCCTGATGCGATCGGACGATTCCTCTTGGCCGGATGCCGTCGATCGGATTCCACATCCACAACGTCGTTCAACACGTAAACAGAGCTTGATACCGCGCAAAACCCCAAGAACAAGAGAGCGCCAGAAAGCAGATGTTCAGCATCCCATTGGCGCGAGAACAGAACACCAATGAGTACAAACCCGTTTTTGACCCATTGGTGCGGCCTTAATAGTTTTACGATCGTTTTCATGCGGTGCGGGAATTATAGACTCTAGGCTGCTGGAGGGTGCGAAGAACGAAATGAGAGGTATTTGTGCCCGACAAAACTTGTAAACACCGGAGTAATTACGCCAGCCAAATGCGCGAGAGCCTCGACGTGGCTCGCCACCCCCATTCTCGGTAACAGCCACACGAGGGCCACACTGACCAAAAAAGTCTGCAGCAAGGCAACGCCATTGACAATCGTGAACCATGCCAGCTGCGACTTTACAGGGCGGGACGTCGGTTCGAATACGAAAGCCCGCATCAAAACGAACGCTGTCGTCATGCCAACCAGGTATGCGAGTACGACTGCAACTTCGAAGGTCACCACTTCGCTGAACAGGAAACGTGACCCGTAGTTCGCCGCCGCCGCGACGCCACCTGAAACCACAAAACGTAAGAACTGCCGCGTCACAATCAGCGACCGCTTTTACGACGCACTGTCGCGACAAATTGCGTCGACCAAGACTTTAGCCATGCGAACGCTTTCCGAAATGGACCGGTCTTCGGGGTAATAGTACGCCGTATCAGCCATCCACAAACCTGCAAGAGGCGTCTTCATCGAGGGTAACATGTCATAAAACCCCGGCGGGCACACCGTTTGAGCAAACTCGTATCGCGAGACGCGGCTGGAGAGTATCCACTCACTGGAATATTGCGGGTTCAATCGCTTCAGATAGGCGGTAGTTTCTGAAATGAAGTCCTGATCCGGTTGCCGATATTTTGCGTGCGAGGTGGGCATGTAGAAAGGCGCATACAAAATATGCACGCCACCCACGGGATTCAAATTGCTGTATTCAATTACACCCGGGATCCCAATGTTGGGATCGTTGATATTGACCCAAAAGTTTTCTGTTATGCGGTGTTTCAACTTCAAAATCACACATGCGACGCCGATGTTTGCAATCGAATCAATCTGCTTTCTGAACTTCTCTGGAAGTTGTGGCGCGAGCCGAGGGATGTACTGTATAGGAACCGTTGATACGACAGTGTCGTAGTCCTTATGTTCGCCATTCACCACGATACCGCTGATCTTGCCGCTACTCGCGGCCACGATCTGTTGAACCGGCGCCTTGAGAAATATCCTGCCACCAAGCTTCTTGATCTTGTCGTCCATCGCCTGAAGCAAAACATCCGACCCACCCTCAAGATACCCCAGGAGCTCCTTGAAGATATTCTTTCGAGAGAGTCCAACGCGCTTGATTCGGGTTCCAAGCCACGCAGCGGAAATCGAGTTCGTGTACTCGTGAAACTTCAGCTCAAAAAGGCTCTTCCAGAGGCTGTTGTACCCTTTTTCACCCAACCAGCGCTTCAGCCAGTCGATAACATTGACGCGATCAAGCTCACGCCAATCGCTGACGCCCTTGGTTCGCATCACCATCGCCGCATATCGCAATTTTGTAACGAGATCCAGGCCGGGAAATGACAACAGCGCTTGCGGCGTTCCCCAGGGAAAGAGGCGCCCATTGAAGTAATATCCCATTTTGGTCTCCACCCACCGCAACCGATCGGAAAGACCCAACTCGGAAAGCAGATCAAACATGGGTTGGTCCGGCCCGCAAATAAAATGGTAGTAACGCTCTATTGCGAGGCCGTCAAAATCAAACGTTGCAGACATCCCGCCGATGCGATCGTCATATTCATAGATGTCGACGGCAGCGCCCTTCTTTAAAAATTCCAGTGCCACCATTAACCCCATGGGCCCAGCGCCGATGACCGCGATTCGCCTTCCTTGAAAACCTGACATGAACCTGTTTGCCTCTACAAAAAAGTGAGAAGTTACTAGAGCCGCTTCAAAACAATTTGGGAAAATCGTGGATCTGTAAACGTCTCACGCATTGCATCGATAAACGACGTTGGCCGAAAGCCAAACGTCTTTTCGATATCAACTCCGGAGAAATCATCCCCCGCCGTTAATGCCTCGAGCTGATCTGCGGTAAAAGGCGGTTTTCTGCTGAATAATGCGTAGATCTTCAACAATACAAAAAACAGCTTGTACGGAATGTGGACAATTGGAGTTCGAAGCTTCTTCACTGCCTTGATCGTACGAATCATATCCACGTAGTCGACCCGCTCTTCACCCACCACATCGTAGATGGTCCCCTGCGGGCGATTTCGCACACACCACTCAATCATTCGACAAAAATCGCGATTATAAAGTGGCTGGCGCATGTACTTGCCATCCCCGGGAATGGGAAACACCGGGACACGTTCCATGAAACGTGACAACCAACCGAGATGCTTTGGATCAAACCAGCCGAACATCAACGTGGGTCGAAGGACGCAATGAGGGATTCCGCTCCGGCGAACAATCGCCTCCTGCTCCTTTTTGGTATTGGTGTAGTCGTCATCCGCCACCGAATTTACGACCGACGAACTGATGTGAACGAGATACGGGACCGAGTACCGTTTGATCGCAGCGAGAACAACGTTTGTTGCGTCAATGTTGTTTCGAACAAATTCGTGTGGATCGAGGCCGGTGATCTGCGCATGAAGTTGCACAACGCAATCCGCCCCTTCGAACTCTTTTTCCCACTCGCCTGGCTCTGCAACATCGGCGTGAACTGTGCGAACACCGGGATTGAGCTGGGCTAGCGTGGCCAAGTTGCTTTTGTGTTTGTCCAATGCCACCAGAGAGTTGTACCCAAGCTCCTTAAGCAACACTATAAGATTTTGACCAACGAGCCCGGCAGCTCCCGTAATTACGATCCTCATTCTTTCTCCACTAACTCTTTTAGATATACCTTCACCGATACGCTACTAGAATCTCACAGTGCAACATGCGATGACCATAGGAAGCATTGGCTCCTAAAGCCCCCATTTATTTCGAGAATTATTCTCAGCGGCAACGGTGGCATTGCACGACACCTAATTGCAGTCAACGTTAAGGCGCCACAATTTGGTTGAGGGCATGTTTGGAGCCATAACAGTTACACAGAGTGTATCCGCAGCACGACGAGCCTCTTCTTCAGTTCCAAACTCAAGCTTAATTGCAAATCCTGAGTATACGGCATTTCGTCGGTTTAGATGGATCGCAACGTCCTCTCGCGCCCTCACTTCTGGCAGCCTCGCGCGCACGTTTCCAGCAACTCCAAATACATAAAACTCGCGGGCCGGAACATTTGCGGGCAAATCAGTCCATCCAACTACCTCGACGAGACTTCCAGAGGTTTTTACTTCATCGATAACTCCCGCATTTCGCTCGGTAGACGGTGAAGTCGGAGCAACTTGAACCGACGAAGGGAACAACAATGAAGCGCTGGGGATTCTATAAAGGCCGCGCGCCAGGGCGTCCGAAAGGATTTTTGTTGCCGCTGCAGAATCGGGGTATTGCATAGCACCGAAACGCGGCGCACTGAGTTCTGCTGAAACTGGCATACCTTCCGTTAAGAGCATCCCCTGAAAATGGCGTTTTGAAATGTCTGCCCATGATGAACCTGTCACTAACAATGATACTGCAGCTGCGCCAAATGGAACTACAGCCACTGGTATTCGAAACATCGCGAAAACAAACCGGTAATAAGTCATGAAAAGGATCACAACGAAACAGGTCGGATAGATGGCGTATCGGGACGCGAAGTGAACGCCAAAACCGACACGCCCAACAGCCGCAGAGGCAGCCGAGAGAAGCAAGAAGATTATCCAAAGAGACGCAATTGGGTATTCGCGCCATTTCTTATGCAATGCAAACAGCGCAATTCCCGTTAAAATTCCCATCCCAAGGAACGCAGCTACGATCTCGCTTGGAAACAAACCGCCGACGATAACCAAGAACAAATAGAGTCCGTCAAACGGATGTCTCAATACCTCAAGAGCGGATGGATGGTTCGGGGGATGATAATAGTTGGAAAAATAACTAATGAAAACTATGGTAGAAATTAGCGCCACCACAAACGCCCGTTGCCGCATTCCAGCAAACCAACACCCCGAGGCAGCTATCGGCAATGCAAATATGCCATTAGCTTGGGACCCTGCAGCTAAGACGCCCAACAAAATGCTTATTGTGACTGCGAGGACTCCGCGTCGCATCACTAACATTAGGCAGGAAAACGAGAAAAAGACGACGCCGAAATTGCTGATGGCGGTCATGCCCATAGTGGCAGATTCAAAGTAGCTCCATTGAAATACTAAAAATGCACCGGCACCGATAATAGTTGGCGGTACGCGCTGTTTAAACTCACGCCAGGCGAGAAGATATATTCCGACCAAAAAGAAATTGCCAAACAATGCCATGTATTGAAAATTCACTTCTCCGAACAGCGCCGCCCACACGCGCGCCACCAATCGAGTAACAATTATTCTGTGTTCATTGTGTTGCGAGAACAGCACCGCGAACCACTCTTTTATGGACTGTGCATCTTCAAATCTGAGTATCGAACGAAGAATCGCATCGTAATCGTCCCAGATGGGAACATTGAATGAAAACCAACTAAAGAGCGTCAGTTGCAATCCAAATGCGGCAACCAGCCAAGAAATTGGGTAATCCCCCCATTTCTAGCCGC
>DKAR01000192.1 GCA_002450895.1 Proteobacteria bacterium UBA6921
TTGTGCGGCATTGTGTCGGACACTACTTGTTACTCACCCAAAATTAGAATGGAGATACGATAACCCAAAACAAAAATGCCCCAAACCATTGGAACAATTATGAAGAGAAAGCCGTAAGTCGTGCCGAGAATTCCGGGCAGTTTTTTCTCAACATTCTTGCCGCGCGAAAAGAACACGGACAATGCAAGCAATGGAACCAAGATGTACAAAGGAGTAATCAGTGAGAAGGCGCCCTTGTCGCTACTGAGATACCACCGAATCAGAACGATGATCGTAAGCGACGCGAGTATTGCTTGCGAAACGGAATGAATGGCTCGTTGTGTTTTAGTTAATTGCATGTGACGCACAACTTGTGGTTAGGCGGACCCGTCCGGTCCGCCTAATTACGGGAGTGAAAATTGTGTGATTTACCCGTTTCATAAGTTGTGTCCAGAGCTTAGGGTGGTTTTCTCGAACTCACAAGAGGAGCAAATGCGGACCGCACTTGCAGGATGAATTTTGGTACGGGATGGCGCGTATCAATAGGCAGCACAGCGAGACTTAACGTCTGCTTTGCGGAGATTACGGAGGCTTAATTTGTATCGCGGGAAGGTCTGCAACGGGTCGGGAGTTCGCGTTGCGTTAGAAACCATGATTTTGCCGACTATCCCAAANNACAGGTGACCCGCCGCATCGACGCGCGCCGACCAATTCGGTGCCACATACGTCGTTGCAACCACCTCCGTGATCAGCGCAGGGCCTGCGATGATTTGCCCGGGGGTGAGTTGATCCCGCGACAACATTGTCACCGGCGCGGAAATTCCGAACAGCGTGGCGGTGCCGACGGACTGTTTTTCACTCGATGTCGACGCGCTGCCTGCAAGCGAACGTGCCGGTGTGCGGATGTTCACGCGAATGCTGACCAGCTCCACACTCTGCGGCATGCGATGACCGTAGCGACGCTCATGGTGCGCATGAAACTCGGCCTCAGTCTGCGCATGATCGACCCAGGGCAGCGTGAGCGGGAACGACTGGCCGCGGTACATCAGATCAACTTCACAACGGCATTGCAGCGTCGCTGCGTCTGCGCCTTCCGCGATGAGTTCATTGCGGCCAACCGCTGTCAGCTGTGCAAATTTGTCGGCCAGTTCCTGCGGCGACACGGATTGAAGCAGTCGCGACACCGTGTGCGACAGCGTGCGCGACGGCGGCGAGATCACCATGCCCAGCGCCGACAACACGCCGGAATTCGCAGGCACCAGCGCACGCTGCATTCCCAACGCATCCGCGAGGTCGCACACGTGTAGCCCGCCTGCACCACCGAAGCTCACGAGCGTAAACAGGTGCGGATCGAGGCCGCGCTCCACCGACATCACACGTAACGCGCGCGTCATGTGTTCATTGGCGACGCGAATTACGCCCAATGCGGCTTCTTCTATCGAAACACCGAGCTGATCTGCGATTGGCTGCATCACGGCGCGCGATGCCGCAATGTCCAATGCCATTGCGCCCCCGAGAAACGCATCGGCGCGCAGTCGACCGAGAATCAGGTTGGCATCGCTGACGGTCGCAAACGTGCCGCCTTTGCCATAACAAGCAGGTCCGGGATCGGCGCCCGCGGATTGCGGGCCCACGTGGAGAATACCTCCGGCGTCGACTTGCGCGATGCTTCCGCCGCCGGCGCCAATGGTGTGCACGTCCACCATCGGGACCGCGACCGGATAACCGGCCACACGTCCCTCGGTGGTGAGTTGGATGTCGCCGTCGACTAAAGCCACGTCCGTCGACGTGCCGCCCATATCAAACGTCAATAAGCGCGTCAGTCCGGACTGCGCGCCGCTGCCTTGCGCCGCCACAACGCCACCGGCTGGACCGGAGAGAAGCAATCGCACTGCCATGCGCCCGGCCTGCTCCGCCGCGACCGTGCCGCAGGAACTCTGCATCACGTTCACGCGCGCGGGTGCGACGGCCTTTGCCAGACGCGACAAATAGCGATCCATCAACGGACCGATCCAGGCATTGAGCCACGTCACGACGCCACGCTCGTATTCGCGATACTCCGGACAGATCTCCGACGAGCGGGAAACAAATATTCCCTCCGGCACAACACGCTCGATCGCGCACTCCGCGCGGTCGTTGAGAAAAGAAAACAGCAGATTGATCGCGACCGACTCCGGTTGCATGCGAATCAGCGCGGCGCGAATGGATTCCAGTTCGCTTTCCGCCAGTGCTTCGATTTCGGTTCCGTCGGCGGCGACGCGCGTGTTCACCTCGAGGATCAATTCGCGCGGCACGGGCGGAGGCACCCGCGGCGGCTGCAGGTCATAGAGCGCTTTGCGCGCCTGCCGCCCGATCGTCAGCACATCGCCCAACCCACGATTGGCGATGTAGGCGGTGCGCACGCCCTTGCCTTCCAGCACCGCATTCGTTGCCACGGTGGAGCCGTGCACGATGCGCAGGCGCGACGCCATGGTGTGCAGATCAATGCCGAGATCGGCGATGCCCTGAAGAATGGCGCGTTCGGGTGCGTGTGGCGTGGAGAGCACCTTGTGCACGCGAATCGAGCGCCCGTCGTAGAGCGCGAAGTCAGTGAAGGTGCCGCCGGTGTCGACACCGAGAATCCACTCTGTCGTCATCACTGGCCTGTGATTGGCGCCACGACGACCCGGTCGCGTCCCTGATCCTTGGCCTGGTAGAGCGCATCGTCCGCACGGCGCGTCAGCGTGAGTGCGGTGTCACCCGCTTCCGCGACGGCGAGCCCCAGTGAGATGGTGATGGCGACGGTCGTGCCGTGCACATTGATCGGCGTGCCGGCGACACGGGATCGAATACGTTCAGCGATCTCGCACGCCATATCGAACGAGGCATTCGTCAGCACGACCATGAACTCCTCGCCGCCGTAGCGACCGACCACATCAACGTCACGCACCGCGGAACGCAAACGGGCGGCGACTTCGCGCAGCACACCATCGCCGACCAAATGACCATGGTTGTCGTTGATGCGCTTGAAGTGATCCAGGTCGGCCATCAGCACGCCGAGCATCTGCGAATCGTTCTGCAGCGCCGCCAGCGCATCCGCCAAGGAATGCTCGAGCATGGCGCGATTCGCCAGACCGGTGAGCGGATCGGTTTCCGCCAGATGGCGCAGATGGTTTTCTTCTTCCTTGAGTGTTTCGAGGGAATTCTCCAGCGCGCTGACGCGCGACAGATGATAGGTATCGATCGCGAGACTCATGTCCAGCGTGGTGATCTTGCGCAGGAACTCCACCGCGCGCGCGTACGCCATCGGATCGCTGCGCGTCGCTTCCGGCAGCACGTCCTCAATCGCCTGCGACATGGTGCGATAGGCGCAGATGTAAAGATTCAGCGGAATGCGCATGCGCGCGTGCGCGAGCCCAACGCGCAACCGTTCCTCGAAATAGTCCGGCTCGTTGAATTTGAGGCCGAGCGTAAGCAGATACTTCTTTTGCGTCTGCTTCAGGCTGGCGATCAGGGTGGGATTGTCCAGAAACACGCGAATCGGTTCGTGGCGCAGCATTTCCGCGTAGAACGCCTCGACAATATCGTCAAGTCGCGGACGTATCGTCGCGTCGTGCAGCTCCTGCCCGGCGGGCAGATCCTGCGATGAAAGAGCCACCAAATCGAGCCGCTGGCGTATGCCGTGGGTGCTAAAACCGTATTGCTGGCAATACTTGAGCATCATCGCGGGCGGCGGCCTCATGCCGGGTTATGCGAATGCGCGTTGAACTTTTGCGTCGCAGCTTTATCATATGCAACTGTTTTTACACTGTCATGGGAATTGGCAATAACAACAATGAGTGACGACATCCTGGTCAGCGTTGAACAAGTCTCCCGCTTCTACGGACCGATCCGCGCCGTCGACGGCGTGAGCTTCGAGGTCCGGCGCGGCGAGGTCCTCGGCTTTCTCGGGCCCAACGGCGCGGGAAAAAGCACCACGATGCAGATGATCACCGGCAATCTCGCGCCCACCGCCGGCCAGATCAAGATTCACGGCATCGACATCCTCGACGAACCCAAGCGCGCCAAGGCGGAGATCGGCTTCCTGCCGGAACTGCCCCCGCTCTACAAAGAGCTGAACGTCGACGAATACCTGACCTACTGCGCCCGCCTCAACAAGATTCCTGCCGCCAAGGTCGCCGCCGCGGTGGACAACGCCAAGCAGCGCTGCGGCCTCACGCAAATGCACAAACGCCTGATTGGAAACCTCTCCAAGGGGTATCAGCAGCGCGTCGGCATCGCCCAGGCCATTATTCATTCCCCGGCCGTCGTCATCCTCGATGAACCGACGGTCGGTCTCGATCCGATCCAGATTCGCGAGATCCGCGCGCTGATCCGCGAACTGGGCGGCACGCACAGCGTCATCCTCTCCACGCATATCCTTCCGGAAGTCCAGGCGGTGTGCGATCGCGTGCAGATCATTAACAAGGGCCAGCTCGTTTTGAGCGACACGATCGACGGACTGTCGCGCCGCATGGAGGGCTCCAGCGTCCTCGTCGCCTTGCGCAAGACCGTCGAACTGGACGCCCTGGGAACGCTGCCCGGCGTCAGCAGCGTCGATGCGCTCGGCGACAATCGCTACCGCATCCATTTTGCGAAGGACCAGAATCCCGCCGAAGCCCTCGTTGAAAAATCCGTGCAGCAAGGCTGGGGCCTGTATGAGCTGACGCCCGAACGCATGTCACTCGAAGAAATTTTCGTCAATATCACGCGCACCGACGAAGCCGCCACGGAGACCGCCGCATGAACGGCATAATGACCATCGCCGCGCGCGAGTTGCGCAGCATGTTTCTTTCCCCGCTGGCGTGGACCATTCTCGCTGTCGTGCAGCTGATCCTCGCGTATTTTTTTCTGCTGTATCTCGACCAGTTCGCGACGCTGCAACCGCAGCTCGGGCAAATGGAAACTTCACCCGGCGTCACCGAGCTGGTGGCGAGGCCCGTGCTGGATACCGCCGGCATTGTACTGTTGCTCGTGGCGCCGATGTTGACCATGCGCCTGCTGAGCGAAGAACTGCGCAACCAGACCTTGCCGCTGCTGTTCTCCGCGCCGGTCTCGATGACGGAAATCATCCTCGGCAAATACCTCGGCATCGTCGGCTTCTTCATGCTGGTGCTGTTGATGATCGCGCTGATGCCGCTCTCGCTCTACTCCGGAACATCGCTGGATACCGGCATGCTGTTTTCCGGATTCATGGGCCTGGCGCTGCTGCTCTCAAGCATCGCGGCGGTGGGTCTTTTCATGTCGTCGCTGACGGCGCAGCCGACGGTGGCGGCCATCAGCACGTTTGGCGTGCTGTTGCTGTTGTGGATTCTGGATGCGGCGTCGAGCACCGGCGGTGACACGACGACGAGCGTCGTCGCGTACCGTTCGTTTTTGCGCCACTATCAGCCGCTGCTGAAGGGCGCGTTCAACAGCGCGGACGTCGCGTATTACCTGCTCTTTATCACGACCTTCCTCGTGCTGGCCATTCGCCGGCTCGACTCGTACCGACTGCAGCACTAGGAACCCGGCCCATGCGTGTCACACGAAGCACCCGCCTGCACGTTCGCGCCCAAACGGTTTCGTTTGTGTTCTTGTTTCTCGGCGTAGTGGGCCTGTTGGCCTGGCTCTCGACGAAGTATTCATTTCAGTCGGACTGGACCGCCGCGAAGCGCAATACGGTGTCCGACGCGACCGTCGAACTGCTCAAGGTGATGGAAGGCCCGGTCAAGATCACCGCCTATGCGACCGAAGATGAACAACTGAGGCGCGGCATCAAAGATCTGGTCGCGCGCTACCAGCGCGTCAAATCCGACATCGAACTGAATTACGTCAACCCCGAGCAGGAACCTGATCTGGTTCGCCAGTTGAACATCACGCTGAATGGCGAGCTGGTGATGGATTTTGCCGGCCGTTCCGAACACCTGCGCGATTTCACCGAACAGAGTTTCACGAACGCGTTGCAGCGCCTTTCGCGCTCCGGTGAACGCTGGATTGTGTTCATTGAAGGCCATGGCGAGCGTGCCGCCAGCGGCATTGCGAATCACGATCTGTCGGCGTTCACGCGCCAGCTCACCGGCAAGGGCATCAAGATCCAGAGCATCAATCTGGCGAACACGACATCGATCCCCAACAACACCAGCGCGCTGGTCATCGCCGGACCGCAAGTCGATTTCTTGCCGGGCGAAGTCAAAATCATTCGCGACTACGTGGCGAAGGGCGGCAACCTGCTGCTGCTGCTTGATCCCGGTCCGCTGCATGGGCTCGCACCGCTGACCGAAGAGCTGGGCATTCATCAGCAACCCGGCGTGGTCGTCGACCCCACGACGCAACTCTTCGGTATCAATGATCCGCGCTTCGCCATCGTGGCGGAGTACCCGGCCCACCCGGTGACTCGTGGATTCAATCGCGTCACGCTGCTGCCGCAAGCCTCGGCACTGGAATTCAACAAGCCGGAAGGATGGAACGGCGAAGCGATTTTGGAAACCGTCGCGCGCAGCTGGTCAGAAACCGGCCCCATGCAGGGCGAGCTGGCGATGGACAAGGGCAAGGACATTCCCGGCCCGCTGACCGTCGGCATCGCGATGACGCGCGATCTTTCGGAAAAGAATCAGGACAAGCCGGCGGACGCGAACAAGCCCGCCGCAAAAGCCGAACAGCGAGTGATCGTCGTCGGCGATGGCGACTTTCTTTCCAACAGCTTTCTTGGCAACGGCGGCAATCTGGATCTCGGCATGAACATGGTGAACTGGCTGAGCCACGACGACGCGCTGGTTTCGATTCCGTCGAAGACCACGCCGGATCGCAATCTCGAGCTCTCCAAGACCATGCAAATCGTGATCGGCTTCGGCTTCCTGCTGCTGGTGCCTGCGGCGCTGGTCGGCAGCGGCGTCATGATCTGGTGGAAGCGCCGCAAGCAATGACGCGGCGCGCGGGGAATATCCGGACTTCTTTCGCCCAATGAATAACCGACTCGTTCTCAATCTTTCCCTTGCCGCGGTCATCATCGTGCTCGCGCTGGTCGTGATCCTCGAACCGGGAAAAGATAAAACCCCCGAGCAGCCGCGCATCACCGCGCTTAATCCCGATTCGATCACGCACATTGAAATCGAGCGCACCGCCAACGACACGATCAAGTTCGACAAACAGGGTGACCACTGGCGTATCACCAGCCCGGTCAATCTGCCCGCGAATGATTTCCGCGTCGCGAATGTAGCGCGGATCGCGCAAGCAACCAGCTTTGGAAAATTCGCAGCGGCGGATCGGGACTTGAAGCAATACGAGCTGGATGCCCCAAAAATTCGTCTTCATCTCAACGATCAGGTCATCGAGTACGGCGGCATCAATCCACTCGACAAACGCCGCTACATGCGCGCGGGTGACTCCATCCATCTGACCACAGATGAAAGCTTCTATCGCCTCTCCGGCGACGTGTACGGCTTTGTCAGCACCGCACTGATGCCGGAACACGCGTCAGACCTGACCGAACTCAAACTCCCCGCGATGACCGTGCGCAACGACGCCGCCAGCGGCAAGTGGATTGTCACTCCCGAGATCGCCAACCTGTCTGCCGACGACACCCACAAATTCATCGACGAATGGCGCCACGCACAGGCACTGCAAGTCGTCGCCTATTCCGGAACCCCCACCGGACAAACCGCCACCCTCACCTTCCGCGAACCCACGCCGCCCATGCAACTGGACATCCTGAGCAAAGACGGCGACCTCCTCCTCGGTAATAAGGCTATGGGCATTCAGTATCAGTTCTCGTCTGATGCGCGCGGACGGCTGTTTCATCTGATTCCGGCGGCGGCAGCTGAAACAACTAAAGAACCTGGTAAGAATTAGTTTTTTGCACAGCCGGGGGAAGAAACCACATGTAGTACCACTGCCAACTTGCACACCCTGTGCTGCCGCTCAATCCGCCATCGAAGCAACCCGTTCGGGCAATTTAGCGAACCAAACTCTTGGCGTTGCAATTTGCAAGAATTGAATAGCAAGCGCATATAGCGGAAACGTATTTCGTGAGATACGTATCGTATTGTGAATAAGCGGTACCCGTGTGATCGCTTACCTCAAACAGACATCCCGCTCTTAAGTACATTGTAAGGTCCATCCAGCTTCAATATTGTGCGAAATTGTGTTATCAGATCGCGGCGAATCCAGCAGTGGATGTCTGCCGCGTCATACGCACACCAATCACGTCGGGGGTAGTTTCAATGCTGTTTCCATATTCCGTTATGCGGCCGTCGAGTGGACATTTCTCTTCAAGAACCCAATGCGCTTTTCGACGCACAGCAACAGTTACGCTGGCGCTATTGGTGTTCGTATTTTCAAATTCCTCGTTTGCCGCGGTAGGACAATGGAGTCAAACCGGCGGCCCTGAAGGTGGTTCAGGCGTGCTGAGTATCGCGATCGATCCCGGCACCCCGACGACCCTATTTGCCGCCACCAATTCCGACGGCGTTTTGAAGAGCACGAATGGCGGCGCGAGTTGGATAACATCGAACTCCGGGTTTGGCATAAGCCTCTATGTCCGTAATCTGGCGATGGCCCCAAGCGCAACAAGCACCCTCTATGCGGCGACCGGGAGCGGCGTATACAAAACCACGAATGGGGGCGGAACCTGGGCGATTGCAAACAGCGGTATTACCGGATCTGTGAGTCGTCTGGCGATTAACACGGCGACGTCGTCGACTGTGTACGCCGCAACTGTCGGGAATGGCGTGTACAAAACGACCAACGGCGGTACGAGCTGGGCTGCGGCAAATACGGGCCTGACCAATCTAAACATCTATTCGTTGATTGTAGATCCGTCCACACCCACCACTCTTTACGCAGGCACGGCGGGTAGCGGCGTTTTCAAGAGTACGGACAGCGGAGCCAACTGGAGTGTTACCGGTACCACAAACATCTCGGGTAAAACCATTGTCGCCTTGACGATTTCACCAACTTCAACCTCAACGTTGTACGCCTATACGACCGGCGGAAACGTTTACAAAACCGTCGATGGCGGCACAAATTGGTTGCCTGCAGGGGTTGCTGGATTTTTTGTGAACGACCTCGTCGTCGATCCTTCGGATTCAGCCACCGTGTACGCAGCGACGGGAAGCTATATCTCGAACCTGGGAACGGCGGGCATTTATAAAACGACCGACAGCGGCGCGAACTGGAGCTTGATCAACACGGGCGTGTCGAGCGTGCTCGCAGCGACAATTGCAATCGATCCGACAACACCCGCCACCGTTTATGTTGGAACGGGTGGAGGCGGCGTGTCCAAGAGTACCGACGCAGGTGCCCACTGGAGCCCCGCCAATTCGGGAGTAAAACTGGCTCATATCTCCAGCATTGTCGTGAACCCGAACCAACCAGGAACCTTATACGCATCGGGCTTCGGTGGTGGAATTTTCAAGACCACCGATTCGGCCGCCAACTGGTCTTATTCGAACTCCGGACTTTTAAGTACCTATGTCGAATCAATGGTCATCGACCCGATCACACCTACCAACGTATACGCCGGGGTGTTCGGTATGATCTATCACAGCACCGATAGCGGCGCGACCTGGAACGCAGCGAATAACGCTCCCGGCATTGACAATAGTGCCCTGGCGATTGATCCAATCGTGCCGTCGACGTTGTACGTGGGTACGAATGGATTTGCCGTCTATAAGAGCACGGACAGTGGCGTTACATGGACCTCGTCGAGCACCGGGATAAACGACTCCACTGTGAGCGCTTTGGCGGTCGATCCCGTGTCCCCGTCTACCGTCTACGCGGGCACACAAAATCATGGCGTCTACAAAACCACAGACGGTGGCGCCAACTGGAGCGCGACCAATTCGGCCGGACCCAATTTCGTTTTTTCGATGGCGGTCGATCCTGTTACACCGTCAACCGTCTACGCGACCACCGATGGATCTGGCGTTTTCAAGACGACCAACGGTGGAGATACCTGGACACAAGTTATTTCAGGACTGGCAACGCTAAAAGTAACCGCCATTGTCATCGATCCCATTACGCCGACGACGCTGTATGTCGGAACTGACGGTGGAGCTGGCGTATTCCCCGGCGGTATCTACAAGACCGTAAACGGCGGCAGCAGTTGGACTTTAATGTCTTCCGGATTGAATAAGCCGGACATAAAGTCGATGGCACTCGACAACGCCAACCCTCCTACCCTCTACGCGGGCACTCAGGGCGGAAGCGTCTATGCCTATACTTTTGATACGGTTCCGACGGCCTTTGCGTTTACAGATCAAACGAACGTACCACTTGGCGCAACGGTCACATCGAATACCATCACCGTAAGCGGTATTGAGGTGGCCGCGCCCATTTCGAACAACGGCGGAAGTTACTCGATCAACGGCGGCACGTACACGTCAGGAGCGGGCTATGTGCACAATGGCGATACAGTCAGCGTGCGCCTGACCGCGGCGAACACCTACTCAACAACGACAAACGCGATAATCACCATCGGCGGCGTCAGCGAAACGTTCAGCGCCACAACGATTCCCAGCACGACGCCAAATCCATTTACCTTCACCGATCAGACTGGCGTTGCGTTTAACACGGTGGTGACTTCGAACACCATCACCATTTCCGGTCTGGGCGCCGCCTCGACGATCTCGATTACTGGGGGCACGTACGCCATCAACGGTGGTTCCTACACCAGCTCGGCCGGTTCAGTAAACAATGGAAACACCGTCACCGTTCGAGTCACATCGGCAAACAGCTACACCACCACCACCAATGCAACGCTGACCATCGGCGGCGTGAGCGACACATTCAGCGTGACCACGCTCGACGACGTCATCCCCGACGCGTTCGCGTTTACGGACCAGACCGGTGTCGCGCTCAACAGCGCCATCACATCGGGCACCATCACTGTTGCCGGAATCACCGGCCCCTCGCCGATCTCCATCGCGGGAGGAACATACTCGATCAACGGTGCGTCCTACACGGCGTCACCCGGTAACGTAAGCAATGGGGACTCGGTGACGGTACAGCTCACCTCGTCTGCAAGTTTCACAACCGCAGTCACCGCAACTCTCACAATCGGCGGTGTGAATGGCGCGTTTACCGCCACCACGCACGACGGAACAACACCCGACGCATTCACGTTCACTGATCAAACCGGCGTGGCACCGAATACTTCGGTGACTTCGAACAGCATTACGATTTCCGGCATAAACGTAGCCGTCGCGATTTCCGTAACCGGTGGAACATATTCGATTAACGGCGCCGCATATACAGCAACGGCTGGCACTGCAAACAATGGAGATACTGTTACCGTCCGAACAACATCGTCCGCGAGTTACGACACGACCGTGGATACAGTTCTCACGATCGGAGGTGTCAGCGACACTTTCAGCGTGACAACCGAGAGCGCACCGGCAGCATCCCCGCCCTCCAATTCCGGCGGAGGCAAGAGCGGTGGTGGCGCCTTCGATTTGGCGACGTTGCTGTTAGCATTTATTTCCGGTGCGAGATGGGTACGGCGCCGACGCTGCGGGGCCCACTGACGACGAAAACGAGGCCTTGGCCAATATCGTACCGACAATGTCGGCCAGGGTCTCGTAGCGCGGTAGGTTGGGGTGAGCGGATGCGAACCCCAACGTACTTTCAGATAGACGGACATGTATCGGTAGCGTTTAGCGCCAAGTGTTGGGGTTTGCACCCCAACCTACAAATCATTTCCTTTGAATGTCCGCTTTCCAATATTGTCGTCGGTCGGGTATTGGCCGTACATAGACGTTCGCTACACCATTCGGCAACTTGGTCCGTCACACATCAAATGGCGACGCTTCCTTTCGGAAGTTTATTCATTATCAAATCTTCGAAATTCTTTAACGATGGGCCGCACGGTTTTCCATCCGCGTAAGTCAACGCGCTTTTCGCAATGCGTTGGCCGAGTGCGCGATACGCTTCAAATTGGCCTTCGTCGAAGAACTGGTCGGAAGTCGACTGATGCGGAAAGTCAGGGTTGCGGTGGCGATATTCGCGAATTCCTTCATATTCATGCCCGGTGAATGACGACTTTAAATAGAGCAGGTAGCCTATCTCGTGGTGCTCTTCCGAGTCCTTTTTCGGATAGGTGATGGTCCCAACCGCGTAGTGTGTTCCGCTGACGGCGGGTTCGTCCTCTTCGTCGTTCACTTTTCGCAGGCGAAGCTCGTCCAGGTTAATTTCAATTCGAATCCCAAGATCGATGTAGGCGCAGCGCATGAGCGTGGCTAGCCCGCCGAATTGAAGTTTCGGATCCGCTTCGCCGTCGCCGATGATGATGTACTTGCAGCGGCGGCGCAGCAGCTCGAATGTCGCCAGGTTTTCGATATGACCGCCGTCTGAGAGATTGACCCAACGGTGCCTTTCGTCGAGCCGGCTCAGAATTTCCCGCATCAGGGCCAGTGTCCGCACGCGCCACTTGTGGCGATCACCCAAGCTGTTGTGTCGCTTTACCAGTTGCTGACCAGCCTGAACGTAGTCCCCCTCTTTAACGACCAGCGTATCGAACCGTGTGAAGCGATGGTCGCGAGCCACCCCGTCCGCTTCGTTGGCCTGTTCCTTCGCAGAAGCCCCCAGCATCCGTCGCGCGGCGTTCGTGAGGCGCATCATCATTCCATGCTGCCGACCGGCCTTCACGGTCACGATTTGGCCACCGTCGGTTGAGTTAATTTCGATGTGTTGGACGGTTCCCGCAATTGCGCTTTGGGTCGCGGTGGCGAGTGGCTTGAGCAGCCTCGTTTCACTGTTCACTTTTTCACCGTCGCGCACGTTCAGATACGCATCGGGCGAGTAGCGATAGGTTCGCACCTTCTCCGAAGGCCGCTTCGGCTTGACCACCACTTGGCGGTGCTTGAGCAGCAGCTGCCCGATTTTCACTTCATCACCTTCGGCAACAGCCAACTCCGTGTCTTTACTGAATCGATGCACGCGCGGCTTCTCGCCGCTCTGCTTCGGTGTAATGACGACCTCAATGGTCCCTTCGGGCGGTCCATCCCGTTTGATGGTGACGTTGCCTGCAATCTCGCTGATGTCATTTACTGTGGCCAAGCCATCAACTTCGCTGACCAATCTTTGCCGGGAGCGCATCAAAGTGCTCAGGCTCGAGCCCAGATATCCGCCGCCGGAGACGGTGGACATGTAATCCACGTGTTTGAACACGCCAAACTTGTGAAGCGTTTGCGTGATTCCCAGGTTGATTGCCGCCGAACGAATGCCACCACCTGAAAACGCAAGGCCGACCAATCCATGTTTGATGGTCGGCGCAAGAATCGGCGCGTGCGTTTTCTCATCACAAAAAAGGCCGCGGCATTGCGTTTCACCAGCGTAGGCTTGGTCCCAACGTTTTTGTATTTCGAGCAGTTCCGCTCTAAAGACCTCCTCGAATCTGAAACCGAGGGGTTCGGGCCGCCACGAGCCAGTCTGCCAACGTTTCACAACCGCGTACTGCCATCGTTGCCAGAAGGATTTTTTCAAACACTCTTCCAGCCTCCCGGGGTTCGGCATCCAGAAACCCAGACGGACATTGAGCAGCGTCAGAAACGCAACGAGAAGTGGAGAAGTTTCCCGCCCCATGTTGGGCGCGGCGGCGGCGGCGGATACCGCCATGGCGGTCGCCAGATCCATTTGCGGAAAAACCTGCTCCATCGTTTCGCTGCGACAATATCCAGTGCGTGGCCCACCGATGAAGCGTTTGCTGAAGATGAAAAAGTCACTCTTGCGATCGCGCAGGCCGATGTCCTTGCTCCCTTGCAGATTCAACGCGACGTTGATTAAGTGATACGGCGCGGTCGAACCCGCCTCGTAACAGCTGGTTTCGTGCAGATCGATGTCTTCCTCGATGTCGACGTCACCCTTCGTATCGACCCCGACCAGGAAGGCCGATGCCAGGCGGTCGCGGTACAGGCCATGAATCGAAGTCAGGTTGACGTCCACGCTGGCCCAGCAGACAAAAAAGATGGAAACCGCCAGGAGAAAAACGAACAGCGCTTTGGGTGGAAAGCCAAGGTTGAACATTTCGGTGGTTTCTGTGGCCAGATACTCCTTTTGCAGCAGGCCAAGATTCCCAAAGATCAACTGCGTAACAGCCTGATGGCCGGGCCCATCAAATGTGGAATCGAAAAAAGCGGCTGCCGCAAAGCGCGCGAGCTCTCGCGCTCCGTCAACCTGGACCGCGCCATCCGGATAGCGAAGCGCGTCCGGGTCAAACAAATATCCATACGCGTCATTCAGAATTTGCCGGCCCGGCGAATCGACGATCTTGTCGAGGGATTCATTTTCTGCATAACTGTATTCATTGAGCACATCCTCGCTTGCCGGAGGGCGCGCATTTTTCAGTTGCTCAAATAAGTCCGCGTACGCAGTTGCGATATTGTTCCGAAGTTTGATCAGCTCCCCAAGATCTGACTGCGCGTCCTGAGCCAGACTCTTCCATTGCGCTGGCGTGCGGGCCAACGCAACGAGAGAAATAAGTTCATCCTTGGGCAGCAACCGTGCTATTTCGTCCCGATTCCCGGGGTCGACCGAATCCGGCAATCGCGAAACACCTTCATACTTGCTCTTCACTGCGTTCGCGAGTTTCTTCGGACTGATGAGCACTGCAATCTCTGAAGCGCTCGAATTCCGCAGCGCTTCGTTGACCTGCTCCGCAACGTTATCAAAGGAACATTCAAAAGCGAGCAGCTCACATTGCAGCAGCTTTTCCGTCAAAAGTTGATTGACCAGTAGCTTGGTCACCTTGCCATTGTCGTCGTCATTGCCAATTCTCTTTTTAATGATGTCGAAGAGCTGCCCAACGGCGAGCCTGGAAATTTCACGGCGGAGTGGGATCAGACTCCCTTCGGACTGGCTCGAAAGTTTGTCGCCCAAACGGGCAAATTTTGTCTCTGTGGCAAAATACTTCGATATTCTATTCAGCTCTTCGTAGTTATCGAGATCGGTGTTGTCCAACGAGTTTTCCTGAAACTTCCCGACAAACTTTTTCAGTGTCGCTTCTATCTTGTGCCTGAGCTCACCGGACCCAAAGCCATTGCGGTCCTGATATTCCAGTTCTTCCTTGAGTTTCTGATACTGGTCGTTCATTGAGACGAAATCGTCGACCAACACGGTGATACCCGGATCCAGATCTTTCTTTGAAACGTTTTCGAGGGATTTGGCGAGAGTCTCGAACTGCTCCAGCTGGATGTACTCGGACGGCGGATTCGGGGCAATGAGTTCGAGGGAAAGTCCAATCGCAATCAACAAAACAGCGTAGGCGACGATGAGTCGCATCTGGAGCTTCAAGTAGTCCTTGAACGTGAAGACCTTTGGCAGCCACCACATCAAACGACGATAAAACACAAAAAAGGCACCGATGTTCGTTACGACAAATAAAATCACTAGCAACACCACCGGCGAAAACAGTATTAGCGCGCTGGCGGGTATGGGGCCGTACAGCAGAAAATCCGCGACAAACAGAACCACCAGCAGGGGCGCAAGAATTCCCAGCACGCCAATGAGCGCCATGGCCAACTTCTTCTTCATACCCGCGAGGCCAGACAACAGCGTATTGGCGCGACTCAACACGGCCATGATCGTACCCACTGCCGCAACGCCGCCTTGCCAACCGAGCTTCCCCTCAAGACGCAAATCACGCAGCCACTCAACAACCGATGGCAACGCCTCGAAAACAGCAATGGCGAGAATTGTGATCAGCAGCAAACTGAAGGAACGCTCGTAGATATCGCGCATCCCGATGGAGCTTTCGCTGCCGTACGCGACGCTTCTTCGGTACTGCTTGATCTTGAATACGGGCCCGAGAGTAACGAACAGGACAATCCACGCAGCGGTCGCGACAAGCGCTACTTTTGTTATTAGGAACGGATTCTCCCGCATCCAGTGATGCGTGTAGGCAAGCCAAATCGCAATGAGCAGGAGGAACGGCAGAATGACGAGCGAGTTGACGACAATGCCGCGCAGCAGCACGGCGACCGATCGAACGTAGTCGAGCAGCCCTCGCACACCCATGTAATTCGAGTGATTGCGCAGCCACGTCAGATACCGCGACTCGTGCGGACCTTCAGGGACTGGAAATGGAAATTCGCCGAGAGGTACTCCGGTTTCTTCGAGCTTGTTATGCATGGCGCCCCGATACTGTTCGAGCAACAAGCGCCAATCCTCGTGCGTCAACTCGTCAATCTGTTCCGTTTAAAGGAACGATTTGCGTCTCGCACTTTCTTTTCTGGGCGTCTTGTCGAGATGCGACGATCATAAACAAGGTGATCGAAGAAACGGAAGCGAATCATTCGCATGGGCTGGGTCGTTTTTGACCCAGGCGATTTACGAACACGCACGTACTTCTTTTGCTGATTGGATTCTTATTTCCCCGCCGCACGCCGAAACTTTTCAAACACAGAGGTCTGCCACGGTCGCATCGCAACGATGAGGCTTACCGATTTACGCTGCGTGGTTGGGAGCAGGTGATCGTCACGGTTGAGTTGTTGGAACTCGACGATTAGTTTGCGGCTTGTCTCCGCCAGCTTGCGCATGGATTTTTCTGAGAGCATTCCGGAGACAGTGCTCAGAATGTCGTTCGGTCGGTTAAACGGGCTGCGCAGGAATTCATCGCGCAGGCGTTCTACGAAGAAGCGCTCGATGGGTCCGCCGCGTCGCCAAGTAAAGCTGGGCGAGATCAGCAGCCGAATGCGGTTGTTCGGGAGCAGTTCGATGAGCTTGAGGCGATCAAGGCGCGCGAGCAGACGGATCAGTTCGTGCTGGTCAAAGCGCGTGCCTTCCAGAAGTTCGGAAAAAGAATATCCGTTGACGACGAGATAGGTCACGAACAGCAATTTGTGATCCTTCACCAGTTCTTGTTCTTGCGCCTCGCTCAATTCGCCGAGCTTGCGGCTGTGGCCTTCGGCGAGCTTCGCGATGTCCGAAAGATCCATCGCGAGCAGGTTGCACAACTGATCAAGTCGATCGAGCGTGAAGTTGCCTTCGGAAAACATTCGTTTTACGGTCGCGACGCTTACGTTCAGTTGCTTGGCAACCGAAGGATACGTTAGCCCCTGCGACTTCAGCGCCCGCTTCAGTGCCTCCACCAGAATTCGCGTCTGACTCATTTGCCCCCCAACGTTGTTCGGTGTCACCACTCGATACCCGCGCGCACAGGATACGACACTTTGGTCGCGCGAGTTGAGCCTTTGCGGTGCCACCGTCAGCATGGCCCGGCCTGATTCGACGGGCGCAACCGGATGGAGCGAAAAGATGCGAACGGATCATTTGGTGTTTCCCTTCCTGGCATTGATTCTTGCGGTACCCATGGCGACAGCCGAGGCCGCTGATCGCAACTTTCTGATCGCAAGAACCGGTATCTATAACCTGCTGGACTCCAACAACGAAGGCCGCGACTTCGACAAATCGGCGTCCGACGTCATCAACATCGAATACGAATTTCACCGCAAGACGCAGATGAGCTTCGGCGCGGAATACCTGCGCTTCTCGAATGCCTACGGGCTGGGTGGATCGGACTACACCGCCTACTCGCAATTCGCATTTGCCAATATCAAGCAGTACTTCCAACACACGGATCGGTTTTCCAGTTTCCTGGGGGCCGGGGCCGGTGTCGGTGCCGTCGAGACCCGTGAGAACGGACTCTCGTCGAGCTCCGATGAAGTCACCGGCCCTATCTTTCAATTACGCGGCGGCGTCATGTATCGCATGGCGCAACTGGCGCTCTACGCCGAAGTCCGCCAGGTCAACGCCAAGATCGTCGACGACATCGGGTCGCGCGACAACATTGATGTTTCCGGGCGCGGCGTCTTTGGGGGGTTTGCGTTTATTTTCTAGATACGGGTCGCCTTGGTGCCAACCCAGCGCTAAATCATGCCGATACAGGACATCATGATCGGGGTTCGGCACCAACCACCTTGGCACTATTCCTCCGCGCTTGCGGTATTGGCATCGTTATTCGTATTTCGAATCGTCGCCCAACTTGTGACACTGTGGCTTCCGGTTTCGTTTTTGCCGCCATTCGAGTCCTGGCACAGCAATGTGCTTCCGTATCCTCTCCTTGTATTGTCGCAAGTCCTCATCCTTGGTCTTATGTTACGTGCCACGGTACGTATTCATACAGGCCGCATGTCACCCCAACCCGAGACGGCCAAGTGGTTTCTTATCGCCGGAGGGGTATATGGAGCTTCGATGTTGGCGCGCTTGGCGCTCGGGTTGACCGCACTCTCAGAAAGCAATTGGTTCAGTCACTGGCTCCCCACGCTGTTTCACATCGTGCTCGCGTCATTCTTGCTCGTGCTGGGACTATTTCACCGGAAAGGGGTATATGCGCCGGATTCTGTCTGATATCGCGCCGTGGCTGATTTATCCGGCACTCATGGCGGCCTGCATTAGTGTTCACCAGATGCTGGTCAACGAAGGCGTTGCTCTTGTCTGGGCCAACTATGGCCCGGTGATCGGCGCCGCACTCATCATCACGTTTTTGGAGTGGGCACTTCCGCAGCGCGTCTCGTGGCACCCGACGGGGCGCGACATTCGAACCGACGCGACGTTCATGGTCGCGATTCAAATTGCGTTGCCTTATCTCGTGTCCGCGGGGTTTGTACTCTGGCTGCTTGAAACCGGCGACAGGGCCAATACACCGCTGCATGGCCTCTGGCCACATGGGTGGCCCATTGCAGTACAGGCGGTCTTGATGATTTTTTCTGCGGATTTCCTGCGCTATTGGCTGCATCGCGCCGCCCATGAGGTTCCGCTGCTGTGGCGCCTGCACGCGGTGCATCACTCGCCACCTCGGCTGTACTGGTTCAACGTGGGGCGATTCCACCCCTTTGACAAACTGCTTCAGCTATTTCTCGACACATTGCCGTTCATACTTGTTGGCGTGGACGCGACGGTCGCGAGCTTGTATTTCGTTTTTTACGCCATCAACGGTTTCTTTCAACACTGCAATATTCAATTGCGTTTCGGAGTGCTGAACTACTTCATCAGCAGTGCCGAGTTGCATCGCTGGCATCATTCGCGACTTCCGGAAGAATCAAATCGCAACTACGGCAATAACGTCATTGTTTGGGACTGGGTGTTCGGCACGCGTTTCCTGCCGGGCGACCGCGAGGTCGGCGACCTCGGGCTGACAAATCGCGAATACCCTGCCTCCTTCGACGCACAAATGCGCGCTCCGTTTACTGCAAAGCTCGACAAGCTGGACTTGCCGTTGCCCACCTGGCGCGAAATTGTGCGTCGACCGTTCGTAGCGCTGACGATGCGGTATCACCATTGGCAATACATGCGTCGCGTGCGACCGATGACTCAAAGTCCACGTCAGGCGCAGGAACGGGTGCTGCGTTCGATACTCGCGACAAATGCCGGAACGCGATTTGGAGTGGCGCACCACTTCGAGCAGATTCGTGATGTAAACGACTACCGCGCGAATGTCCCGGTACAGACCTTCGATTCGCTTCGTCCGTGGATTGAGGAACAGATGAATGGACTACCGGCGCTTACAACCCAAACGCCAATCATGTACGCGCGCACCAGCGGCACGACCGCCGGTCCGAAACTTCTGCCTCTCGTCGCAACGTCTCTCGAGCAGTACCGCGAAGAGCAACGGGCGCTCTGTGCGATCCAGTACCAACTTTGTCCAGAGGCATTTCACGGCAAGTCCTTGGGAATGGTGGGTCCCGCAATCGAGGGTTATGCCCCGAATGGAAAATCCTTCGGGTCTGTTTCAGGATATTTCTACGCGCATATGCCGAAATGGATGCGTTCACTCTATGCCGTTCCAGCGGAAGTGTTTTCAATTGAAAGCTATGACCAAAAGTATTTGGTGATGGCGCGTCACGCGCTGGCGGAACCCAACATCAGTTATCTCGCGGCGGCGAACCCGTCGTCCTTTATCCGATTGCTTGACGTGATCAATGCGAATTGCGATTCGCTGCTGGATGAACTCGCCAGTGGCAATTGGAATGCCACGTCACCTGATGATCGCCCCCGGAATACTCCTGACCGCGCGACTTTTAAAGCCCAGCCCGAGCGCGCCAGAAAATTGCGCGCGCTTCGTGCGCGGCGCCCACTGACCTATTCAGACATTTGGCCATCAATCCGCATGGTGACTACCTGGTCAGGCGGCAGCTGCGGCATCGCACTGAATGCGCTGCGGGACAAGCTTCCGTCCCACACCATTATCTATGACGCCGGCTACGTCGCGAGCGAAATGCGCGGCACGCTATCGCTGGATGGCGGGCCGTTCGGTCTTCCGCTGCTTTACGAGCACTTCTTTGAATTCGTTGAGCGCGACGCGTGGGAAAGTGGGACACCGAGATTCCTTACGATCGATGAGCTCAAACCGGGCGCGACGTACTACATCTTTGTCACAACTGCGTCGGGACTCTATCGCTATTCAATGGATGACATCGTGGAAGCCGGAAGTACGTTCGAAAACACACCGCTGCTTCGGTTCGTACAAAAAGGAGCTGGCGTCACCAGCATCACCGGAGAGAAGCTTTACGAAGCGCAGCTGATCGCCGCAATCAGTGGCCTTGAGCAACAGTACAAGTTTGATAGCGCGTATTACACGTGCGTTGCTGACGAGGTCACCGCCACCTATACACTGTACCTTGAACCGGAAGGAACACCTCAACTCGATGCTTCACAACTCGCACAGGATTTCGATCGAATGTTGGCGCACCTTAATATTGAATACGAAGCAAAACGAGCCAGTGGTCGTTTGGCACCTGCCAACGTGATCTTTGTGCGGTCTGGAACAGGCGAGGTTGTGAAGCGCAATGCGCTGTCCGGCGCCAAGCGCGAAAGCCAGTACAAGCCCAGACTGCTTCAATACCGTCGCGACGTTGACGCTTCGCTGATTGAAAACTTCACTACGCTGCCCCCGCCATGAACATACGTTCAATAAGCCTTTCGCAGTTGGCAATTCCGTTGCGTGTCGAATTCAAGCACGCGCAAGCTGTTCGGTCCGTCACGGACAGCCTATGGGTCAACGCGACGACCGACACGGGACTCATCGGAAACGGTGAAGCCTGCCCGCGAAGTTATGTAACAGGGGAATCCCCGGAAAGCGCACAGGCGTTTTTTCGTGAACATGCGGCCTCAGTAATTGCTGAAGTACATGACTTGGGCGGCCTCGCCGCGTGGGCGGATGCTCACCGCGAAAAAATCAATCGCAACCCTGCTGCGTGGTGCGCGATCGAACTCGCACTTCTCGATGCCATTGCGCAACACGAAAACCGCTCGATATCCACTTTGCTGGCGCTAGAGGCAACGTCAACGCTTCCGCCTTACTCTGCCGTCGTGGGCGATAGCGACCACGGTACGTTTGTCGCGACCGTTGAACGCTACCGCGATCTTGGAATGACGGATTTCAAGATCAAGCTGTCGGGGGATGCTCAGCGGGATGAGAAGAAGCTGCAAACGCTGCGATCCCTGTGCGGCGAGGGCATTCGCATTCGCGCCGACGGGAATAATGTCTATCCCGATGCGACATCGGCGATTACCGCCCTGCGTCGGCTGCGTGATTTCCTATGGGCTATTGAGGAACCGGTGCAGGCCAGGGATCTTTCGGCAATGCGCCGGATTCACGATGCGCTGAAGTTGCGCATGATCCTCGACGAATCCGTGTGTTCGCGCGATGACGTAACCGCGCTGGAACAGGATCCCGAGCGCTGGATTATCAATCTACGCGTTTCAAAAATGGGCGGATTGTTGCGCAGCCTGGAATTGGCCTGTCGCGCTCACGGTCGAAAGATTGACCTCATCGTCGGCGCACAAGTCGGCGAAACCAGCCTGCTGACTCGTGCGGGAATGCTGGCTGCGTCGGCTTTTCCGTCTGCTGTCGTGGCGAGGGAAGGTGCATTCGGAACATTTCTGCTGAAAGAAGACGTCTGCAGTCCCTCGTTGATGTTCGGAAAACTGGGACTGGTCGCTGGAATTCAATTCAGCACGACGGGATGGCAATTGGACATTCAACCCAACGCAGACCATTTGCGCTTGGTGGAATCCACGTGAAATCACCTGTCGCTCAGAGGACGAGCGCACTGAAGGGACTCGTCGCTGTTCTCCTCATTTTTCTCATTTCCGGATGCACGAGCCTCATTGCGAAAAAGATCTTGCCCATCGATCAGGTCCGACCCGGGACCTACGAAGTTGTTGTCGAGCGTGATGTAGCAATGACGACGGACGACGGAATCCAACTTGTCGCCGAGGTGTACCGACCTCGGGGAATGGCACAGGCACCCACAATCCTTGTGCGAATCCCATTCACAAAGACGTTCAAGAATTCACTCGGCGCGAACATGATTGGATCATTTTGGGCCGAGCGTGGATACAACGTGGTCATACAAGGCACGCGCGGACGCTATAAATCGGGCGGAACATTTTATCCGCTGAGAAATGAACGCATGGACGGTTTGGCAACACTGGCCTGGATAAAACAACAATCATGGTTCGACGGACGCCTCGGAATGTGGGGCGGTTCTTCGTTTGGGCAAACGCAATGGGCCATTGCGGACAAATTTGAGTTTGATCGTTCTGCGATGAGCATCCAGATCGCCAGCTCTGAATTTCGTGAGATGTTTCATCCCGGTGGCGCCTTCGCGCTTGAATCCGCGTTGTTTTGGGCTGTTCGAAGTCGCGGTACGCGCGACGTCGACCCTTCTTTTGATGATCTTGAACGTGGGTTCAGCGGTTTTCCATTGATCGACGCCGATCGCCGCGCAACGGGTGAAGATATTTCATTTTTCAATGATTGGGTCACTCACCGGGAATTCGACGATTACTGGCGCGAGATCGATGGCGAACATCGCGCACGGGAGGCCAAAGCGCCGATCCTCTTGATGGCCGGTTGGTACGATCCGTTTCTACCTACGCAGCTGCGCGATTTTCTTGAGTTACAACGTACATCGGCCGCATCGGTCGCCGAGGAAAGTCGCCTTATCATTGGCCCGTGGACCCATGCGGATCCCGTTAGATTTCCCGACGGGTTCACGATTGGCGACTACCGCCCGGCAAGCATTGAACCCAGCGTTTCGTGGTTCGATACGCAATTGATGGGACTCGAACGGCCCTCAAGGCTCAACGCTCCGATTCGACTCTTCGTAATGGGCGAAAATACATGGCGCGACGAAAATGAATGGCCGCTGGCGCGAACGCGCTATACGCCGGTCTATTTATCTGGCTCGTCCGCAAATTCAGCAGAAGGCAATGGAATTCTGACTTGCAATGCTCCGGTTGCGGATTCCGTGAACAAATTCACCTACGATCCAAAGAGTCCCGTTCCGACTCGTGGAGGGCCGATGCTGGGACCTCGCGCCGGCATTAAAAAACAAAACGATATTGAACAACGCAATGATGTGCTCGTCTATACCAGCCCGGAGTTGCGTCGTTCCATCGAAATTACCGGCCCACTTTCCGTGGAATTGTTTGTAACGACGTACGCAAGAAACACCGATTTCACGGCGAAGCTGATTGATGTGCATCCAGATGGGGCTGCGTACAATATTTCGGACGGCATCATTCGCCGCAACTATGTCATTGGAGCGACGACGCCGATTCAAATCTCGATGTGGCCAACAAGCACAGTCGTTCCAAAGGGCCATCGCCTGCGTGTTGAAATTAGCAGCAGTAACTTTCCGCACTACGATCGGAATCCGAATACCGGAACGGACATCGCCTATGAAACATCTCCATTGCTTGCACACCAAGAAGTTTGGAGCGGCACGAACTATCCTTCACGTATTGTGTTACCGATAATTCCGCGCCCTGCCGACGGAAGTGAAGCGAGTTCAACCAGACCCCAATATTGTATCGATTAGCCAACGTGAGCGAATCGCTTATCTACTCATTGATTCGTACTCTTTCCAGGGCCGTGCTGCGACTTTTTTATCGCGTTCGGATTCATGGCCTGGAACATTTTGAAGGCGCCGGTGAGCGCGTGTTGATCGTCGCGAATCACACGTCCTTTCTTGATGCTGTATTGCTTGCGGCATTTTTTCCGCTGCGTCTGACGTTTGCGATCGACACATTCCATGCACAGCGCTGGTATGGCCGCATCGCGCGCCTGTTGGTGGATTTGTTTCCGATGAACCCGACCAATCCGCTGGCGACCAAGTCCCTGATCAAGTACCTCAAAGAGGATCATCGCGCAGTGATCTTCCCGGAAGGCCGCATCACCGTCACAGGTGCATTGATGAAGGTGTATCAAGGCCCCGGGCTGATTGCGGACAAGTCGCAGGCCATGGTGCTGCCGGTGCGGATCGAAGGCGCGCAGTACACGCCGTTCTCGCGCATGAAGGGGCGCATTCGGATTCGGTGGTTTCCGCGCATTTCGCTTACCGTTCTTCCCCCTCGGCGTCTTTCAATCGAAGGCGTGATGTCTGCACGCCAACGACGCGCGCGTGCCGGCCAGCTGCTGTCAGAACTCATGACCGACATGATGTATGCGACGAGCCATCGCGACAGCACGCTGCCGCGACGCCTGCTCGATGCGCGACGTGTTCACGGCGGGGATCATGTGATTGTCGATGACATTCAGCGTTCGCCTCAGACCTACGATGACTTCGTGATGCGCGCGCTGATCCTGGGCCGCGCGATGGCGCGCGATACGCGCCGTGGAGAAATCGTCGGCATTCTGTTGCCCAATATGGCGACGACATGTACGGCATTTTTTGCGCTGCAATTCTATAGTCGCGTCCCCGCCATGCTGAATTTCACCGTCGGCGCGCGCGGCCTGCGGCTCGCGTGTGAGACTGCCAACTTGAACGTTGTGTATACGTCGCGCCGGTTCGAACAGACCGCCAAGCTCGGAAATGCGGTCAAAGAGCTCGCCGAGCGCGTGAAGGTGATTTATCTGGAGGATGTCGCCGATTCGTTGACCTTGCTCGACAAGATACGCGGCTGGGTTGCTGCGTCACTCACCGTAAGATCCCGCACGCGCCGTGCTTCGTCACCACACGATCCCGCCGTCGTATTGTTTACTTCAGGTTCGGAAAGAACACCGAAAGGTGTTGTCCTTTCGCACTCCAACCTGCTCGCGAATCTGCATCAGCTTGGCGCTCGCGTGGACTTCACGGCATCGGATGTCATTTTGAATGCGCTGCCGATGTTTCATTCCTTTGGCCTGACGGCGGGAACCATTCTGCCTTTGCTCCACGGCATGAAGACGTTCTTCTATCCATCGCCGCTGCACTACCGCGTGATTCCGGAAATCGCCTACGACATCAATGCGACGATTCTGTTCGGCACGAATACCTTTCTCTCCGGCTATGCGCGCTACGCGCATCCGTATGACTTCTACAGCATGCGCTACGTTTTTGCGGGCGCAGAAAAGTTGAAAGAAGAAACGCGCCGCTTGTGGGAAGACAAATTCGGCGTGCGGATTTTCGAAGGCTACGGCGCGACCGAAACCAGCCCCGCGCTGGCGATCAACACAGCATTGGCGCACAAGGCGGGAACCGTCGGCCGGTTCCTGCCGGGCATCGACTGGAAACTTGAGACCGTGCCGGGAGTTACCGAAGGCGGACGACTGCACGTGAAAGGACAGAATGTGATGTTGGGCTACTTGCTGCACGAACGGCCCGGTGCACTGGTCGCGCCGCGTTCGGTATTCGGGCAGGGTTGGTATGACACCGGCGACATCGTCAGCCTGGACAGCGAAGGCTTCGTCACGATTCGCGGGCGTGCCAAGCGATTCGCGAAGATAGGCGGCGAGATGATCTCACTGAGCGCCGTGGAATCCATCGTGAGTCAGGTCTGGCCGGATGCACAACACGCCGTTGTGGCCGTGCCGGATGCGCAGAAAGGGGAGCAGTTGGCCCTGCTGACAACCCAGGCTGAGGCCACCCGTGCCCCACTAATTGAGCATTGTCGCAAGCAAGGCATTGGCGAGCTGCACGTACCGAGGCGCGTTGCGATCGTGCGGCAATTGCCGGTGCTCGGAACCGGCAAGGTGGACTATGCCGCCGTCCTGACGCTGTTCACCCACCCAGCGCCGGTGACGTAATTCCCCTACTTTCCTGCAACGCGGCGCCGGGCGCGCCAAAGCGGTCAGGCGCCCGTATAATGCAGCGCCATGTCCATTCGCTGTTATTGGTTTCTTGCCCTGCCGCTGCTGGCCGTGACCGCTTTGGCCCGTGCAGACCATCTTCCTCTTTGGGAGCTTGGCGTGGGTGGTGGTGGTGTGAGTTTTCCGGATTATCGCGGTGCGGACGAGAGCCAGGCCTACGTGGCGCCATTCCCGGTTGCGGTCTATCGCGGCGAACGCGTGAATGTTGACCGGCGCGGCTTGCGAACAATGTTGTATTACTCGGGCAACTTCGCCATCAATGCAAGCGCGGACTTCGGCGTGCCGGTGGCGAGCAAGGACAACGCGGCACGCAAGGGCATGTCGGATCTCGATTTGATGATCCACGTCGGTCCTTCATTCGAGTACACCGTTCACCGCGAAGTGGATGACCGTGATATCGCGCGGCTGAAGCTTCCGATCCACCTTGCCTTCGCGCTCGATATGTCTGAGCCCTATTCGCACGGCTGGTTTGCATTTCCGCATTTCAACTACAGCGCCTCACGCGCATGGTCGTTTGGAACGACGGTAGGGCCCACGTTCGCGACGCGGAATTTTCACAAGTACTACTACGACGTCGCGCCAAAGTACGTGACGCCCGCGCGTGGGCAATACAGCAGCAACGGCGGCTACAGCGGATTTCGGTTTACGGCGGCAACGTCCAAGCGTTTCGACAAGAAATGGTTCGGTGTTTTTATGCGCTACGAAAACTTTCATGGCGCCGTGTTTGCAGACAGTCCACTGGTGAAAGCGAAAGAAAACTACACGTTCGGCCTGGGATTCACCTGGTTCCTGATGGAATCCACCGAGCACGCTCCGGATTCGCCCTTGACCGAACCAGATACGATGTAGCGCGCACTCGGATATGCCGGAACTTCCAGAGGTTGAGACAACCGCACGCGGCATCCGCCCCCATGTCGTTGGAAAAACCATTGTTGATGTGATCGTGCGAGACGCGCGCCTACGCTGGCGCATACCCAGCGGCCTCGCCAGCCACTTGCGCGGCAACAAGATCGACAAGGTTGAACGTCGCGCGAAGTATCTGCTGCTTCGCACCCACACGGGAACGGTGCTCGTGCATTTGGGGATGTCTGGAAATCTGCGCATTCTTCCCGCCGACACGCCGCACCAGAAACACGACCATGTGGATATCATCTTCGCGGATCACACGTGCCTGCGGATGCGCGATCCACGCCGATTCGGAGCGATGCTGTGGTGCGACGACGATTGCCACGACCACAAGCTGCTGCGTGCTTTGGGGCCCGAACCGCTTTCCGATGCTCTCGATGGCAACTACCTGTTCGAGCTGTCGCGCCGCCGCAAGGTGGCGGTCAAGTTATTCATCATGGACGCCCATACGGTGGTGGGCGTCGGCAACATCTATGCGAATGAAGCGCTGTTTCTGGCGGGCATTCGGCCCAGCCGCGCGGCCGGCCGTATCAAACGCGACGAATACGACACCCTGGTGAAAGCCATCAAGCAGGTGTTACGCGATGCGATCGAACAAGGGGGTACGACGCTACGCGACTATGTGCGCAGTACTGGAGACCTGGGTTATTTCCAACTGAAACTGAACGTGTACGGCAAGGCGGGAGAAGCGTGCCCGCGTTGCGGGCACGCGATAAAACAGATCAGACAGGGGCAGCGTTCGAGTTTTTATTGCTCTCAGTGTCAACGCTAACAGTCTTCTTCTTCCAGTAATCACGACGGCGCAGGAAGGCGAGCGCAACGGCGCCGCCGAGGATCCATACGAAGTCGAACGCACCGCCACCGCCTTCACCGGCGAGCTTGCCGGCAAAGCCCGTGTTGTTTGATCCATCGCCGGAGCCGGTGTCATTGTTGCTGCCGTCATTGCTGGTATCGCTGACGGAACCCGGGCCGACAACAAACGTGTTGGAGGCAACGATTTCTTCGAAGTGCGGCTGGTCTTTGTGGACGCCGGCGCGGAACAGCTCGCGCATGCCTTCGCTGATGGTGCCGGTAACTGGATCGCCATACTTGGCACCCGTGGTATCAAATTCAAACCCCAGCCAGGCGACGTAGACTTTTGACATCCCTTCGTAGGCGCGGGTGGTTATCGTGGCGGGTAACTCCGAACGGACATGCCCCAGCGGCACGCCCTTTTCATCGTAAAGGTTTACACCGACCCAACCCATCTGGTTGCCACCCGTCAAAGTCACCGTGATGTCATCGCCGGCGGCGTAAGAATCGCGATCGGTCTTCGCGACCAGATTGATGGAGCCGACTTCGGCCAGGCTCGCATGCGTGCCGTGGTAGTGGCAGCCCTTGCAAGTGATGCCTTCGCGCTCGGCATGGCAGCCGTTGCATTCACGCTTGTAATAGTCTTCATACGCGTGGGCTGAATTCCACGCGAACATGAGCATTCCAAGGAGAGGCAAAGAAGAAAGTTTGAAAAACTGGCGGATCATGGGTATCTCCTGTCACTCCTGACGAATCGTCGGGTCTCCCGCGCGATTCGCTGCCTATACGACCTGCAACCGTTGCGTGCCTTGGCAGTGTTCTGTGTAGCGAATATTGCCCGGACTTGCAGGTCAACGGCGTGATGATTGTCGCACTACTGGGAGCTTGATCCCAAATTATTAATCAGTTGTTAAAACAGGGCGCCTTTTTCAGGACAAATTGAGCGTGGAGGATCTGCACGGTGAGCACCAGCATCAGCACCCACTCCCTTTGCATCATGCGGAAGTAGGCGTTTCCGTCCACTGGAACACCGCTGGACATGAGCTCTTCCCAAATTTTGTAAACATTGTCGACATCGAAAACTCCGCAGTCTCGTAGGGCGTCCTTGTTGAGGTAGGGTTCCAGCTCCCCCCGCCTTTCCCTTGTGAAAAACCACTCGCGAATCGGCGTGTAGAACGCCCGCTTCTTGAACTGACTCGGGTGCTGCGGCAAATGCGGCTGCGCAACTTTCTTCAGGATGTACTTTTCGTTCATGCCATCGAGCTTCTGGTCCGGTGGCATGCGCGCCGCTAATTCGACCAGCGGATGATCCATGAATGGCACACGCGCTTCGACACCGTGCGCCATGCTCAGGCGATCGCTCTTCCACAAGATCCACCCCGGCAAACGCGTTTTCGTTTCCAGATACAAGGACTGGTTGATGCGGTCACGCCCCTCGACATGCGGTCGCATGTCTTCGATCAGGCTCGCCATCTGCAAATCGTTTGCGGTTTGATCGGCGAAATCACCGGCGAACAATCCCGGCAACATCTCGTCCGTGATGCTCCAGAAATCGAACCACACGGGGTAAAAACCAAAGCGTGCGATCGTCTTGCGCTGTGCAGTCGGCTCGTGAAGCTGCAGCAGCATTTGCACGAAGTTTTGCGAGAAATCGCGTGTGTACTGGGTGAGATAATGATTTCGGCGCACACCGGGATCCGGAATCTGGTTGCCCCAGATGCGCATCATGTCCTGGCGATAGCAATCATAGCCCGCGAGAATCTCGTCGGCACCGTCGCCGGTATAGACCACTTTGTAATTCTTGCGCCGCACCAGATCCGAAAGCAGGAAATGCGGAATATCCACCGCCATCCGCTGCGGTTGTTCCAAATGATAAATGCACTCCTCGAGTTCGCGCAGGAAGCCTTCGGATCGGTCGTCTTCCATCGTGAGTTCGCTGTTCGCGACGCGCAGGTGCGCGGCGATATTGCGATAGATGGGCGACTCGTCCATCGAGGCATTGGTGAAATGAATTGAAAACGATTGCACCGGTCGATCGTAGTGCTGGGTCATCAGCCAGGTCGTCGTGGCCGAATCGATTCCGCCGGATAGATATGCACCGATGGGAACTTCGCCGATCGTGTGCGTGGCTGCGGCATCGTTCAATGCGCGACGAAACTGCTCTTCCCAGTAATCGTCATCGTCCGATTCATATTCTTCATCGCGAGGAAACTCAAGGTCCCAATACTTGGAAATCTCCGCCGCCTTTCCGCGGCGCAGAATCATATGATGCCCGGGCTTGAGCTCCAGAACGCCTTCGAACACCGTAAACGGCGGAACGGCGAACTGGTAAGTAAAGTAATTCCGAATCGACTGCCTGTTGAATCGCGGCTCGACCAATCCGGAGGCAAAAATCGCCTTGGCCTCGGAAGCCAACACCACGTATTGCTCGGTTTCTGCGAAGAACAGCGGTTTGATGCCGAGCCGATCGCGCGCAACGTAAACCGTATCGTCGTCCAGAT
>DKAR01000228.1 GCA_002450895.1 Proteobacteria bacterium UBA6921
CGCGGCGCTGAAGGCTTCCTGTTCTGTCTTGGAATAGCCGCCGCCTGCGAGGCTCAGGTTAATGATGTCCGCGCGGCGTGGCGGAACCGTGCCGGAGTCATTCGGCAACCCGGCGGCGAAGAGCACCGCCTGCATGACGTCGTAACTGGTGCCGCCACTCTTGCCCAGCACACGCAGCGGCATGATTTGCGCGCCTGCGGAAATGCCAGCGCCGCCGATGGTGTTGTCCATGGCGGCGGCAATGGTCCCCGCGACGTGTGTGCCGTGGAACGTGCTGCGTGATCCGTAAGCATGATCGCCGGGATCATTCGCATCCGGATCAAGGCCGTCGCCGTCCAGCGCATTCGTCGCGTCAGAGATGAAATCGTAGCCGGCGATAACGTGATCCCGAAGATCCGGATGATTCACCAGCACGCCCGTATCAATCACTGCCACGATGGGCTCGGCGCCGGGTTGACCGAATCCGCGCGTGATATCCCACGCGTGCGGAAGGTTGATCACGTCGTAGTGCCACTGGTAGCGATACGCAGCATCGTTTGGCGCGAACTGCGCTGTACGCACGTAGTTGGGATCGGCGGCGGAGACATCGCTGCGTCGGCGCAGCGCCTTGACCGCCATCAAGGTATCCAGCTTCTGTTGGATACTGCTGGTGTTGTCGGCCATCGTACGTGCAGCGCGCATGCCACCGGAGTGCGGCGTCGGCAAGCTCGACGTGCGTGTCAGTTGTGCGCGCGTGCTGTTACGTGTTGAACCGCCCAGAGCGCGAGCTGCGGCAGTGGAGTTGAACCGTGTGATGATTTCGCCGGGAACAAAATCGCTCGACAGCGTCAGTGCGTCCCCGGTCGAGGTGGTCGATGCATCGGCGAGATTCAATGTGTAGGTGCTCGCACCGACGTAGTCGCTTCCGGAAGTGTCGCACTTGTACAGATTGGAGCCGCATACGACGACCGCGATGTACAAATCCTGACTCGCATCCGTAGAAGAAACCGTCAGCGACTCGATCTGGCCGACGCCGAACGATCCGTCCACGATTTCCATCTGGCTGTTGACCAGGAGCAGGTCGAGATCCGTCGTCTTGGGGTCGTCACCAATGGTCAGCGTGAGCGTTTGGCCCTGCTGCAGCTTGGTGTGAAAGACATCGACGACATCGCCTACGGTAAATGAATCGCCGGAATTGCCGCGTCCCGGAAGATTGACGTAACCCCCGACGGTGAATGGATTCGGAAGTTCCTGCGCACGTTGCGGAGAATCGTTGGCCACATAAGGCGCGAGCGGGTCATTCACGTCGCTGTCCACGAGCGTGTGATTGTCGGCGTGAAGTGTGCCGGACAACGTGACACCGGGAGAAGATTCGGAGGACTTGGAGGAACTGTTGTGTTGGGGAAAGCATCCGCTGGCCAGGATGGAACATCCCAACAGCACGAAATAACCCGACTTCGTGAACAACGCTTTGCAGCTCACCGGCGCACCACAATCCAACCACGGTCCCGTGGGTTATTGCGGCGTTCTGCAATGTTCGATTAAGACGCAGTGTTGATATCTAAATCAGTGATTTGGAGATAAGAGGGGATCTTTGATGGCGTTGACAAAACTGCTTTATTTACAATGTCTTGAGTGAGATATGGCGCTCAATGGCGTCGGCGTAGAGGACGGCCACGCCGTGATGTTGGTTGACCAGATCGCGGGCGCGCTCGCCCATGGCAATGAGGCGCTGCGGCGCGACCAGCAGGCGTGCCAGTGTCGTGCGCAGCTCGAGGTCGTCACGAATCTGGATCGATGCCCCGCGCTCCTGCAGCATGCGCGCTTCTTCGGAAAAATTTTCCATGTGCGGGCCATACAACTGCGCCTTTCCGGCCCGCGCCGCTTCCAGCACGTTGTGTCCGCCCACGTTCGCGAGCGAACCACCCATGAAAACAAATTCCGCGTGAGCGATGAACCATTGCAATTCGCCAAGAGTGTCGGCCAAATAAATCTGCGTGTCGTCGGTGACAACATCGCCCAGGCTGCGCACGGCGAACTTCACCTTGAAGCGCTCGAACTCCTTGACGATCTCGCTCATGCGTTGCGGATGGCGCGGTGCGATCACAAGCAACGGGCGCTTTGCCGTAAGCCCAAGCCATGCGCGCACAAGTCGCACTTCTTCATCCGCGTGTGTTGAAGCGGCCAAAACGTAGGGCATCGGCAACGGACGATCCTGGCGTTTTTCCGGGATGGGCTGCGCAAATTTGAGATTGCCGATGACTTCCGCGTTCTTCGCCGCGGCGCCCAGTTCGACAAAGCGATTCCGGTCCTGTTCGGAACGGGCGAGGACCGCGGTGACATTTTCGAGCGCCGCGCGATAGTGGCGTCGGATCCAGCGATTGGCACCCGCCGTGCGATTTGACAGTCGGCCGTTGATGATCAGCAGTGGCACGCCGTTGCGATGGCAACGCGCAAACAGATTGGGCCAGATTTCCGTTTCCACGATCAGCGCCACGCGCGGATCCAGCGCGCGCATGAAGCGGCGAACGGCGCCGGCAAAATCCAGCGGCAGATACACATGCATGACATCCGACGGCAACTTTGACGCCGCCATGTGTGCGCCGGTCGGCGTGGCGGTGGAGATCACGAGCGGTGTATGCGGTGCGCGGCTGCGCAACTGTTCCACCAGCGGCAGGACTGCCATCACCTCGCCCACCGATGCGGCATGAATCCAGATGGGCTTCGGCAAGGCGCGTCCATAACCAAATCCGAGCCGCTGGCGCGCGAACCGGAAGCCGCCGCGGCGCATTGCTTGGTAGACAACGAGAATTGTCAACGGAATGCCTAGTAGCCAGAGCAGGACGTTGTACTCCAGCCGTAGCCCAAGCGACCGCAAACTCACTTGGGTGGTCTCCGGCGCCGCGACTTCCCTGGATACGGCGACGCTTCGCCCTCGGGGCGAGTCTTGAAGCGGCGATGCAGCCACAGATATTGCTCGGGGTTGCGGCGAATATGCTGCCCGATGATGGTGTTAATGCGCGTGGCATCGCTGACTTCGTCGCCGCTCGGAAAATCTTCCAGCGCCGGAAGGATCACCAGCCGGTAACCTCGGTTGTCATCCAGGCGCTCCGGAAAAAACGGCACCACCGCTGCGCCGGATATTTTCGCCAGCCGCGCCGGGGCCGTCAGCGTCGCGGCCGCAACGCCCATGAACGGCGCGAATACGCTTTGTTTGCGTCCGAAATCCTGGTCCGGTGCGTACCAGATGGCTTTGTTCTCCTTCAGGCTTTGCAACATGCCGCGCACATCGTGGTGCGATACGGCGCGCTCGAATTGTCGTTCGCGTGCTCCCCGCATAATAGCCTCGAACAACGGATTGCGGTGCCGTTTGTACATCACATGAAACGGATGGTGCAGCGCCAGCAGTCGCCCGGCAATTTCGAGGCACGTCATGTGGGCGCTAAGCAGGATGACGCCACGCCCGCGCGCGATGGCGGCTTGCAAGTGATGCAACCCATCAATCTTCCCGAGCGGCGCCAGTTGCTGCGGGGTACCCCACCAGCACAGCGCGGTTTCCGGCAGTGACATTCCGGCGTGAATAAAACATTGGCGAACCATGCGCGCCCGTTCTTCGGGCGGAAGCTCCGGAAAACACAAGTCGATGTTCACTCGCGTCACGGTGCGTCGCCAGGGCGCGACGTAATACAGCAACAAGCCCATGAGCGCGCCGATGCGCATCTGAATCGCGTACGGCAGCGCGACGAGCAGACGCAGCGCGCCAATTCCCAGCCAGGTCGGCCAGAAACGTGGAGAGAGAAAAGCGCGTGGCTTAATGTCTGCGTTTTCGGAAGTCACGTTCACGCAAGCTTATCGCGGGTCGGGGCAGATGCTCGAATCCGCCCGTGAACGATGGAACGACCGGCGCACGCGAAGTGCGCCATGGTGATTTATTTTTTCAGCCAACCGTTAATTTGCTGCAAGTCGTCCGTTTCCAGGGAACCGGCAGACGACTTCAAATTCAGCACGGCGATCACGTAGTCGTAGCGTGACTGTGCGTAGTCGCGTTGCGCCAGAAACAGCTGGGTGCGCGCGTTGAGCACATCCACCGTGGTTCGTGTTCCGACTTCATATCCTGCCTCGGTCGCTGACAGTGCGCTCTTTGCAGATACGACGGCTTGCTTCAGTGCGTTTGCGCGGCTGATGTTGGCCTGCACGCCCAGGTATGACGCTCGCGTGCGCAACGAGATATCGCGGCGCTTGAGTTCCATGGATTCCTTGGCCTGCTGGAACTGCGCTTCAGCGCGGCGCGTGGCCGAGTCAACGGCGCCGCCCCGGTAGATCGCCCAGTTCAATTCAACCCATACCTGGGTTGCAGTGCGCTCGGCGCCAAAGTTATTGCTTTCGGAATTGTCGGTGCTGCTGTAGGCCCCTTTGGCATCGACGGTTGGGTAACCGATACCGCGCTGGCGCTTTACCTCGTATTGCGCTGCTTCGACGGAAAAGCGCGACGATTGCAGCGACGGATTCTGTTTGAGTCCCGATTGCACCCACTGATCAACGTCCGCAGGCGTGGGTGGCGACAGCGGCGCATCCGGTTGCAGCGGAGCCAATGCCTTGATTTGTGCGCCGGTCAATTCGCGCAACGCGTCCCATTGGTTGGCGACGCGATTCTCCGCAACGATCAACTGCGCGGAAGAAAGATCGAAACGCGATTGGGCTTCGTGAACGTCGGTAATGGCGATCAGGCCCACATTGAAGCGTTGCTTGGTTTGCTCGAGCTGCTTGCCAATGGATTCCTGTTCCGCCTTGGCAAACGTCAGATTGTCTTGCGCAGAAAGCACCTCGAAATACTGTTGCGCCACGCGCAATGCGAGGTCCTGTTCCTGCGCCTTGAAATCCGAATATGCCGCGCTAACCTGGGCATCCGCCTGGTCGAGCTGCGCAAACGCGTCGGCGTGATACAACGGTTGGGTTAGCGTGACGGTAAATCCGCGCGACGGATAGTCATCCTTGGTGGTCGTGCTCGTCGTACCCGTGTCGACGGTGCGCTCCGATCGCGTCTCGGTGTAGTCGGCGTTCAGATTCACCGTCGGCAAAATACGCGCGCGCGCCTGCGGTTTTGCCTCCAATTGCGCATTCAGCGTTGCCCGGGCGGCACGGAGCTGGGCATCGTTCTGCATCGCGAGGCGGTGAACGTCGAGCAGGTCTTCGCTGCGGGCAGACATCGACAATGCATAGCAGGCGCCGAACACGAACAGCGTCGACGCGTACATCGGAAGCCGAGATTGCATGGGGGTCCCTGTTTTAGTAAGTCGGCATCGAGGGGTCCACTTCGCGGGCCCAGGCGTTGATGCCGCCGTCCAAGTTTACCAAGTTTCGAAAACCGGCCTGCGCCAAAAATGCGCCGACCCGCTGGCTGCGCACGCCGTGATGACAGATCAGCACCAGCTCAGCGTCGTGATCGTATTCGTTCAGGACGCGCATGATCTGGTTCATCGGGATCAACGTGGAGTCCTGGATATGACAGATCTGGTATTCCCAGGGTTCGCGAACATCGACCAACACAGGCCGTGACGCGGCGTTTTCAAGGTACGACTTGAGCTGGGGCGCAGACATGTGGTTCATGGCTCAGGATCCTGATCATTGTTGTTCCTAGAAGACAAATCGTTTCGGGCGCGGCGCATTCACCAGTGGTGGAGCATCCGTCTCCCAAAGCGCTTCCTGAGCCCATTCTTTTTCGCCCAAGCGCGTGACCAATACGCACTCCATTACGGGTGATTCACCCACAATGGCAAAAAGGCGACCACCGATCTTCAGTCGGTTCTTGTAGTTTTCCGGCATCAACGGCAACGATCCGGTTATTGCAACAACATCGTAGGGTGCGCCACTGGACCAATCCTGGCAGGCATCGCCGATTTCCAGTGTCACATTATTAATATGGTGGCGGTTCAGCGCTTCCTGGGCGCGCCGCGTGAATTCCGGAAAGATCTCCACGCTGGTCACATGCCGACCGAGCCGCGCCAGCAGGGCAGTCGAATACCCGCTGCCGGTTCCGATTTCGAGAACGGTTTCCGTCGAACGCAGCGCGAGCGCTTGCAGCATGCGGCCTTCGAGGATCGGCGTCAGCATTCGCTGATCATGCCCGAGAGGAATCTCAATATCGGCGAACGCCAGATGTCGAAACGCATCCGGAACAAAATCCTCGCGAGGCATCGTGGCGATGGCGTCGAGAACATTTTGGTCGAGCACTTCCGCCGGGCGGATTTGTTGCTCAATCATGTTGAAGCGAGCCTGCTCGATCACGCTGTCTTTCATGCCCTGCCTGCCGTGGGTTTTGCCGGAAAAAAAGAGGTCCAAGAATAAGCACTTTGCGATAGTCAGGCAAGCCGCCGCCGTGGAATGGGGGTGGCGCATGGGGCGGCAGCAAACCGATCGACCCCAGGAAAGTGCGGCCAATCGGGTGCGGCGGGTGCCATCGCGGTTCCAGGCCCGGCGCCGCCTCGACTACCCGCTTAACGAAATTTCCAGAGAACCGGTGCGTCTTTCTGTGTGTCTGCACAGTCCATTGAAAAGGGTGCACCGTCTTCGCAGGACGGACGTCCAGGGTGGGACAGACGATCTATTAATAGAGTGCGTAATTTCCGGGGCTGGGCACGCACGGCAAATCTCAGCGTGATGGCATCGTGCCGTGGCTGACGCAATCGAGACCTTTTGCGTCGCGCACGCCGCGGCAAGTTCCCTTGTATGCGGGGCAATGACCGCTTCGCGCCTGGTTGCCGGGGGGGCGCCTGGTCGAGGGCATCGGGCTCGGCAATTTCACGCTGCACAATCGGACCACAAGCGCATGGAGTCAAGGAACTGTCATTGAGTTGAGTTCGTTCCTCGGTACAATGCCGCCTTGACCTCACGGATACGGGATCATGCCATCGGCCACGCCTTGGCGGCACGATGAAAGCGAGAAGTTGACGGATCGTGCGACGCTAGTGGCGCGATTCGAGCGAGTGCGCGCGGAGTCCGAAGCGCTGTGTGCGCCGCTCGAACTGGAGGATTACGGAATTCAAAGCGCGCCCGAGGTCAGCCCGCCGAAGTGGCATCTCGCGCACACGACCTGGTTCTTCGAAACCTTTCTGCTGAAACCGTTTTTGTCCGGCCATCGGGAATTTCATCCTCGGTTTGGCTATCTGTTCAATTCCTACTACGAAACGGCCGGAACCTTTCATCCGCGCGCAAAACGCGGCCTGTTGTCCCGCCCCACGTTGACGGAAGTGTTGTCGTATCGTGCATGTGTCAACGAACGCATGCGCGAGTTGCTGGCCGACGCGAATCATTCGGATCGGCCGGAAATCGAACGGCGCATTGAACTCGGGTTGCAGCACGAGCAGCAGCACCAGGAGTTGTTGCTCACCGACATCAAGTTCAATTTCGCGATCAATCCGTTGCGGCCGGCGTATCAGCCGCTGCCACTGAAGGCGCGTTGTGATGTATCGCCGCTGCGTTTCCTTGAATACGCGGGTGGCGTGCGCGAAATCGGGCGCGACGGAGCAGGGTTCTGTTTCGACAACGAGACGCCGCGCCATCGCGCGTACTTGCAGGATTTCCGGTTGGGTTCACGACTGACAACCAACGGGGAGTTTCTCGAATTCATCAACGCCGGGGGCTATCGCCAGCCACAATGGTGGATGTCGGATGGCTGGAAGACGGTTCGCGAACAGCGTTGGGAAGCGCCGCTGTATTGGGAGCAGAACGATGGCGTGTGGTCGCGCATGACCTTGAGTGGCATGCGCGAAATCGTGCCGGAAGAACCGGTGTGTCATGTCAGTTTCTACGAAGCGGATGCGTATGCGCGTTGGGCCGGGCGCCGGCTGCCGACGGAAGTGGAGTGGGAATGCGTTGCGGCCGACATCGCACCGCAAGGCAATTTGCGCGACGCGGGATTTCTGGAGCCGGTCGCCGCTGATGGCGACGGTTTGGTGCAAATGTTCGGCGACGTGTGGGAGTGGACCGCGAGTCCGTATGTGGCATATCCCGGATATCGCCCGCTCGCCGGCACGCTCGGTGAGTACAACGGCAAGTTCATGAGCAGCCAGATGGTCCTGCGCGGTGGGTCGTGTGTAACACCCAACGATCACATTCGCGCAGCCTATCGCAATTTCTTCTATCCGTGGGAACGCTGGCAGTACACGGGCATACGACTCGCAGAGGATGGAACATGAGGACCCGATTGCTCCCGCGCGTTGCATTTTACGATCAGCATCCGGAGCCCGCGGATTTTTTTGGCGAAGTGATCGATGGCTTGCGACACCGGCCGCGTCGTATCGCGCCGAAATTTTTCTACGACGAGGAAGGCTCGCGATTGTTCGACGCGATTTGCGAAACGCCCGAGTACTACCCGACGCGAATTGAGAAGCGCCTGCTGGCCGAACACGCGCAGGACATTGCGCGGCTGATGGGGCGCGGCTGCCTGCTCGTGGAGCCGGGCAGCGGCAGCAGTGAGAAGGTTCGGCTGTTGCTCAACGCCCTGCAACCGAGCGGCTATCTGCCGCTGGATATTTCAAAGGACTACCTGATCGCTGCCGCCACGAATCTTTCGACCGAGTATCCCTGGCTTGAGGTGCATGCGGCGTGCGTCGATTTCACCAATCCGCTCGATCTTCCGTACTGTCCTCACGGGACGCATCGCGTGGCGTTCTTTCCCGGCTCCAGCATTGGAAATTTCGATCCGGATGATGCGGTCGAATTCATGCGCAACATTGCTCGAATGGTCGGGCGCGACGGCGGCTTGCTGATCGGCGTGGATTTGAAAAAGCCCACGGATATTCTGGAGCGCGCGTACAACGATGCGCAGGGCATCACCGCTGCATTTAACCTGAATCTATTGACGCGTATTAACCGCGAACTTGGAGCGACGTTCGACGTGCGCCATTTCGCCCACCGCGCGTTCTATGACGCAGAACATGGCCGCATCGAAATGCATCTTGTCAGCACGGTGCCGCAACGTGTTGCCATCGGGAGAGAGAGGTTCGTGTTCGAAAAGGGCGAATCCATCCATACCGAGAACAGCTACAAGTATGCCGTCGAGGAGTTTCACGCTCTGGCGGCAAAGGCCGGATTCGCGCCGATGCAGGTGTGGACCGATGCTGCATCTTTGTTCAGCGTGCACTACCTGCAGGTAAATACGCTACGGCAATAACTACAGCCCGGCGAGATAACGAACGCCGATGCGGTAGCCCGGAATCGCTATGTTTCGGTAGTAACTTGCGTGCAGCACCGTGGCGTTGTCGATCATCGCAATCTCGCCAATGCCTTCGGGTTCATCCCAAAGTTGCTCAAAGGCGACTTCGCCCAACACCGTGTCCATATCCTCGCCGTCGAACAACAACGCTGACGCACGTGATCCCTTGTCAACGTATCGCTTTACGCTGCCGTCCTTGATTCCTTGCAGGTGAGCGACGATATTGGCGACAAACAGTGTGGACGCCGTGCGCGGGTGCCGCTGTTCGTCGTCTTTCGGATCACGCGTGTACATCGAGTACCGCGTGGTCTGAGCCGAATTGCGGTCGACGTGAAATTGCAGATGCGGAAACCGGTTGCGGTGTCCGTAGGTTCGAACCGCTTCGCTGAGATAGACGTTGTGCAGCACAAGCGGGCCTACCCGTTCGACGATTTCACACAGCCCGGGATGAATCCGCAGATCATCGTTGTAGAGCAACACTTCCGTAGGCTGCGAGAAGCGCACGTGAACACCGAAATGTTGAAAGGGGCACGGAATCTCCGCCGCCTGACATTCATCGTTGAGTGTGCCGAACATCAGGTCTTTGTAGTGGCGCTGAATGCGATCCCGGTAATTGGGGATGCCAATTCGCGCGGTATAGTCCCGCCCCTGAAGATCTCCCGTCATGACCATTCGCGGGGATGATTCCAGTGGCTTTAGCCACGCTGCATTAAATGGAATGTAAATGCTCACTGAAATGTGTTCTGTGCCAGCTTCGTCAATGACGAGTATCGGGATTACTGCTAGAAAACTTGATTTGTTCGTGACCCAGGCAGCACGTTTTTAATACCTTCGTAAAGGTAATGAATGGAGTGCCGCTAACGTGGCAAATTTCTTTGCAAGGTGCCGCGTGAGAATCGCTCTGCCCACAGCCAGCAACATGGATCCGGAACAAATGAAGCGCGATCTGGCCCGCTTCATCGCACAGCCCGGTCCGGCACAAGTCCCGCCGTGCCCGGCATGCGCCCATCATATTCCCGAACAGTGCTCGAGCCGCTGTGTGTCTGCTGCGCCAAGCTTGTCGAGCGAACCGTCGCGATATCCGATCGAAGTCAAAGTTGTTGCTTTGGTATTTGAGCTATCGGCAACGCGCCTGCTGCAACCGTGCTGGTCCTGCGAAGGCCATCTCGGTCCCGATGGAGAACTCTGGAAAACGCCGCAGGTAAGTTTCTATTCCGCATCACCGCTGTACATTCAATTGCTGCTTCGCCACATCTATGCGCTGACACTGCAAAAGCGCCTCGTGTATTCGTGGCACGTGGTCGTTTCGGACTTTGGACAGACCTGGGACCTGACTTACACGCTGGAGCCGGATTTCAAGCACGACAAATCCATTCATCTCGGAAATCTGCAGAGCGATCTTCAGGTCCTGGCCGAAGACTTGAGCGTTCGCCTCAAAGCGCTGGCAAAACAGGCGTTAGAAGACCTTCACTAAGCGACCGTTTCAGTCCTGACGGTCTCGTTTCCCGAAAGAAATGCACTCTCGACGTCCGTTTGTCCGCAGACAGATTCGCGCCGATGTGCCGGATCTCAGGCAACGTGGCCAGAGCACCGCATGTCGCAGGGTGCGAATCGCCCCTGCATTGCAGCCGAGTCCGGCGCGTTTCTGAATTGATTTGCCGGAAAATCGGCGCCCCGTTTCCCCCCAAGTGATTGTTGGTTTTGCGAATACAGTTTCGTGACCGTTTCCCGTAACGTCGATTCATGGTTTTTGGTTGTGGGGCCGGCAGCAGCGAGAGGGAACTCTCGGTATGTTTGGGTATTGTGGAAATCATTGTCCCCGGTTGGCTCACTTGACGAGAGCATGGCGATTCTTCGTACGGCAGTCGCCGTCTTCGGGAATATCCCTATGTACAACTCGTTCTATGGTTTTTCGGACCGGCCATTTGCACTGAATCCTGATCCCCGCTTCTTCTTTCGGAGTTCGGTGCACGGCCGGGCGCTGGCCTATTTGCGTTATGGCCTGGAACAGGGTGAAGGGTTTGTGGTTATCACCGGCCAGCCGGGCATGGGAAAGACCCTGTTGATGCGCACGCTTGTTGCGGACAGCAAGGTGCCGCGGCTTGAAACCGTTGAGATCGTAACGTCGCTGTTGGATGGCGACGACATTCTGCAACTCCTGACCGCGACCCTCAATTTGCCGGTGCACGGATTGTCCAAGGGTGAGTTGCTTGCGCAACTGCGTGTCTTTCTGATGTCGCGTGCAAGGGCGGGGATCCGAATCCTCGTGTTGATTGATGAAGCGCACAATCTCTCACTGCGGGCATTTGAAGAGTTGCGGATGTTGTCCAACATTCAGCTCAAGGAGTCCGCTCCTCTGCAATGCTTTCTGTTGGGCCAGGATTCCCTTTCGGAAACCCTTTCGCGTTCGGAGATGGTGCAATTTCAGCAACGCGTGATCGCATCCTGCCACCTGCATCCATTCGAACCCGCGGAGTGCCGCCAATACATCGAATTCAGACTCAAGCGCGTCGCGTGGAGAGGCACACCCGAGTTGACCGACGGTTCGTTTCGACTGATTCATCACTACACCGGCGGAGTGCCGCGGCGTATTAATACATTCTGCGATCGGCTGTTGTTGCTCGGTTCGATTGAACAAAGGAAAGTCATCGACGAGCATGCGGTTCTCGCGACAGTTCGCGAACTTGCAGAGGAAAGTTCGCAATATTCAGTCCTTGATATGGAAAACGAGCTTGACCACCCGGCCAACTCGTCGCCAGCTCTTTCGGAGGCGGGTGCTGAAGGGATCGATGTACGCGACTCCGTCATAGGCGCGGGTTCCAACTTCGCAATAGAAGAAGTCCCGTTGGTGAGTGAAGTTGTGCGTCTCCCGGAAGAGGAGTTCAATGACAGCCCGGCGAACGTGAAACCTCCGTTGTCGCCGGATGTCGTGCCATCCGAAGAAGCCGCAAAAAAGCCTGAAAAAAAGCGCCTCGTTATCGTTGATGAAAGCGTCCTCGAGTTCGAGCCGGAGTCGCGCCCGGATCCGGATGACATGCTGGACGCGCGGCTGGAGGACTCCGCACATGCCACCGGGCGAATGTTTCAGCGTCTCTGGTGGCCTGCCCGTAACCACAACACTTTAATAACGGTGGCGATCAGCGCCGTGGTGGTGTCAATCCTTGCGGCCGGTGGATATGGGTGGACGCGGCAGGATAATCCGGCGCCGACCGTGCCAGTGTTGCCGCAAACCTCCGCGTTGCCGGATATCCAGACGACGACGGCGGCAGCCAGCGACATGTTGATCACGGGAGCGACGCCAGACGCAGACGCATCTGCAACCGTCGCGGCAGATGACGGGCCGCCGTTGGTGGATGTCAACGAGGACGCTCTTGCGTCGGTTTCCCCTTACGTTGCGGTCGAAGCGCCCAAGCCCGTGGTACGAGAAACCGTGGCGCAACACGTCGAGGCGCCGAAAGCATCGCCGAAAATCAATGCCGAAGTTCCTGTAAAGCACGAACGAAAAGTATCGCCGGTGGATCGGGTCGTTCACGTGACAAGTTCAGAAACGCCAGACCACACGGTGGCGGTGAACTCCGCCCCGGCTCAACCGCCGCCGCATTCGACGGAATCCGTCTCTGGCGTGCACGACAGTGCCGGGTCCGCGCTCGCCGCAGTGGCGTTACCTTCGCCACCGATGCCGGATGTTTCTTTTGTCTTGCCAATAAACAAAAACGTGCCTTCGGTGCAGCCGGCGGCATCCATTGAATCGCCAGCGACGCTGCCGGCGTCAGAGCCGGGGCGAACGTCGCTTCGTTCTTCCGGTGACGTGTTGACACCGCCGCCGAAAAAACCTGCTCCGGTAGAGCCTGCTGTTGCCACGGAGCCCCCGATTCATTCGGAACTGGGCACGTTATTGAGCCAATTTGAGGCCGCGTACCGAACCGGAAATGTTCCCCAATTAAGCCGGTTGTTTGCCGCGGATGCGCGCACTACGGATGCAAGTGGCCGTCGTGCAATTTCCCAACTGTATCGCCGATTGTTCGATGTCACTGATTCCCGCCAAATCGGAATTGACCACATGCAATGGGATGTCGCCTCCGACCAGGCAAAAGGAACGGGTCACTTTGTTGTGACAGTCGTCGAAAAGGGTGAAGCGGCGCCGCGCTCTTATTCCGGGCTTATTTCATTCGTGCTCAAACCTGGCACAGACGGAATGGTGATCTCACAGCTCTACCATGAATATGCGAATCATTGAGCGTTCTTTCGAAAGCTGTAAAGCGCGCGGACTGAAACGGATTGCGCTGATCACCATCGCAATGCTCCTGATTCCTGTTCTTGCAGACGGAGCAACGCTCGGTCTCCCGGAGACCACCGCAAGAATTGGCTACGCGGCAGGACCTGCTTACGTCTCGATTGATCAGGCGAACAGCGCGCGCAACAGCACCTGGGCAACCGCCCAGAGCCTCATCTATACCGACTGGTTCATGGCAGGCACCCGTTATTGGGCGGCGTTGCGTTATGGGCAAGCTGATCTTGACGGCACCGTCAGCAAGATCGGGGAGCACATGACGTTCTACGGAGCGCGCGTTTCCATTCAGGACAACGTTCGGTTCGCACCCGGCTTCTCGCCCTGGGTTGGAGCCGGGCTTGATGTATCCGTTCGCCGCCATACGAGGCGATACACGGTCGACTCCGATGGGTACCTCGCGGAGCAATTTCCTGAGCAAACGACCCGGTCGGCCGGACTCGTTCTGAATGCAATACAGGAGTGGGCGGTGGGCCGAACGTTTCATGTGAGTGCAAGTGTCGAGCAGCTCATCGATATCGCTGAACGTTTTCGCGAGACAACGCTCGCCGCGGCGATTCTTTATCGGTTCTAGAAGTTCCGGTTTGGGAGGAAAGGCATGACACGGAAAAACGTGTTTTGTTCATGTTTGCTGTTCGTCATGACCGCCTGCAGCGATGGCGGAAAGCTTCCGCCGCTGCGTCCGGAGGGGAATATCAGCGGACAAGTGGCCGCCGGTGAATTCTCCCAGGGGGGAGTGACTGCTTACTCGATTCAATCGGGCCGTCGCGGTGAACGGCTGGGTGGCGCGCCGTTGTCAAACGACGGGACCTTTACGGTTGCGCTGCGCACGGCCAGTCAACCCGTGCTGATTGAACTCAGCCAGGGCATCTATTCAGAAGAAGCAACGGGCGTTGAGGTCACCGTTCCCGAGAGTCAGGGTTTCTCTGCCGTAGTGTGGTACGCATCGGGAGAGTCCAGCCACACAACCGTCACGCCGCTGAGTCATATCGTTGCAGGCTTGGCCCTCTACCGCATCGCGCACGGTAACCCGGCGCAAGAAGCCGTTACGGCAGCACAGCAGGAAGTGTCCGCCGCGTTCAATGTGAATGTCGCGACAGCGTCGCCTCACGTCGTCACGCGTTCGGAAGGTTCCCCCACCGAAGTGGATGATGCGGTGCGGTATGGTTTCTATCTTGCCGCGATATCCAGTCTGTCCGAATGGATTGGCACGCAGAACGGTGTCGCACCACATCAGACCTACACATCCGCTGCGCTGAGTCAGGTGATGTTCAACGACGTCAATGCCGACGGCGTACTGGACGGTGTGGGTTGGACTCCGGATAAAACCGGAATGATGAATCTGGCCCTCGGGTCGGTCTCGCTCGATGCGAACTTCTATCGCATGGCGCTGGCACAGCACCTGTTGGCGATGGCGCGGAGCGCAAGCAACAAGACAGGGTTAGGTTTCGGCGCGTTGTTGAACACAGCGCAACAGTTTACGTCGGGCGCGCCGGAACTCTTTGGCGGAAAGGCGCTCATCGCACCGACAGAAACCGCACCGAAGATATTTCCGGCACAAGTGACGCCGCAGAATGCCGTGCTCACCGGTATCGTGAACTACAAGGTCTCCATCGATGGAGTGATACCACCGGAGAAAGTTACGTTTACTCTGGATGACAACGCTTTAGGCGATGCGGTCGATCCCGAGAGCCCGGAGATTGTCATCAACACGACGACCTTTGCCGAAGGTTCACACGTGCTGCGCATCAGCGCGGTAGACGCGCTCGGAAACGCCGGGACGCAGGAAATCGGCCTGAATTTCGATAATTTCTTTGTTACGGTCACATCGCCGCTGCTGACGAATCTTGCAACATATACGCTCCGTGGCGGCTACGACCTCAACGGTGCGACACTGAGTTCGCTGACCGTACAAGGTGCCAGCGCAGTGATCGATGGGCCGGATCAATGGCATGCCGCGGTGAACCTGGTGCCGGGACACAACACGGTCGCCATCGCGCTGGTCGACGCGCTGGGGCACTCGGAGCAGTACCAATTTACGGTCGATCTGGACCAGACGCTTCCCGTCATCGATACCAGCGCCGGCCACAGCGCAGCCAAGTTTTCGAGTGGTGACGGCAATTACACGGCAGGCGTGTTGGCTGACGAAAATGCCGGTGCGCCGCTTTTTCAGCTCGCGGACCGGGCCGAGCTTAGTGGAACACCGCCGACACGCACGGATCTGGATGCGAATGGGACTCCCTATTTCGCATTCAAGGTGTCCGATCCGAGCATCAGCGACATTGCGACGGCCCCGGAAAATATCGACGTGTCCATGACATACCAGCGCAATGGCGTTGCGGTTGCACCCGCCCGCAAGCTGACACAGAGCGGCGGTGAGTTCCTCGTGCCGATTGCCTCAGAGACCCTCGACCCGGCATGGCTCAATTCCAGCCCCAGCGACCTGCAACAAGTTCATATCGAGGCGCGCGATGCGGCCGGAAATGTCCAGCATGTCGACTTGACGTTTCGCGTCGATTTTTACATTACGCCTCCGCCTCTGGATCCGGTCGCGGATCTGGGAGACGAGCTGTTTGCCGCGACACCTTTTACGCAGCGCAGCGCGCTCAATAATCTTCAGTTCGCCACGACGGCCTACGGCTTTCTGAACGACAGCGGAAAAAGTATCAGCATCTATCTCGCGGATGGTTCATCGCATTTGGCAACGAGCCTGTTTGAGAAAATGGTGCGGGAGCACCTGGTGCAAACCAAGACGACCACCGAATGGCGCCTGGGCCAGATCAGTAACGCACTCATTACCAATCAATGCCCGCAATACAGCGCGTGGCAGACGGTCACAAGCGTTTTGAATTACAGCAAAGCGAACGGCTGGGAAACCAGGACGGTGCCGGTACCTACATATGGCACCGCCACCGCGATTTACAGCGACACGGTTCCGGCGGCGCAACCCGCCTTTACCAACTGGGCAAACGCGCCGGAGTTCGATGGCGACTACTTTTCCAAGACGGAAATTCTACCGACGGGAACGTTGACGTTTGAGTATGACTACATTCTTGATGCGGCCCAATATTCCTTGCCGGCCGCCATCAGAAAATGGAAGGTGGTGTACAACAGTGATCCGACTGAACCCAAGACCTGTCCGGACGTTGATTTCTTCCAGCAGCGTTTTCTGTATGCAAACGAGTCCGTCAGCGGTTACCCGAAGAACACGGAAACCGATCAAACGGAAAAACTGAATTTTTCGACGACGGGTTTCGAGGTGATGGATGACTTCAGCGGCGCCCTGATCGAGTCGACCGGAGGGTGGTACCGCATCCCCGCAGGCCACCACGTCACAATTCGCAAGCGCGTGACGACACCCGCGCTGACCTCGCACAACGACACGGACGTCGCGGATCCTGTGACTTTCAGCAGTTACACCGCCCACTACTACGACAAGGTTTACTCCTGGACGGTCAACCGAAATGTGATTATCTCATTCGCCCATGACGCGGGCAGTGCCAACCTGCTGAAGATGTCCGCGCGCAATGTCGACGTCAGCGCCGGAACGCACGTCTACTCCGTGCAGCGCTGAGCGAAAACCCCAATCAATCCGGGTGTTTCTTGCTATTCCAGGTGGCATTCGGTTACTGTGCAAGCTCTGGCTAGGGGTGCCTGCCGGCCGTGCGAAATCCAAGGCTGGTGGGCTGAGATAAACCCTTGGAACCTGACCCGGTTCGCACCGGCGTAGGGAAGCTGGCCCGTCTTGAAGCATCGCATCCGCGATCCACGCCGCCGCTCCCTGCCGTTGTTGCCATTGATCAGCAGGAGAGCATCGATGAGCGCCATTCCGCAGGACTTTCTGAAAAAAACCGCCGCGTTGTCTGAAGACGTCACGCGCCCGTACACCGGTTCGCGCAAGATCTATATTGAGGGATCGCGTCCCGACATTCGCGTCGGCATGCGCGAAATCGACCAGACGGATACGCCGCTGGCTCATGGGGTCGAAAAGAATCCACCGATTCCGGTGTATGACACGTCCGGACCGTACACAGATCCCGATGCAAAAATTGATTTGCTGAAGGGGCTCGCGCCACTGCGCGCGCTGTGGATCGAGGAACGTAAAGATTCGGAAGAACTCACAGATCTGAGTTCGGAGTACGGTCGTGCGCGCAAGAACGACCCGAAGCTTGCCACATTGCGTTTCGAGCACATCCGCACGCCGCGACGCGCCAAAGCCGGACAAAATGTCACGCAGATGCACTACGCACGCAAGGGCATCATCACGCCCGAGATGGAATACATCGCGATTCGTGAAACGTTGCGGCTGAACGAGCTGCGCAACGATCCTCGTTACAAGACATTGCTGCGTCAACACGCAGGCAATAGTTTCGGCGCGAGCATTCCGAACGAGATCACGCCGGAATTCGTGCGTTCCGAAGTCGCACGCGGCCGCGCGATCATTCCTGCCAACATCAATCATCCCGAGCTGGAGCCGATGATCATCGGCCGTAATTTCCTCGTGAAGATCAACACCAACATCGGCAATTCGGCAGTCACGTCTTCAATTGAAGAAGAAGTCGAGAAAATGGTGTGGTCGGCGCGCTGGGGCGGCGACACGCTGATGGATCTTTCCACCGGCAAGAACATCCACGAAACGCGCGAGTGGATTCTGCGCAACGCGCCGATGCCGATCGGCACCGTGCCGATCTATCAGGCGCTGGAAAAAGTGAACGGCAAGGCCGAAGACCTCACATGGGAAATGTTCCGCGATACGCTCATTGAACAGGCCGAGCAGGGCGTTGACTACTTCACCATTCACGCCGGCGTGTTGTTGCGCTATGTGCCACTCACCGCGAACCGCGTTACCGGAATTGTGTCGCGCGGCGGTTCGATCATGGCGAAGTGGTGTCTCGCGCATCATCAGGAAAATTTCCTGTATACGCACTTCGAAGA
>DKAR01000099.1 GCA_002450895.1 Proteobacteria bacterium UBA6921
GATCGGGATTTTCCAGCGTCGGTATTTGCGACAGCAGGTCCCAGGTACACACGAAGTGTTCCTCGTGCATGCGCCCGCCACGAATCAGATAGCCCTGGTCGGCAGACCCGGAACCATCCAGCGCCCCGCCGTTGACGCTGCCCTCGTTGAACACCGTGATGTTGCTGCCCTGCAACCCGCCTTCGCGGATCAGATAGACGGCACTGGCCAACCCGGCGATTCCGCCTCCGACGATGAGGGCGCGGTGGTTGGAGCGAAGGTTCTTTGCGTGCGTCATGGGGGTTTGCCCAGCATGGTTTCAACGTTGCCTGCGAATGCGGACTTCCAAAAAATGCCCAAACGATCTGGATTCCCGCATGCGCGGGAATGACGGCAAAAAGAGCATAGGCGTCGCAATTTTTTTGACCTCTGTTTGCCGTCATGCCCGCGAAGGCGGGCATCCAGCGAATGCTTGGAAGAACTGGTTTCCCGCCTTCGCGGGAAAGACGTCTAACGAGAAAAAGCCATCGCAATTCTTATTCGAGATAGGTTCCGCTCTTGGAGTGAGCGTAGCGCTGCAAAAATCGAAGCAACATTCGGGACTCTACGGCTTGTGACCGATCCGCGTGCGAAACATCGCCCACGCTGTTTCGCACGCGGCATGTCGTTACGGGCGTCGCAGGTTCATCGATTCACGACGCAGTTGTAAACCCGACCGACAGCGCCGGACCCGGCGCCCTGTGGTTGGTAAAAGTACCGCTGTTGAAGATGCTGCCACGCATCGCGAGCAATCCATTAAATCCAGCTCTCAAGTGCAAGGCCTGAAAACAAAACTGAAGCGCTTGTTTGCAATGATGTTCTTTCAGGCAGCCCGATACATCACTCCCCGCAATTGCTGCCCGTCCGCCGCGCTGGATCTGCCATTGAACATCATCATTGACGCAGGCGTTCCATCGCTTGATCAGCACGTTAGGCAGGGAAATAAGATACAATCCGCTCTTGTATAGTTGGAGGGGGCAATACTGTGAATCTTGATCTCGCAGTATTGGCAGTAGCTGGTGCGTTCTTGTCAGCGGCTCAACCACTTTCCCAACCCAAACTAGGTGAGGTTGATCGCTTTCTTTGGCGCCAATCTGTCGTCGCCGCAGTCACCAGGTTCTGGTTGCTGGCTTCGATTTGAAGTGCCGTTGGTTCAAAACCAAGTCCGGCATTTCTACTAGATTTGTGGTCGACCAGATGCGGTTCCTTTGGGGGAGACTCCGATGTGAACTTCAGTCATCGCGCTGGTTGGGAATGTTAGGTCGCCAGATCGAATCCCGTTTCCCCTCCCCCGTTGTAGCCGGGCAAATGCTCCACGACCAATTTGTTTGCCGTAATAGGGGCGATGTAAAAATGTGTACTGAAACGAACGATGTGCCAGACCTTCCAACCCGAGTTGTTGAAACAAGATCACCTCAAGACGCAGACTCGACTCCCATCGCTCACCCGGCCGCAGTGACGCCACGTCGCGTTCCCGCCCGAAGACTCAGTTCATTCTCCCTACGCGCCTTGATGTTCATGGCGCTCGCGGCTTGTGCCGCGGTAACGATTCCGATTAATGCCGACGACGCGTCGACACAATACTCCCCCATTGAAGTTTTCACCGTCGATAAAAAAATCGTGCCGGAGTGGAGCGAGTATCACGGCGTTGTGGATGCCAGCAACGTGGTCGAATTGATCGCGCTTGTTTCCGGCCGCATCAAAACCGTGAGCGTCAAGGCGGGTCAGCAGGTGCATGCCGGGGATGTGTTGATCGAGCTGGAGTCCGACGAGCTGCAAGCCAAACTCCGCGCCGCCGAATCAACACTTAGTGCCGCGGAAGCGCACCTGGCCGAAGCGAAAGTCGAGCTGGATCGAATTCAGGAACTGGTCAAGATCAAGGAAGCCACGGAACAACAGCTCGACAAATCCATCGCCGCGTGGAAAGGCGCACAAGCGGCTGTGGGAATCGCCAAAGCCGAAATGGAACAAAGCCGGACGCTTCTGGACTACACCGTTCTGAAGAGTCCGATGGATGGCATTGTCGTCGACAAGCGCGTCAGCCCCGGCGATTTTGTCATTCCGGGTTTGCCGGCGAAACTGGGTTACCCCGCCGGGCGCATCCTGATGACGGTGTACGATCCGAATTCGCTGTGGTTCGAAGCCAAGATTCCTGAGCGTTACTCCCGCGAAGTCGCGGTGGGATCGACCGCCAAGGTCTCCATTGCATCGGCGAACCTCACACTCGAAAGCAAGTTCATCGAAGTGCTGCCCGCTGTGGACGAGGTGACACGCACCTTTATCGCGCGCGTCGACCTTCCGCGTTCACCCGCGCTGAAACTCGGCATGTTTGGACGGGCAAGTTTCATTTCTGGCCAACGCAACGTTGTGAGCGTGCCGGATTCTGCCCTCGTGCAGCGCAGCCAGCTCGATGCCGTGTTCGTTCTTTCCGATGGGCGTGCGCGTCTTCGGATGGTCCGCAGTGGCAAGCAAGGCGCTGGCAATGTGGAGATTCTTTCCGGTTTGCAGAAAGGCGAGCGCGTCATACTGAATCCGCGCGAAACGCTGCGGGATGGTGATCAGGTCGCCATCGGTTCAACGCAGCCATGATCAAAAAATCTTCTGCTTCTTCGCCAAGTCTGGCGGAACGGGTCGTTGCGTTTTTCATTAATTCGAAGATCACACCGTTGGCGGCGCTCATCGCTGTGCTCATCGGCGTGGTCGCAATCATGGCGCTCCCCCGCGAGGAAGAGCCGCAGATCAATGTCACGATCATCGATCTCTTTGTCGATCTTCCCGCCACACCCGCCAAGGAAGTCGAGCAACGTGTCAGCCGCCCGCTTGAAAAGTTGTTGCGTGAATTGCCAGGTGTCGAATACGTCTACTCGCAAAGCATGGAGAACCGCAGCCTCGTCTCGCTGCGGTTCTTCGTCGGCTACTCTCCGCAGCAGGCAATTGTCGAAGCGAACTCCAAGGTCAACGCCAACCTGGACATGTTGCCTTCGGGCGCGTCAAAGCCGCTCATCAAGGTTCGTTCCATCGACGACGTTCCGATCCTGACGCTCACGCTCTGGAGCGACACCCAAGACCACTACATGCTGCGCAAAATTGCTGCCCAGCTTGAAGAAGAAGTGAAGAGCGCCAAAGACGTCAGCGAAACGAATATTTTTGGCGGACAGAAGCGAGAGATCCGCATCTACCCCGATCGTTCCGCAATGCACGTCAATCAGGTGATGTTGACGGACGTGGTGTTTGCGCTGAATCAGGGAAATTTTCCGCTGCCCGGCGGCAACTATCGCGTCGCCGACCAGGAAATCCGGACGGACAGCATCGCGACGTATCGGTCCGTGGACGATATCGCCAACACGCAGCTGAAGAACTACGACTACACCATTATTGCCGCGCCAAAACCGCCGCTTCGACTGGGCGATATCGCACGCATTGAAGATGGTCCCGGCGAACCCAACCAGTATGTTTTCTTCGCCTATGGACAAGGCGTGGGTTCCGGTGATCAACAGCCGAGCACCCTTCCCGCCGGATCGTTCCGACCGGCCGTCACACTCTCCGTCGCCAAATTGCCGGGCACCAGTGCCGCCCTGGTCACACAGCGCGTGCTGGAAAAGATCGAAGCGCAAAAAGGACGACTGATCCCCGACGACGTTCACGTGGAGATCACGCGTAACTACGGACAGACCGCCACCGAACGATCGAACGAACTTCTGTTCCACATGGGAATCGCCGTGGTTTCCGTGATGGTCTTGATCGCGCTCTTTCTGGGATGGCGCGAATCGCTGGTCGTGGCGTTGGCCATACCGGTCACGCTGGCGCTGACATTGAGCGCATTCTATTTCCTGGGCTACACGCTCAATCGAATTACCCTCTTTGCGTTGATCTTCTCCATCGGAATTCTGGTGGATGATCCGATCGTGGACATCGAAAACATCGTCCGTCATCTGCGCAAGCCCGAAAACAAGGGCCGTCCGATTTCGGATGTTGTGATCGAAGCGGTGAAGGAAGTCCGCAGACCGCTGATCCTCGCAACGCTCGCCGTGATATTTGCTATCTTCCCGATGGCGTTGGTGGGCGGCCTCATGGGGCCTTACATGCGGCCCATTCCGGTCGGCGCCAGTTTTGCCATGTTTCTTTCCATGGTCGTCGCCTTTGTCATCACGCCTTGGGCCGCGGCCAGAGTCTTGAAACATGCCGTCGTCGATTCCGGCAACGGAAACGCCGGGCGGTCACCGAACCCGAATCCGCTGGCCCGGCTCTTTGGCGGAGTGAAGGCGTTTTTCCAGAGCGGCCATGACGAAAACGCCGAGAGCGGTCTGACACGCCTCTATCGCCGCACCATGACTTTTCTGTTAAGTCGGCGCCGCACTCAATTGCTGTTCCTCGCGATGATCTTCGTGCTGCTCTGCGGTTCGATCATGTTGTTCCCCGCCAACATGGTGAAGGTGAAGATGTTGCCGTTCGACAACAAGAATGAATTCCAGGTCATCGTGGACATGCCGGAAGGCACATCGCTCGAACGCACCGCCGCGGTGACGCGCGAAATGGCGGCCGTCATTTCGGAATCCAAATTCGTGAAGGATGTGCAGGTCTATGCCGGACTGGCTTCACCGTTCAATTTCAACGGACTCATCCGCCATTACTACTTGCGCCGCGGTTCCGCCGATGCGGACCTACAAGTCAATTTGATCGATCGCCACGACCGCAAAGAACAAAGTCACGACATTGCGAAGAAGATTCGATTGGCGATCGAACCCATTGCCGCGCGCTACGATGCCCGAATCAAAGTGGCCGAAGTTCCACCCGGCCCTCCCGTGCTCGACACCGTGGTGGCGGAGATTTACGGTCCCGACGATGCGGAACGCATCAAGCTGGTCAAAGCGGTTGAGAAGATCTTCCGTGAAACCAACGGCGTGGTGGATGTCGATCACTGCCTGTTCTACGGCCAGGCCAAAAAGGTCTTTGTCGTGGATCGCGAAAAAGCCGCGCTGAACCACATCGACCCGGAGATGTGTTCTCAAAATCTGAATATCGGTTTGAATGGCCGAACCGCTGGCGTGCTGCACGACCCACGCGAACGCGAACAGGTGGATATCCGCGTCCAGCTTCCCGAGCAAGAGCGCTCTTCCGTCAACGATATTCTCTCGCTGCCGGTCCGCGGCCGTGACCTCCGCTTTATTCCGCTCGGCGAGATGATGAATGTGCACGATTCGCAGATTGATCAGCAGATCAATCACAAGAATCTTTTGCCGGTGTCCTACGTGCTCGCTGATGTCGCGCAAGTGATCGAAAGCCCGGCGTTCGCCATTCAGGCAGTGTGGGACAAGATCGCCGCGCTGAAACCGAACGTGGGCGGCGAACCTGGCCTGGATATCTACTTCGCGAAACAACCGTTCAACGACACCCGCTACAGCCTCAAGTGGGATGGTGAAATGCATGTCACCTACGAAGTCTTCCGCGACCTGGGCTTGGCCTTCGCCGGCGTGCTGGTGCTGATTTATGTTTTGATGGTGGGCTGGTTCGACTCGTACAAGATTCCGCTCATCATCATGGCGGTGATCCCGTTCTCACTGATCGGAATCCTGCCCGCGCATGCAGCGATGGGAAGCTTCTTCTCCGCAACGTCGATGATCGGCTTCATTGCCGGCGCCGGAATCGTCGTCCGCAATTCGATCATCCTGGTGGATTTCATCCAGCTGCGTTTATCCCAAGGCATGGCCTTGCGCGAAGCCGTGATTGACGCGGGTGCCGTGCGATTCCGTCCGATGGTGCTGACGGCCGCCGCCGTCGTGATCGGATCTGCGGTCATCCTGTTCGATCCGATCTTTCAGGGATTGGCCATTTCATTGATGGCGGGGGAAGTTGCCTCGCTGCTAATCAGTCGAGCGGCGGTCCCCATCCTTTATTACATGGGGCACAGTGCCAGCGCCCAAAAACGGGCCTCGGCGAAACTCGGCGTTGAAGCATTGGCAAAATAGCTGGTGCGGAAGCGATTGCACTCAACTAACTAAACGCATCCGCCGTCACCGACTTGTACCAACCCTCCGCATAGATGGCTTCGGCCTGCCGAACTGACTTTGGCGCTTCGCGCGGGCTGACTCCGCCCGCGCCCTGCACGTCGACGATTCCATCCGCGGTGGCGCGATACACGGCCGCGACGGTGATGCCGTAGTCGGGGGCAATCAGGCTGTAGCAGGTGTTGATCCACGAGGGATCCACGGGCGGTTGCCCGATGAGCATCGCAGCGATCTGCGCAGCGCAGACCTTCGCCTGACTGTGTGCCGCGTAACCCGACTTGGGCATCTTGCCGCCGAGACACGCATCACCGATGACGTGGATGTTCTTGTGCACCTTGGACTCGAACGTGCGCGGATCAACCGGGCACCAGCCGCTTTCATTCGCGAGCCCCGCACTGTGCGCCAGCGCGCCCGCCTTTTGCGCGGGAATGACGTTGATGACATCGCCCTTGTGCGCGCTGTTGTCCACATACAGCGTCATTTCTTTCACGTCCGCGCGCGTGACTTTGCCACCTTGTGATCCGGGCACCCACTCGATCATGCCGGGATACAGGTTGTCCCATGCATCCTGGAACAGCGGTTGTTTTGAAAACTTGTCTTTCGCGTCGAGAATGACAATCTTCGATTTCGGTTTGCTCTGCTTCAGGTAGTTCGCAATCAGGCTGGCCCGCTCGTAGGGCCCGGGCGGACAGCGAAACGGATCCGGTGGTGCGGCGATCAGCACGACGCCGCCATCTGCCATCGCTTCAAGTTGCTTTCGCAGCAATACTGTCTGCGTTCCTGCTTTCCAGGCATGCGGCAAGGTCTCGCTCGCTGCTTCGTCGTACCCTTCGATCGCTCCCCACTTGAAATCAATTCCGGGAGAAATGACAGCGCGCTCGTACGCCAGCGTTTTTCCACCCTGCAATGTCACCGTTTTCGAAGTGGCGTCGATGCCGGTCACGGTGTCAAACACAACCTCGATGTTGTATTTCTTTGCCAGGGTTTCGTAGTTGTGCGTGATCGTGTCGATGGACCGAAGTCCGCCGATGACCGTGTTGCTAAACGGGCACGTCACATACGAGGAATTTTTTTCGATGAGCGTAATACCCACCGTCGGTCCTGCCAGCTTGCGCAGATACTTGGCACACGTGGCGCCACCGAAACCGCCACCGATCACCACGATCCGTGGTCCCGATGCGCCGCCCATCGACGCGCAGCCAAAAGCGCTCAACGCCGACAAGGCACCTGCGTACTTTAGAAATTCACGGCGACTGAAGTTTGTCATGAGACTCCCTCCACGTTATTTTTTTAGCGACTGAAAGTAATCCGCGATGCGCTGAATCTCTTCATCCGTGTATCCCTTGGCGATACGATCCATGACCGTGCCGGGACGTTCTCCGGATTTAAATGCTTTCAATGCGGCGACGATGGCGTCCGCACTGAGCTGGTTGATGGAAGGAATCGTTCCGGGACTCACGCCATCCATGCCGTGGCATCCCGCGCATGGATTGGCCAGAATGGCCGCGCGTAAGTCCGTGGAGTGCGCGGCGCCGGACCACATTGCGGCAGCAACAATCAACACTGAGAGATAACGCAGGTCGGGGTGCATACGGGTATCCTCCCTCGAAGTCTTCTTGTTTTGAGGAAAGTATGGCAGCCCGACAACCGCGCTCTATCCGCAAATCTACGCAGCGCTATGCGTTGCACTCGACCGCGACACAATCGTTTGCGGGCTATGCGCGTTTCCCGACTTGCTTCTGGCGAAATCAACGCCGCAGACGTAAATTCCGGATACGGGTCGATCTCAAGACAGAAAACGTAACTTTTTCGCATGCGTTTTTTCGCGCACTGAGGTATAGAACACGGGCGGCGACCATTGCGCACGGTTGAAGGGAAGTTGCCGTTTCTGCGGCGAGGCGTTTTACGGGGGTCACGATGAAGTCAAAGTTGGGGCACTACGAGATTCAATCCGAGCTGGGCCGGGGCGGAATGGGCGTCGTCTACAAGGCCTGGGATCCGACGCTCGGTCGCAGCACGGCGATCAAGGTCCTCTCCGAGGCGTTGTCGCATGATCCGGCGATCGTCGAGCGCTTCACGCGCGAAGCCCGGTCGATGGCGGCGCTCAACAATCCCAACATCCTGCAGATCTATTTCATTGGCGAAGACCACGGCCAACCGTATTTCGTCATGGAGTTTGTGGAGGGCCAGACGCTCGCGCAACGCATCAAACGCGAAGGCAAACTGCCCCTCGGCGAGGCATTGCGCATATTGAAGGAAACCGCCAGCGGCCTCGCCGCCGCGCATGCCCGCGGCGTGATCCACCGCGACATCAAACCCGGAAATCTGATGCTGACGCAGGATGGCCACGTGCGCATCGCCGACTTCGGCATCGCCATGGTTTCGGACATCCAGGAACGTCTGACGAATACCGGCGAATTTGTTGGAACGCCGGGGTACGTGTCGCCAGAAATCTGCATCGGGCGCCCCATCGATCACCGCACCGACATCTTCGCGCTGGGCGTCGTGCTTTACGAAATGTTGACGGGTAAATTGCCGTTTGAAGATGTGAGCCCGTTGGGCATGATGGTCAAAGTCGTAAAATCCGAAGTGCCCGACATTCGAACACTGAACGCCGACGTGGACGCCCGCACGTCAGCAATTCTGGCGCGCATGATTGCGAAAGACCCGTCGCAGCGCTATCAAAGCTGCAACGACATCCTTGCCGATCTCGCGGGTCACGATGCAATTTCGGCACCCGGTGCACCGACGCCGGCATTCATCGCGGAAACGCAGGCGCTGTCTGAAATGCCGACGCAGCTTTTGGAAACCAACGCGCCGACCGAACTCGTTAACTCGGTGGCGCCTACACCCATACGACCGCTCGCCGTGGCGGCTTCGACGCTCCCGGCTGCTCCTCCGCCGAGCCGGCGTCGCCAACCGGCGGGACCGGTCATTGCCGTCGCGGTTGCACTCGCCGTCGGCGTCGCGGCTGCCGCGGCGTGGGTCGTGCGAGGCGGCAAGCCCGAGTCGACGCCCCCGGAGGCGACGGCGTCACGTGCGCCGATCCCCGAATCGAATGAACCGACCAACCTGCCATCGAAACCCGATGCAACGCCGACCCCGGTGCGTGAACCCGCCGCACCGAGTGCGCCGGTTGCGACTGCGGCCGTTGCGGTCGCCGCATCATCCGCCGCATCATCCGCCGCATCATCCGCCGCAGTGCCGACGCAAGCGACCGCAACTCCGGTTCCAGAGCCCGCCGCCGTTGCGGTCAGCGCTCCCGCCGCACCGCCTGCGCAAGCCCAACCGATCCAAACGGCCAAACTTGTGGACAAGCCGGCAGCGCCCGCGGCCAAACCGCGTGCACGCCGCGTCGTGGTGGTCGCCACTGGTGATCCGGCAATCGCACTACCGGCGGAACGCCAGATCGAGGACGTGTTGCATGATCGCGGTGTCGAGATGCTCGACGAGACAGTATTCCCCGGGTTCAGAAAAATCGACGGACGCGAGCGCGTGGATGTCGCGCAGCTGAGCGACCTGGTGCGCCGCAATGGCGCCGATGTGTTGGTTCTGGCGGAAGTCCAATATCTGGGCGAGCGGGATCTGCATTACTACGGGCGGACCAGCACGCTTTACACGACCAACCTGAACGTGCGCGCCGTGTTGCTTGCCGAGCGCCGCGCATTGGGGCGCGGCTGGTCACGCAAGGTGGAGTTCACGGATATCAACGCGGAACAGCAAGCGAGTGCGGCACTGAGCCCCGTGCTACAGGATATTGCCGACAGCGTCACCAACGCGAAACAACAAAACTAGCCGCGCGTCGCGATCACACGACGCGCAACTCGACGTCCGCAGTGTCGACTGCGGACGCATCGATTGAAAATCCCGGGCAGTTCTTTAGTGGCGCTTAACCCAGTTCTTAGTGGCACTTAAATTGGCGAAATTTCGTGCCCTCCCCCTGCAAGGAGGAGGGTTACGGTGGGGGTGAAATAATTGCGGTAGATGGCAAGTGTTGTCATCAACCCCCATCCCGGCCTTCCCCCTGCGAGGGGGAAGGGGCATAAGTTCCAATAAGCTCAGTTCCCGGTAAAATTCGCCGCGAGGAAATGCCCGTTCATAATGGCACCCGCTTAGCGAACGTTCGTGCCCTCCCCCTGCAAGGGGGAGGGTTAGGGTGGGGGTGGAATAATTGCGGTAGATGGCAAGTGTTGTCATCAACCCCCATCCCGGCCTTCCCCCTGCGAGGGGGAAGGGGCATAAGGTCCAATAAGCTCAGTTCCCGGTAAAATTCGCCGCGAGGAAATGCCCGTTCATGTCATAGAACATGTACAGCGTGCGCTTGGCCGGGTCTTTTGCCGCGTCGTTTTGAAACGTCACGAGCCACTCCGGCCCTTTCGAGAACGTTTTCTGTTCCACCGATTTTACCGCCACGCTGCCCCAGCTGTTTTCAAGCTTGCCCGCCTTCACCAGATCGTCGCGCTTCTTCGTCGCGGCGTCGCTGGCAGCCGCCTGAGTCATCTGTTGATGCGTATGTCCACCGCTCTCATGCTCCGCCGCATACACCGGTGCAGCGGTGAGGGCCAATCCAAGAAGCACACTGCTTGCGAAACGTGACATCAGTTTCTCCTTTACGTGGGTTGAAAATGAATTCGCTCGTGGTAGCGCATTGCAAAATCCGCCGCGCGATGTGTTGCCGGAAGAATGGAGTTTTCGGCGGTTCACACATGCAAATTCCGGAGCGCCGGTCATGATAGCGGATTGTCGTTCAACCGCAATCTGCGGGCTTTCAAGAGGCTCAATGCTCATGCCGATGATGAATGTCCGGATAGTGTGGATGGCTGTGTTTCAACGGTTCGTGTTCGTGGTAATGCGTGTGCGGTTCTTTGCCGTCCCATGGAAAATCATGTTTGTGCTGGTGATGTTCGTCGTGGACATGGCGGTGCGTGTGCGCGAGGCGTTCATGCTGGTGCAGGTGTACGTGGTGCTCGGTGAGGTGCAGCCACACGCCAAAGGCCATTAACGCAGCCGCGATCCAGAACAGCGCGTGCGGCACTTCGCCCAGCAGCCACAACGATAACAGTGCGCCGACGAACGGCGCAGTCGAGAAGTAGGCGCCCGTGCGCGCGCTGCCGAGATGCCGCAATGCGATGACGAACAACACCAGACTCACACCGTACCCGAACAGTCCGACGCCACCGGCGGCGGCGAGAAGTTCGGCGCCGGGCAAAGAATTGCCGAGCGCCAGCGCGATGCCGGTATTGGTGATACCGGCGACGAGTCCCTTGATCGCGGCGATCTGCACTGGATCACCCGCGGAAATCTTGCGGGTCAGGTTGTTGTCGATACCCCACGCGAAGCACGCGGCGACGATCGCCAGCGCCCACAGGGAAACTTCGCTGCCGCCTTGCATCGGCCACGACAACAGCACACCGGCGATGACAATCGCCAACATTCCCAGCGCAATGCGCCGGTCGAAGTTCTCCTTGAAAACAAACCACGCGAGCAGCGCGGTGAATACACCTTCGAGATTGAGCAACAGCGATGCGCTGGCCGCGGGCACGTGCGCGAGGCCCCACATCAGAAACAGCGGGCCGAGCACGCCGCCGGCCAGCACCGCACCACCCAGCCAGGGCAGGTCACGGCGCGTGAACGCGGATTCGCGCTCGCCACCGTTTCGGACACTGCGCTGCAGCAGGAGCCAAACAAACAGACCGACACCGGATCCGAGATACAGCAACCCGGCAAGCAGGACGGGGGGCACGTCGCCGACCAACATTTTGGCCAGCGGCGTGCTCGCTCCAAACAGCGCGGCGGCACCCAGCGCGCTGGTGATACCGACGGGAATTCGTTCGGTCGTCACATCAGTTGGCTCTCGGAGTTGGCGAGCTACTGTCCAGTGTAGTTCGCTCCGACGATTTCACCGGTGAGTGTCAGGAACACGTAGAGCGTCTGTTTCGCGGCATCGCTCACGCTTTCATTCCTGAAGGTCACGACCCATTCCATCGATCCGTTGAAATCCTTCTGTTTCGCATTCGCGACGCGAATGGTCTTCCAGCTTGAATCGATTTTTCCCGCCGCGATGAGCTGGGAAACCGCCGACGTCGCCAGCGTTTCGGCCTCTTGCTGCGTCACCGGCTCGTGGGAATCTCCCGGACCGTGTGCCGATACCTGGAACGACGCCGTGCAAATCGCCAATCCCAACATCACTGCTTTCATCGAATTACGCATAATTAGCTCCTTGAGGTTTTTCAAAAGTTGGTTGAAGTTTTCACAAAAGACTGTCGTGTCCTGATTCAGCGGCGGGGTTGATCAACGTGTAGCCGCCTTTGATCTTGAGCGTGATCGTCACGGGATCGCGGGTCGTGTTCTTCCAGTACCATCCAAACTTTCCGCTGAAAGGTGCAGTGAGCACGCCACTCGAGTGCTTTTCCGTGCCCTTACCAAAACTCTGGAACGTTCCGCCGCCGTCCGGATCGGCGTGAAAATCGAAATACAGCGCCGTATCGGGGATGTCCCACGCGTACTCGAATGTCGTGCCTTGCGTCAGGCGCACCTTGTATTCCAGTTCGCCGCGCGCCGGGATCGTGATCGGAATCGTGTCTTTCCAATCCACGCTCGCCAGGGCCTGCGCTTGAGACGCTTCGACACCCGGCGCCGGACCCGGAGACGCCGCGGCAGCGCTCACCAACTCCGCATTGGCCGTGTGCTCGTAGCCATGCATCTGCATCAGGAAGAGGAACGCGCCCGCCAGTATCAACGTGTAGTTCACCACCAGGCTGAAGGTCTGAAAGATGTGGCTCTTGCGCCAGGCGGCGATCAGCAACAGCATCGCGGCCAGGGCAGTGATCTGTCCGAGCTCGATGCCGACGTTGAACGCAATGATGTTCATCAACAGGTGGTCCTCGCTCAGCGGGAGCTCCTGCAGTCGCGTTGACAACCCGAAGCCGTGAACCAGGCCGAGGATGACAATCATCACCATCATGTTCGGCGGATTCACGTTGAGGTGTTTGCGGAAGCCGTCGAGATTCGCGAACGCGACGTAGCTGACGCTCAATCCGATCACGGCATCGATCAGAAAATAATTGAGCTGGATCGCGTTGAACGTGGCGAAGATCAGCGTGATGCTGTGACCGACCGTGAACGCGGTAACGTACTTGGCAATATCGCGCAGCGTGGTCAGGAAGAAAATGATCCCGAACACGAACGCGAGATGATCGTAACCCGACAACATGTGCGTCATGCCGATCCACAGGTAGCGCAGGTTGCCGCCTTCGAGAATGATCCGCTTTTCTTCCTCCGACATGCCGTGGGCAAACGCGCCGCCGGATAACAGCGCGAACGCGAGCATCGCCAATGCAAGCAGGAAAAAGTTTCGCCGCAAGGACAAGGATTGCATCACTTGAGATGCCCTCCCTTCTCCACGGAGGTCACCCAGTAAATGCCCTGTCCGGCGATGCACTGGTCCGTGCTGCACAGCCGTTTCAGTACCGGATCGACATGGGCGTCTTCGAGCAAAATGTCGGTGCGAACGCGTGGCACGACGCCGACGACCTTGTCACGTGCCGCCAGAAATGAGTCGCGTTCGGCCTCGATGCCGTGCCCTTCAACATGACTGAGCGTGAATCCGGAAACTTCCTTGATGCTGCGCAACAGGTGGGTCAAATCCTGTTGCACGTTGGTATGGACAATGATCGTGAGAACTTTCACTGGTGCGCCTCCAAAAAACGGAAAAAACGAATTCAATCGAGCGGCCGGTCCCGAAACGGGGCCGGTGCTCTGACAATGCAATGAAGGATGGCGACTAGGGCGGACCGCGCGCGCCAGGACGCGCACGCGGTGGACTGCTGATTCGAACGACGATCTCTCTGAAATTTCCGCCGGGGATGACCGACATTGGCGGAACAATCAACAACACGACAACGAGCGCCAGCACCCAATGGGCGGATGGGTCTATACCGTGAACAAGATTGCCAATCGGATCCACGTCGACAAAGGACGCATCCGTAAGGTGCTCTGTGTCGCCATCGATGTTGTCGTGGTGATTCGCCGAATGTGCGGCATGAAACTCCGCATCGTGAAAATGACGCTCACCGGTGCCATGGAACCCGGAAAGGTGAATATGCGCGCTGTTCAGCCCGATGAAACTGATCGCAATCGCTGCATACATCGCAAGCAGCCGCCGCATGAATTTGCGCAATGCGATAGACATTCGTCGCTTTGTTCCATGATCTTGGCGACTCGGAGGGTCGCCGTAACCGGCATTTGATTAGATACGAACTCCAGACCTAAATCAAAAACCGGCGTATCGGCCTCGAATGGTCAGGCATCGACATGCTCCACCCAGCCCGACAGCTTGTTAATGCGCAGGATTCCACGAAGGGTGACGACGAGAATTGCCGCTCCGACCGCTTCGAGCACGACGGAAACCACGTCACCGTAGGAAAGACCGCTGGTGAAAATACCGGCATTGAAGAACAAACCGAACAGCACCAGAAACCCGCCCAGGCCTGCCAGCAAAATATGAAATGTAAAATCGACCTTGAAGACCTTGTCGCGCGTGAAGTTCTTCAGCGCCAGAACATGCACCACTTCGCCGCGCAGCTCCCCGCCCACCAGAATCTCTTCGCCCGTCTTGGCGCCACTGGACAGTTCACGGTGCAACTCCACACGTTGGGGACCGACCTTGCAGGCCACGCGCCCTTTCTGGTCCGGGGCGGCGATATCACCGACAGGACCGCGTACTAATTTCAATTCCACGTCTTTGTCTCCTGAATGAAATTCATTGAGGTCACCGGTTTTTGATCATCTCGACCCGGTGACGAAGTGAGAGGCCCGCATGGGCGGAAGGTTCCACAGCCCCCGGGTGTCATCGTTCCGCCGCCACTCGGGTTGCCATTGTCGCCCAAGAACACCATTTGCGGTATGGGATCTACCGCGAAAGGGCCGATTTCAATGCGGTTCGCGCGCTCAAGCCGTTACCTCGCTGACCCCGCGCTTGAATCGCACTATTTGATGGGATTAAATAGCCGCCACGCTGCGTGCGCTGCGTTCCTTAAAAATTTAAAAAAGCACGCGAGCGGAACACGGACGATTTACGGGAACGAGGTGGGGCTTTGGATCACACGGAACGTAGTAGGGACGTGCGTCACGAGGATGCGCAGCAAAGTTCGGATGAAAGCCTTTCATCCGGTCGTGTCGTTGAGCGCCGAAAAAGTCCGGCGCCACAAACTCCCCCGTTTCAGAATGAACGCCGGCACCCTCCCGTCACCTTTGGATTTCGGTCCAACAAGAGGGCCTAGTCGAATGGCATATCGGCTCATTCGCGCGTGCACGCTGTTACTGGCAGCGCTCGCCTTCTCAGTTCACGTATCCGCACAAGTCGACATCGCTCCGCCCGCAAACACCGTTGGCGAGGGCATCCTTGTTCAATTCAAAGCCGGAACCAGCACCGCGACCCGGCTGCGCGCTTTGAAATCCGCCGGATGCAACCAGACCGCCAGCTTCAGCATCGTACCGGGTCTTTCGGCCGCATCGATCACCTCGGGCGCATCGTTGTCGCAAACCTTGCTGCTGCTGCGCAGCAATCCCAACGTCGCATTCGCCGAACCGAATTACATTCTGACCGCCGCGCAGACGCCCAACGATCCGCAATTCGGCGCGCTCTATGGCTTGAACAACACGGGCGCCGCCGCCGGCAGTGTGGCCGACGCGGATATCGACGCTCCCGAAGCCTGGGACATCCAGACCGGCACCGACATCATCGTCGCGATCGTCGACACCGGCGTGCAGTACACCCACCCGGATCTGGTCACCAATATTTGGAACAACGCGCGCGAGATCGCCGGCAACGGCATCGACGACGACGGCAACGG
>DKAR01000025.1 GCA_002450895.1 Proteobacteria bacterium UBA6921
AAGCGCTTCTTCGGCGCCGCTCGAAATATCGAGGAAGGCGGCTCACTGACAATCATTGCGACCGCGCTGATCGACACCGGCTCTCGCATGGACGAAGTCATTTACGAAGAGTTCAAGGGCACCGGCAACATGGAAATTCACCTGGATCGCAAGATCTCGGAAAAGCGCGTCTACCCGGCAATCAACATCAACCGCAGCGGTACCCGTAAGGAAGAATTGCTCACCAGTCCGGACGAGCTGCAAAAGATGTGGATCCTTCGCAAGCTTCTTAACCCGATGGAAGAAACCGGGGCGATGGAATTCCTGATCGACAAGATTCGCGCGACCAAGACCAACGCCGAGTTCTTTGACTCGATGAAGCGTTAGTCCTGACGCTCGAACCGGCAGTGACTTCTTTCCGCACTCTCACGCTCGCCTTTGTTGCTTCCCTCGTTCTTTGCGCCTGCGGCGGAGAGAACTACTCGATGCTGATGCAGGCCGCCCGCTTTGGCGATACACAGGGCATCTGGAAATATGCGGCTGAGGGGATGGATGTCAATGAACGCACCAAGGACGGAAAAACGCCTCTCATTCTCGCGGCGTCCGGAGGATATGCCCCTACCGTCGAAGCACTCGTCGATCTGGGTGCAGACGTCAATCTGCAAGATAACGTCGGCGCTTCAGCGCTCATTACTGCCGCGACTGCCGGACACGGCGATGTCGTGCGAATTCTCCTGGCACGTGGCGCCGACGCGGGCCTAAAAGACCGGGACGGCGGATCTGCCTTGCTGAACGCGGTGTTCTTTGGCTATCGGGATGCTGTCGGAGCTCTCTTGAAACATAAAGAAGCGATTCCGGCCGACGATCTTAATGAAGGGATGCTGATCGCGTCAGGAATGGGCCACACCGAAATAGTTCAGGACATGATTGAAGCGGGACTCGACGTGAACGTTATTGGACTGCACGGCCGCACTGCACTGATGGCGGCTGCAAAATTCGATCGCCTGGATACCGTCAAACTGTTGTTGAAGAATGGCGCGCGCATCGACGTCAAAAATGAAGCAGGCGAAACAGCGTTACAGGTCGCGCAGGAAAACAGCACCAATGAGATTGTTCAACTGATTATTCAGGCCGCCGTACCAGCGACGGAATCCCAACCACTGCCGCAAACCGTAGAGCCGCAATCAACAAATAGCTCGCCGGATTCCCCAACACCTGCCGCAAAGTAAAAGCAACGTCACCACCACTTGCCTGATCGTTCGTGTGGAACGCTATGGCAGCGCTCGCATACAAAAAGCGAAAATGCCACCTTGTCGTGGCAGACACCGCAAAACTCGCCGCGCAATACTTTGTTCATCGACACCGGATTTGCGCCGCGGCGCGGGATGAAAATTCGGGGATGGCAGTTGCTGCAATCGAGCCATTTCGTGTGCTGCAAATGCGGGAATCGGACGTAGGGCATGTCCTTCGTGTTGGTAAACAGGATATCCATGTCCATAACCAGCATTTCGCCCTTTCCGTCCAGGCTCGCGCGCGGTGCGATCAAACCCTGATCCAGGGTTTTTACCCAATTGATTTGCAAGCGGCGATCGACTGGAAATTCTTGCATGGCCACCGTTGGGTCCTGCAAAACAGCCATCGCATCATTGCTGGCATCATGCGTACCGTCGTCATGCAGAGTTTCAATGGGCTTGATATTAACGACGCTCAGGTCCTTCCGCGGCGGATCCGGGATAAGCTTGGGCGGCTGAGGCGATTCTGGCGCCGTTCCCGCGCTCGAAGTGTTAACTGACTGCGGAGTGGATTCCTCTAACAGACGGGCCGCCGGATTCTGGCACGAGGCTGCGGAAAAAAATAAAACCAGTGCGATCGCCGAGCTTGCCGTATACCGCACGGGGCTACCACCACTTCTTTGGAGATTTTTCGTGGGGAACCGAATGACAGCGCTCGCAAATCCAGAGTGCGAACGCGACTTTGTCATGGCATCGGCCACAGTGCTCACCCGCCAAGATGCCGTCCATCGATGGATTGTTTGCGCCTTTACGAGGGATAAAAATCTTGGGGTGACAGTTGCTACAGTCCAGCCAGCGCGTATGCGCCAAATGCGGAAACCGTACCCATGGCATCGATCCTGTGTCTGTAAAAATGATGTCCATGTCCATAAAAAGCATTCCTTCGCTGCCGGACACGGTTTCGCGAGGGTTGATCAAACCCTCATTGATCGCTGCAACCCAATTTACTCCGCCGCGTCGATCCTGGGGAAATTTGGACAGGGATTCCTTGGGTTCCTGCAGCGACTTGATCGCAGGATTTTCCGGATCGTGCAATCCGTCCGAAATCAGGGACTCCGTTTCGACGTGGTCTGCAAAAAAGCGGTTATCCTTAAACCGCTTGCCCCCCTGTCCAATTCCGCTTTCCACCTGGTACAGGGCCGCCCGTGAATTCGGACGCGGCTTTGGCTGCTCTTGCGGCGCCGCGCATGACATCAGAACCGCAGTAGCCAGCAGCAGACCTGCCGTCGACCACACTGCGATAGAGCGCGATAAACGAATCATCGTCTAGAATTTCCCACCGGCGTTCTGAAGGAGTTGAAGTATTTCATTGCTACCCTGCATCTTGGCCACTTGCATCGCTGTGCGTCCATCTGCGCGAATATTGACGTCCGCCCCTCCTGAGATCAATGCCTTCACAACATCCAAGTGTTCGCGATTTACGGCCCACATCAATGCCGTCCACCCGTTGGCATCAACCGTGTTGGGTGCTGAACCACGCTGGAGCAGCAAAGTGACAATTGCCGCATGACCCTTGCTCGCCGCCCGGATCAGCGGAGTCGCGCCGGATTCATCCCTCAATTCAACGCTGGCGCCTGCGTCGAGAAGGGCGCGAACCGCCTCGAGTTGTCCACTACGGGCCGCGTGCATCAGCGCCGTCCAGCCGTAACGGTTTCGTTCATCGACCTTGGCACCTGCAGAAATGAGCTTTTGCATCGCGGCGACGTCGCCACGTTGAGCTTCACTCATCAGGTCGGTATTCTTGTCGCAACCGGCAAGTACCGCCGATGCAACCACCAGCAAGGCTAGGATTCGCCTCATTGACTCGCCCTCCTAGTTGCAGCGTCACATCATAATAAGACGGCGACCGTTCCACAATTACACTCGCGGGGGAAACCGCAAATGATGTTCGAGTGCCCACATTGTAAGCAGCGCACCGTAACGCTCAAGCAAAAATACCTGGCCGAAAAATGGATCGACGTCTACTGCAGCGGTTGCGGGGGACGATCCTGCATGTACCCCGCGCTTGTCGTGGTGCTCTGGTTCTTCTACACCTGGGACCTCATGTTGTTCGGTTACGTGGCCTATGAAAAGGTCAGCATCGGCTATTTTATAGTGATGGTTGTTGGTTGGCTGTTGCTCGATCTGGTCGGACTCGTCATTCCGCTCGGCAGAATGCGGCCCGTTGCAAAGAACAAGTAATGGCTGCAGTTCTTGGTGTCGGGATTGCAACCGTCGACATGGTTCTTTATGTCGACGCCTATCCGGTGGAAAACGAGAAGTGCCGTGCGCACAGCATGCGCACCTGCCGGGGCGGCAATGCGACGAACACGTTGGTGGTTCTGGCGCAGCTGGGCCATCAAACGAGCTGGGCGGGAGCTCTCGCGGATGACATCTCCTCAACAATCATTGTCGAAGACCTGCGAACTTTTCATGTCGACACTAAAAACGTTCGACGATATGACGCGTGTCGCGCGCCAACGTCCGTGATTCTCCAATCCGCAGAGTCGATGACACGCACCATCGTGCACTATCGCGACCTGCCGGAATTCTCGTTCGAAGATTTCGCCGCCGTCGATCTGCAGCCATTTGAATGGATTCATTTCGAAGGCAGGAATTGCCACGCGCTTGCCCACATGCTTCGTGAGGCGCGGGCACGTGTAGGTGATGAAAAACGGATGTCCCTGGAAATTGAGCAGGCGCGGGACGGTATCGAGGAACTGTTCAGTTATTGTGATGTTCTGATGTTTTCACAGACCTACGCCGAGAAACGCGGTTTTGGAAACCCGGTCACATTCCTGGAAACCGTGAAATCTTCGCATCCGTCCAAAATTGCAACCTGCACCTGGGGTGCCGAAGGGGCGGCCGGCTTCGCACCTGATCATCCCGTGTTTTCCGTCGCGGCACACCAACCGACGGAAGTGATTGATACGGTAGGCGCAGGAGATACGTTTAATGCCGGGCTGATCGATGCGATGGTGCGCGGCCGCCCTTTGAAAGACAGCGTCCTGGCCGCCACAGCATTGGCAGGGAAAAAGTGTGGGCGAGTGGGCCTCAAAATATCCCACACTGCCAACGACTAATCTCCTGCCTGAAGCGGCCGCTAAAGAGTCGTGCCTTGGGACCTAATTAGTATCTGGCCCTGCTTTTCCGGCGCTTTCTTACGAGCTTATACTTGATCCATACACAAAGAATTTGGACGGGACTGGCCATGAAAGATGTCGTGCGAAAACTGATCGATGCGGGAATTTCACCGACCCAGCAACGCGTGGAAATCGCGTCAGTTCTGCTGGACAAACCACAACACCTCTCCGCGGAACAAGTGATGCGTCGGGTGAATCACGACAAGGCCGTTGCATCGAAAGCAACGATCTACAACACACTAGGGCTGTTCGCGAAAAAAGGCCTCATTCGCGAAGTCATCGTGGATCCGGAGAAGATTTTCTACGACTCCAACGTCGAGCCGCACCACCATTTTTACCAGGTTGAAACCGGCGAATTGACGGACATTGCGATTTCGGAACTTAAAATCGCGGAATTGCCCAAAGCGCCAGAAAACGCCTCAATCGAGGCGGTGGAAGTCATCGTAAAGCTGCGGTCAAACAGCGAGAAAAGCTAACCCTTCAAAGCGCGGTATTGTGGCCCGAATCGGCATCAATCCTTGACGGGCCCAAACCAACTCTTTTAGTATCGCTCCCTTCTTTTGCGCCCTCTGCAGGTCCTGTTTTTCCCAGAATTTTGGCGTTGCGCCGGGGTAGCTCAGTCGGTAGAGCNNGGTCGGAGGTTCGATTCCTCTCCCCGGCACCATCCCGCCGTTACCAGGCGTGTGGCAGTTTCTCGTTGATGGTGATGCTCTTCTTGTCCACAGAGATGTAACCGCCCACCGTCAAATCTTTCAAAATCCGGCTGACCATCTCACGTGACGCACCGATCATCGCGGCGATATCCCGCTGCGTAAGGCGCTGCTGCACGACCATCTTGCCGTTTTCTTCCACGGCCATGCTCAACAGGGTGCGGGCGACACGCCCGTAAACGTCCATCAGCGCGAGGCTCTTTACGTTTTCGGTCAAATGGCGAAGACGCTTGGTCAAGCCCTTAATCACACGCAAAGCGATTTCGGGGTAACGGGCAAGGCAGCCTTCGAAATCTCGCTTCGAAACGATGGAGAGCTTCGCGTCCTCGATCGTCATCACCGACGCCGAGCGCGGCGCTTCGTCGATCAGCGCGAGTTCACCAAAATAATCGCCTGGCCCGAGCGTATTGATGATGACTTCCTTTCCCTCTTCGTCAGCCAAGTAAACCTTTACCCGACCGGTGTTGATCAGAAAAAGAGAATCCGACTCATCGCCTTCATTGATTATCACAGTGTTTTTTGCATAACTGCGAGTGACCGCGTGACTGGCAATTGCGTTGAGGTCAGCTTCCGGCAAACCGTTGAACAGGGTGATGTTGTTGATCATTGCTCGACTCCGCTCCATGCGTTTCTACGCGTGCGGCATAGCATACACCAATTCCCAACCGCGCTCAGCAGAGGCCCCGGCGTAACGACCGGGTCAGGGCGCTGCGTTAAGCAGATGTTAATGACGGCGATCTAGCGTAGTTGACAGAAAAGATTGATTCTTAAGGCCACTCCGCCCCTATGCGCCGCAAACGACCTGACCCCCTGTTGCTGATCATCGTGTTCGTCAGTCTGGGATTGATCATTACGTCATTGTCGATGGATTTTCGCTTGCCGTGGCCGGCGGGAACCCTGGCCAACACTCCGGCGCCACTTCTCGCGGACGACACCCGAACCGGGCCACGATGAGCGCCTGGCTGCCACACCTAAAACAGCCACCCGCTCTCGGTGACAACGTGATCCATCGGCACATCCCAGCGTTGGCGCTCAATTCCTGAAACACGCTGGAAATCGTACGCCACGCCGATCAGCAACGGTTTGCGCCAATAGTTGCGGTGTAACCTGAACGCGAACGTCCGGTCGTAAAATCCTCCTCCCATGCCGATGCGAGTCCCGGCCGCATCAAAACCGACCAGCGGCATCAACACGACATCCAGACTTTTTGCCTGCAGCAGCTCGTGTCGATTTACGGCGGNNGCGGGCTCGGGAATTCCGAGTCGGTTGCGGACCAACGGGCGCTTCGCATCAAACGGCGCGAACCGGAGCTGATTCTGAAAAGGCGCCAGGATCGCGGGAAGGTAAAGCCGATGCACTGAATCTTCTGCCCTCGAAATAAATGGGCGCAAATCCACTTCGCCATGCATGGGCAAATACGCGGCGATACGCCGCGACCCGCGCAGAATTGCGGAATGATACAGGTGATCACAAATTCGATTGGACGACGCGAGTCTTTCTGCATCGGAAAGCGCTCGTCGCGTGGCGCGCAATTGCCTACGCAGATCGGATTGCGACGCCATAGCAATCGCTCACGAAAATTAAAAGGCGTCCCCGCCTGTGCCG
>DKAR01000144.1 GCA_002450895.1 Proteobacteria bacterium UBA6921
GCGGGGCTGTCAGCTTTGGGTCGATTTCGCCCGTTACCTAATCGTAAAGTCCCACTCTCCCGCGCGTACGCTTCTTCCCGCTCGCTTTGCGCTTGGATTCCAACCGCCGCTCGCGCGAGGCGCGCGTTGGTTTTGTTTTGACTCTGGGCTTCGGTTTCTCGCACGCGCGGCGCAGGAGGTCGAGAAGGCGTTCCATTGCATCGGCGCGGTTGCGTTCTTGCGTGCGGTGTTGGCGGGCGTCAATGACCAGAACGCCTTCGTCGGTCAATCGGCGGCCGGCGAGTGTTCGCAAGCGATGATAGACGTCGCCGGGCAATGTAAATGCGTTGAAGCGCAGTTGAGCTGCAGTCGCAACTTTGTTGACGTTCTGGCCGCCGGGACCTGAAGCACGAATGAACTGAAATTCAATGTCGGCATCGTCGATTGCGACGCGAGGGGTGATCGTGATTTGAGCCATGCTAGTCGATGTCGAGTTTGTTTTCTCTGCGAAAGGCGCGAACGTCATCCGTCCACTTACTTTGGATAAACGAGAGGACGGCCACGATATCGTCCGATGAGAGCGTCTTTCCAAATGCGGGCATGTCGCTCTCGTATCCATCCGGCGCGTTTGGCGGCACCATGCCATCGCGCACAATTTCGACCAGCATTGATGTGGGGTGATGCCAGGTGTGCCCACTCGCATCGTGCGGCGGCGCTGGAAGCCGGCCGTTGGTTTTGCGAATACGCCAATCCGGTTGGCCTTCCAAATTTGCGCCGTGACAGGCCGCGCACAGTTGCGAATAGACCGCCGCGCCACGCGCGACTTGGGTCGCATTGGACGGATCAACGCCGCTGACGTTTGGGCTGCACGCGACGCATCCCAGTAACAAAAATGAAAAGCGTCTAGAGCGTAGAAACATATTCGACAACGGCATCGAGTTCCTGCGCGGTGAGCGCTCGTCCGATGTTGCTCATGATGCCCGTAGGATCGGTATTGCGCTTGTGGGCGCGAAATTCGTTCATTTGCTTGAGCAGATATTCCTTGTGTTGCCCGCCAATTTTCGGGAACGACGGATTCTGTACCGCGTTTCCTTTTCCTGCTTCACCATGACAGATGGTGCACGGGTCGACGCCGCGCTGGGGCAGGCCGTTTTCATAGATGGTGCGTCCCAACGAAAGGTTAGCAGACTTGGTCGACTTTCCCTTCATTTCCGGCAGAGCCGCGAAGTACGCGGCGATATCGAGCAGGTCTTTGGTCTTGGTGATCTTGGTCGCTGCCGCGCTCATGCGGTCGTCGCGGCGCGTTTCCATCTGGAATTCGGAAATTTGTTTGGCGATGTACTCGCGATACTGCCCCGCGAGTTTTGGGATCGTGGGGTCGAGGCTGATGCCCTTGGCACCATGGCATTGCTGGCATTCGACGGATTTTCGCTGGCCGGCGGCCGGATCGCCCAGCTGGGCCGCAAAAACGGGTGGCATTCCCAGAGTCAACAACAGCGCTGCGATGAATGTGCCCCGAAAAAAAATCATGTAATCCTCACAACGCGTTCTCAAAACGACTCGGATTCAACTACGATGTCGCGCCATGGCCATGGACACTAAATTCCGCGCTGCCCACTTCAACCGCGCCGTCGAGTTGTTGGGCGCTATTTTGAACGGGCATGCCCCGGCGGACAAGCAAATGGAGCGTTACTTTCGCGCGCATCGTGAAATGGGCGCGCGCGATCGAGGCCATGTCGCCGAAGCGGTTTACGCGTGTCTGCGTCGGCGTCGCGAGCTGGAATACTGGGCGGATTCAGGCGATTCTCAGGCCATTGTTTTGGCATATCTGCTACGCATTCAAAGGCTTGATGTCGACACCGTGGCGGGACTGGATCGCAGTCCGTCAGCGCGTGAAACCGCCGAGCAAATCCAGAGCCGGACTCCGGAACTGCCAATCGCAGTGCGCGCGAATTTGCCCGACGCGCTCTGGTCGCGGCTGACCGAACAGCTCGGCGCGGATGAGGCATTTCGAGTCGCCCAGGCGATGAATGCGCCAGCCCCGGTCGACTTGCGCGTTAATTCGATGCGTATCAGCCGCGACGCATTGCGCGATGAATTGCGAGCGAATGGCTTTGACACCGTTCCGACGCCGTTGTCGCCCTGGGGTTTGCGGCGCCATGATCGCCGTCCGCTGTTTTCTACCGATGCCTTCCAGCGAGGCGCGTTCGAGATTCAGGATGAGGGCAGTCAGCTGATCTCCATGGTTGTTGATCCCAAACCGGGAGAGCGCATCGTGGATTTTTGCGCGGGAGGGGGCGGCAAAACGCTTCATCTCGGCATGCTGATGCAGGGCAAGGGCACGCTGTACGCGTTTGACGTCAATTCGCGCCGATTGAGCGGATTGAAGCCGCGCTTGCGGCGGTCAGGGCTGGACAATGTCCGCACTCAGTGGGTCAAGACGGAGCGCGACCCGCACATCAAGCGATTGCGCGGGACCATCGATCGCGTGCTTGTCGATGCGCCGTGTTCCGGTTTGGGCACGCTGCGGCGCAACCCGGATCTCAAATGGAAAACGATCGATTTCGCGGCGCTCACGACTGCGCAGCGGGATATCCTGGCCGCGGCGGCCGAGCTTGTGAAACCGGGTGGCCGTCTGGTCTATGCGACCTGCAGCATTTTGAATCAGGAAAACGACGCCATCGTGCGAGAGTTCCTGGCCAGCCACGCGGATTTTGAGCCGGTAACGGCAGAAGCCCTGCCGCCGTCGCTGAAAGGGGAACTTTTGCCGGAGTCGATTGGCCTGACGCTATATCCCCATGTCCACGGTACGGACGGGTTTTATATGTGTGCCCTGCAGCGCCGCAAACCGGCGCGCGATTCGCAACTCGGGAGCCAGTAGTGTATGGGTGAAGTGATTCCGTTCAAAAAGCCGACCGCCGGAGAAAAGCACAAGGGCAAGTCGCTGTGTCGCGACGGGTTTCACAAGTGGGAAGTGGTGCAGGAAAAACAATTCGACGTAAAGCAGGGGAAGCTCGTCACGCTGTATCGATGCACGCGCTGTGGGTCAACAAAGACCGACGCCAACTGACGATCACGCCTGTTTGGCGACGAATTGGCGAATAACAGACTTGAAGACGTTAACCAGTTCAGCGCTGAACTGGGTTCCCGACGATTTGTTGATTTCCGTAATCGCATGCAGCACAGAGCGGCGAAACTGGCGGTCGGGGCGCGGGTGCGTCATCGATTCAAAACAGTCGACGATGGCCAGCATCTTGGCGCCTTCGTGGATTTGGTTCGCCGGGACTATAGCAGGGTATCCGTTGGAGCCGTCCGCCCAGACATGATGTTGGGAAATGATCGTCGCCGCTTCTTCCCAGCCGCTCATGCGACGAAGCAGCGTGGCGGCAATGTTTGGATGCTGCTTGATCGTCTCCCACTCTTGTTCTGTAAAGCGATCTTCCTTCAACAGTACCGCTTCCGGAAGAAACGCGTTGCCGATGTCATGCATGTACAACGCCGCTTCGAGCTGTTGTGCATCCACCGGCTTGGATGCCGCGGCATTGAGCTGCATCAGCAAAGGCAGCGTGCGGTCGATACGGCCGTTCCAGTAGACGAAGCGCGCATCCATTCGTTTTGCGAGATCCCGGAACATCTCAAGGTCTGCTTCACGGTTCACTGTTGGGCTTGCGGGTGCGGGCGCGGGATGAGATTCGGTAACCACGGCGCCGTGTCCGGTATAGTGTTCGATCACACGTTGGGCTCGCAGGGCGATGTTCGGGCCTTTGGCGAACCGAATCGATTCGAGATCAGTTTCAATTTGCGCCATCGTGGCTTCGGGCAATTCCCTGCCAGCGGAAAGTATCTCGCTGTAGTGGCGCAGTTCGTCCAGTGACAGCAGCATGACGACGCCGAGAAGGGGTTGGTATTCAAGACGCCCCTCGCGCACATCGGACATCACGTTCTCGACGTGATGCGCGAAATCGGAAAGCCGATCGAGCATGCAGACTTTGGCGTTGCCCTTGATGTTGTGCAGGGCGCGAAACAGGGAATTAATGGTGTCGACGTCGTTCGGGTGATGGTCTAAATGCGCAATCTCGGTCGCCGCAACTTCGCGATTCTCGTCCACCGAGTCGCGAAATTCGACCAGCATCTCCAGGAGGCTTTCTGGGGTATCTTTTACGCTCGACACGGCGACTCAACCTAAACTTAGGCCTAGGAGCATCATCGGCGCGTAGGCATGAAAATTGAGGAAATTCCAATGGATCAGAACAAAATCGGATATTCGATCAAAGCGCTCGAGCTGGGTCCGATGGAAAATTTTGTCTATTTGATACACGACCATGCGACGGACCGCGTCGCGGTCGTCGACCCGGCGTGGGAACCCGCGGAAATCCTGAAATCCGTTCGGGAAAAGGGTTTGAGAATTACCGATATCCTGCTGACCCACAGCCACAACGACCACATCAACGCCATCGACGATGTGCTCGCCGCCTATGACGCCCAGGTGCATCTGCTTTCGGCGGAAGCCAAATTCTGGGGACACTACCAGGACATTCCGACGCTTCATCACGGCGGCGATGTCATCACGCTGGGCCAAACGCGCATCGACGTGTTGCACACACCCGGTCATACGCCGGGATCGGCCTGCTATCACATTGGGGATCAATTAATCGCAGGAGATACGCTTTTCGTATTTGGCTGCGGCCGGTGCGATTTGCGCGGCGGTGATCCGAGCGTGTTGTTCGACACGCTAAAGGATCTGCGTACCAAGCTTCCGCCGCAAACGATTCTGTTACCCGGACACCACTACGCCGAGAAGAAGACGTCCACGTTGCAGGAACAGTACGACGGCAATCCGTTTTACCACTTCGACAAGCGCGAGGATTTCATTCACTACCGGATGGTGGAGCACGACCGCACGCGGCGGCCGCCGCTCACGCCGGTCCGGCGCGTGGGGGCGAAGGGGGAGTGACGGGAACGGTGGGAAAGATTTTTTCGGATTCAATCCAGTCAACAATCGTTCGAAGCGTGGCCTGATCGAGCCGCACATCGTTGAATTCTTCGGGGGGCAATTCGTGGACGCCAACGCCGCGTTCCGCCGCGGAAAGGTAATTGCCGGAATCGCGCAGCCGTGCGATGACGGGAATTCTCAGGCTCGCGATGAAGTTTTCAAACGCGCTGAGTGACGGAACGGCCGCGCGCATGCGATTGGCGATAATGGCAATACGCATGTTGCGCGAGCGGGCCTTGATCACCAGCAACAAATCGCGCATGAACTCAGCGGTGGCGTGCAGATCAATTGCGGAAGGCACCACGGGGATGACGACGACATCGTTGTCTTTCAGGATTTCGCCCAGGCGAATTCCTTTCAATCCGGCCGGTGTGTCCAGAACAATGCGATTGACGTGAGGCGGAACACGCAGCGCAAACGTGCGCGTCACGCTGGTCTGTGCGTGGTGTGCCGCGACGCCGTGAATTTGTGGGGGCTTTCCGCCGCGTTGCCGGACCCAGTTCATGCTGGACCCCTGCGGGTCGTAGTCAAACAACGCCGTGCCGAAGCCCTTCAGCGCGTAGTAGCTCGCGATGTTGGTGGCGATCGTGGTCTTGCCACATCCGCCTTTCGCATTGATTACAACAACACGTCGCATAGTCTTGGTTCCATTCGTCCCTGAAGTTAAAGCGCGATGAAAACGATCGCAACCATCGTCAAAAGTACAACGTGGCTCGGAATGTCCTTGAGCGCGAAAATCAGTGGATCGTCGTGCATTCTACCCCGGCCCTCGTTGATCCACAGATGGGTAATCCAGTACAGCAGTGCGGGGCAGGAAAACCATAGCAGCTGGGGTTGATTGTAACGCTCCGTGATCTCCGGGCTGTTGATGAACAGCGCAAAAACGAGCACTGCCATATAACCGCCGGCGATCCCCATGATCCTCAAATAGGCGGCGTCGCTGCCCTGGTAGCCACGCCCCGCCGCAACATGGGCCTGGGGTAGCGGCCCCAGCTCTGTACATCGTTTAAGCAGCGCCAAACTGAAGAAAAGGAATACGGAAAACGCCAGCAGCCAGAAGGACAGCGGAACGTCAATCGCCGCCGCACCCGCGATGATTCGAATCGTATAGAGCGTGGCCAGTGTAATCACGTCGACCAGCGCAATTCTCTTGAGGCCCAGCGAATAGGCAGCGGAAAGCCCGAAATACACCAGCAGAGCCAAAAGAAATTCCCGCGGCAGCGGGAGTGCAAAGAGAAACGCGCTCAACAAGGCAAGTGGAATCATGACCAGTCCGTGCAAGGGCGGAACGCGGCCAGCGGCAAAGGGGCGCATACGCTTGCGCGGGTGTTGCCGATCCGAAGGGAGATCCGTCAGGTCGTTGAACAAATAGACCGCCGAAGCACACAGGCTGAAGGACAGAAACGCAAATACCAGCGCGCCGATTGAGGCCGAATTCGCCCACTGGTGTGCCGTCAGCAGCGGAACGGCGAGCAGCAGGTTCTTGAGCCACTGATGGGCGCGAATTGCCTTGGCATAGTCGCCGAGCGCGATATCCGGTGCGTCGAAAACGCGATGGATCTTGGCAACGCGCGAGGCCGCCGCCAGCGTTCGATCGTTGGCGTTCACTACCACAGCGGCGTGGGCTCGCGACCAAATCGGAACATCGCGGGTTTCATTTCCGGCGTAGTCGAACGGCGCACCGCCATTGTGTTCTGCGATCGCCTGCAGTTTTGCCGGGCCTGCGAGATTTTCGTGTTTGTTGCTGGCAATGACGTCGTCAAACAGACCCAGATGATTCGCCACACGCTGCGCATACTCACGGGTGCTCGCAGTTGCCAGAACGATCCGGCGGCCGCGGGCGCGTTCTGCCTGCAGATATTCGAGCAACGGCCGGTTGTAGGGCAGCAGCGCGGCATCCACTTGCACTCGGCGGGCAACTTCCGCCTTGAGGAATGCGCGCCCTTTCATCAACCAGTCGGGAAGCAGAAGGGCGCTGAGGGGATTATTGCGAATCAGCGCCAGCAGGCTCTCCAGCAACAGGTCGCTGTGGGTCAACGTACCGTCGAGATCGACGTACAGCGGGGGCTCGGTGGCGGCCGCAACCGGGGAAGGCTCAATTTCGCTCATGATTTGGGGTTATCGGCGATGCCACTTAATTCCGAATGAAGGAGTATGGCATGGCCCCCGACGTCGTGGGCACATCCCGGGGGCCAGAAATCGCGAATTCTTGGGGTCCCAGCGTTGTCGTACAGGATTATACTTTTTTGCCCGAATCGACGATCGATGAGTTGCTCGACGCATGCAGCCTGACACATTCCATCCGGCCGTTTCCGACTGGTTTGCGCGCGCTTTCCCGGCGCCGACGCCGGCGCAGCTCGAGGCGTGGCCGGCCATCAAGCGCGGAGCCAATACACTGATTGCCGCGCCGACCGGCTCCGGCAAAACGCTGGCGGCGTTCTTGTGTGCGATCGATGACCTGGTTCGTCTCGCGGCCGAGGGCCGACTCAGCAATGAGACCCATGTTGTGTATGTGTCGCCATTGAAGGCGCTGTCGAATGACATCCACAAGAATCTCGAACTGCCGCTGGCGGGAATCCAGGAGTCGGCCTACGCGCGCGGTCTGCCGGGTGACGCGATTCGCGCCATGGTGCGCACGGGTGACACGCCGCAGTCCGAACGCGAACAAATGCGTCGCCAGCCGCCACATATTCTGGTCACCACGCCGGAGTCTCTTTATTTGTTGCTCACCAGCGACAGCGGTCGAAGGATGCTGCGCAACGTGCGCAGCGTGATCGTTGACGAAATTCATGCGCTGGCCAACAGCAAGCGGGGAGCGCACCTGAATCTTTCGTTGGAGCGTCTGGTCGCGTTGGTCGGGAAACCGGTTCAACGCATCGGCCTTTCTGCGACGCAGAAACCCATCGAAGAAGTCGCGCGCTTCCTGTCCGGTGAGACCCCGTGCACGATTGTTGATGCTGGGCATGTGCGCGAGCGCGATCTCGCGTTGGAGCTGCCGCGTGCGCCACTCGAGGCGGTGATGTCGGGCGAAGTGTGGGGTGAGCTGTACGACCGCATCGCCGAACTCACATTGCAGCATCGAACTACATTGATTTTCGTGAACCAGCGCCGTGCGGCCGAGCGCGTCGCGCGTGCGCTGTCCGAAAGGATCGGCGAGCAATTCGTGACGTCGCATCACGGCAGCTTGTCGCGTGAACACCGACTAAACGCCGAGCAGCGCCTGAAGTCAGGTCAGTTGCGCGCGCTGGTCGCGACGGCCTCATTGGAATTGGGTATCGATATTGGCGACGTGGAGCTGGTTTGCCAGCTGGGATCACCGCGATCCATTGCTGCATTCCTGCAGCGCGTCGGTCGTTCCGGCCACGCAGTGAACGGCACGCCGAAGGGACGTTTGTTTCCTCTGTCGCGCGATGACCTCGTCGAATGTGTTGCGATTCTTGACGCCGTGCGGCGCGGCGAGTTGGATCAGCTGATCATTCCGCAGCAGCCGATTGAAGTGCTCGCGCAGCAGATCGTCGCGGAAGCGGCCTGCCGCGAGTGCGATGAAGTCGAGTTGTATGAACTGACGCGGCGCTCCTATACGTACCGCGATCTCAGTCGCGAAGAGTTTGATCGTGTCATCCGCATGTTGGCGGAAGGCTATACGACGCGCCGTGGCCGCCATCGCCACTACATTCACCGCGACGCGGTGAACAAGAAGCTACGTGCGCGCCGTGGGGCGAAACTGACGGCGGTGACGTGTGGCGGAACGATTCCGGACAATGGCGACTACGACGTGATCATGGAGCCGCAGGGACTGCGCGTCGGAACCGTCAACGAAGACTTCGCCATTGAAAGCCTGCCGGGGGACATCTTCCAACTGGGTAACACGTCGTACCGGATCCTTCGCGTTGAAGGTTCACTGCTGCGCGTCGAAGACGCGCATGGACAACCGCCAAGCATTCCGTTCTGGTTTGGCGATGCGCCGGGGCGCACTGACGAATTGTCGGACGCCGTCGCGCGCCTGCGCGAGGATGTCGTGAAGAAGGCACAACCCGGCGAATGGCTGGAGAGTGAAATTGGAATCGCACCCGCGGCCGCGACGCAGTTGTCTGAATATCTTGCGGCCGGTCACGCCGCACTCGGTGCGACGCCAAGTCGAACCACGATCGTGCTGGAGCGTTTTTTTGATGAAGCGGGCGACATGCACATGGTGATTCACGCACCGTTTGGAAGTCGCCTGAACCGGGCGTGGGGTTTGGCATTGCGCAAGCGCTTCTGCCGCAAGTTCAACTTTGAACTTCAAGCCGCCGCGACCGAAGACGCAATCATTCTCTCGTTGGGGGCGACGCACAGTTTTCCGCTTGAGGAAGCGGCGCGCTATCTCAATTCGAACACGGTGCGCCATATCCTGATTCAGGCACTGCTCGACGCTCCTATGTTCGCCGTGCGCTGGCGCTGGAACGCAAGCACGGCATTAGCGGTGTTGCGTTTTCGTGGTGGCAAAAAGATTCCGCCGCAGTTGCAGCGCATGGATGCGGAAGATCTCGTCGCGGTCGTGTTTCCCGATCAGCTGGCGTGTTTTGAAAACATCCAGGGCGAGCGCGAGGTGCCCGACCATCCGCTCGTAAACCAGACCATCAAGGACTGTCTGACTGAGGCCATGGATATCGACGGTCTGGAGCGGCTGCTCGCTGGTATCGAACAGGGGGCGGTAAGCATCGTTGCGCGCGACCTGCTGGAACCTTCGCCATTCGCACAGGAAATTCTCAGCGCCCGTCCCTATGCGTTTCTGGACGACGCGCCGCTCGAGGAGCGCCGCACGCGTGCCGTGCAATCGCGGCGCTGGATCGATCCGCAGGAAGCGGCCGATCTCGGGCGTCTCGACGAGGCCGCCATTCAGCGTGTGCGCGATGAGGCGTGGCCGAGTGTCACGAATGCTGACGAATTGCACGACGCCCTGATGTTGCTCGGCGGAATGACACCCAATGAACTGGCCGGTATCACCGAAGGGCAACGATGGCTCGCGCACCTGATCCTACAGGGGCGCGCGGCGGAGTTGGTCATTGACGGCGAACCGGTATTGATCATCGCGGCGGAACGCGTTCCGCAGTGGACAGCCATTCATGTCGGCGCCGGTCGGGCGCCCGCGATTGCGGCGCCGGCGGAATATGCCGCGAAGACGTGGGACCGCGCCGACGCGTTGCGCGAAATTGTGCGCGGACGCATCGAAGGGTTGGGCCCGGTGACTGCACTTCAGCTTGCGGACGCGCTGCGAGTGAGCACGCAAGACGTCGACATCGCCTTGCTTGCACTCGAGCAGGAAGGCTTTGTGATGCGCGGCAAGTTCACCGATGGTGCACGCACGACCGAATGGTGCGAACGCCGACTGCTGGCGCGCATCCATCGCTACACACTGAATCGCTTGCGCGCAGAGATCGAACCCGTCACGGCGCAGGACTTTATGCGTTTCTTGTTGCGTTGGCAGCGCGTGACTCCGGACCAGCGCGGCGAAGGTCCGCAGGCGCTCATGTCAGTGCTGGAACAACTTGAAGGCTTCGACGCGCCCGCAGCGGCCTGGGAAAGCGACATTCTTGCCGCGCGCGTTGCGGACTACGTTACCGATGACCTGGACGCGCTCTGCGTCGCCGGTCGCGCCGCATGGGCGCGCTTGCATCCATCTTCCAGCGGCGCCAGTGGACCCGTTCGTTCGACGCCGATCGCACTCTTGCCACGCAAGGCGCTCGCAACCTGGCGATCTGCGGCAATTAAATCGGCGTCGACTGAAGAAGTGTTGTCGCCGCGCGCGCAACTCGTTGCACGCGCGCTCGAAGAACAGGGCGCGTCGTTCTTTGATGACTTGTTGCACAGCACTGGCTTGCTGCGGACACAAATGGAGGAGGCGCTCGCCGAGTTGGTGGCCAATGGCCGCATTAACTCAGACAGCTTCGCGGGACTGCGCGCATTGTTGGTGCCGCAGGACAAGCGCCGTTCCGCGCATGGACGACGCCGGCGCGGAGCGGTGCCGGATATTGAGGACGCCGGTCGGTGGAATTTGTTTTCCGGTGCTCCCGGAGATGCACGGCCGGATCGCCTCGAACTAATCGCGCGCGCATTGTTGCGACGCTATGGCGTGGTGTTTCGCAA
>DKAR01000002.1 GCA_002450895.1 Proteobacteria bacterium UBA6921
CATCTTCGGCGGTTTGCCGAGCAACACGTCGAGCGGCATGTTGACGGGCAGGTTATCGAACAAGCCGTCGCCCACAATAAAACTCAATGGTTCTTCGCCGGTCGCCTCGCCCACCACGGCATACGGGCAGCGCTCGCGCTCGCACATGGCCGCAAACTTGTCGATCGCGTTGGCCGCAATTGCCAGCACGTAACGCTCTTGCGCTTCGTTGCACCAGATTTCGAGCGGCGACATGCCCGGCTCGTCGCTGGGCACCATGCGCAATTCGATGCGCGCACCCCGTCCACCGCCATGCACCAACTCAGGCAGTGCGTTCGACAATCCGCCCGCACCGACGTCGTGGATCGAGAGAATTGGATTGTCCTTGCCGAGCTGCCAGCATTGGTCGATCACTTCCTGGCAGCGGCGTTGCATTTCCGGATTGCCGCGTTGCACGGAGGCGAAATCCAGGTGTTCGGCACTTTGTCCGCTCGCCATCGATGAAGCCGCGCCACCGCCGAGCCCGATCAGCATGGCCGGACCGCCCAGCACGACAATTTGCGTCCCGATCGGAATCGGTTGCTTATCGACATGCTCGGCGCGCACGTTGCCCAGGCCGCCGGCAACCATGATCGGCTTGTGATATCCGCGCAGCAGCTCTCCGCCGGGAACATCGATTTGATGTTCAAAGGTGCGGAAGTAGCCGACAATTCCGGGCCGGCCAAATTCATTATTGAAGGCACATGCACCCAGCGGCGCCTCGATCATGATCTGGTAGGCCGACGCAATTTGCGACGGCTTGCCGTAGTCCACTTCCCACGGCTGGACTGCGCCGGGAATCTTCAAATTCGAAACGGTATAGCCGACGAGACCGGCTTTGGGTTTGGCGCCACGACCGGTTGCGCCCTCGTCGCGAATTTCGCCGCCCGATCCGGTGGCGGCGCCGGGAAACGGCGCAATCGCGGTCGGATGATTGTGCGTTTCCACCTTCATCAACAGGTGCACATCTTCTGTCGTGTAGGTGTAGTGACGCGACGCCGGACTCGGAAAGAATCGTCCGGCGCGCTGCCCGCGCGCGACCGCGGCATTGTCCTGATACGCCGACAGGACGTTCTCGGGCGACTTGGCGTGCGTGTTCTTGATCATGGAAAACAACGAGCGATCCTGTCGCGCGCCGTCGATGATCCAATCCGCGTTGAAGATCTTGTGCCGGCAGTGCTCGGAATTCGCCTGCGCGAACATCATGAGTTCAACGTCGCTCGGGTTGCGGTTCAGTGCGCGAAAGTTCTCGACAAGGTAGTCGACTTCATCCGGCGATAGCGCCAGGCCCAGCTCGCGGTTGGCGCGCTCGATTGCGTCGCGGCCGTCCGTCAATACGTCAACGCGCTGCAGTGGCGCGGCGTCCAGCGAACGGAAAAGCCCTTCGGCCTCGTCCAGCGAGGACAACACGGATTCGGTCATGCGGTCGTGGACGACACCGGCCACGGCTGCCGCTTCGGCGCTCGTCAATGGGTTCGCGTTGTCGGTGACGAAGTAGTAGGCAATGCCCCGCTCAACCCGCCGCACGGCGCTGACGCCGCAGTTGTGCACGATGTCCGTGGCCTTGCTGGCCCAGGGCGACACCGTTCCTAACCGGGGCACGACCAGCAACATGGATTCGTGAGGTTGTTGCGGCAATGCCTCCGGGCCGTCGTCGACGATGCGCGCCAGTTGCTGGCGTTCGCCGTCCGTCAGGCCGCGCTCGGCATCGACAAACAGGAAATAGGCCGCTCGCACGCTGGCCAATTGCGGGCAGCGAGTGCGAGTCTGGGCAAGAAGTTTTTCAATTCGGTAGCTGGAAAGCGCCGGTGCACCGCGCAATATCAACATTGCTCCCCCGGGGACGGGTCATCGGGAAAGCGCCAATGATACTTGGAAGTCCGGCGAGAGTCGCGCGCGCAGCGCGACTCCTGGCTGAGTTAGGTCTTGAACTGGGAAAGCAGGGTTTGCAATTCCACCGCCAGGCGGGAGAGGTTTTCGCTGGCTTTGGCGGTCTGTTGGGAGCCTTCGGCCGTCTGGTCGGACACCTGGCTGATGTTGACGATGCTCTTGTTGATGTTTTCCGCAACGGCATTCTGTTCGACCATGGCGGTGGCGATCTGGGTGTTCATCGTGTTGATCGTGCTGACGGCGCCGGCAATGACGTCCAGCGACTCGCCGGCTTTGGTGGATTGATCCACGGTGGATTGCGCCATGGTGCGGCTTTCGTCCATCGCGGATACCGCTTCCTTGGAACCGGATTGCAGCCGTTCGATCATTTCCTGAATTTCGCGCGTGGACTGCTGCGTGCGGGAGGCCAGCGTGCGCACTTCGTCCGCCACCACCGCAAAGCCCCGGCCTTGTTCGCCAGCGCGCGCCGCTTCGATCGCCGCGTTCAAAGCCAGCAGGTTCGTCTGTTCGGCAATGCCTTTGATCACATCCAGCACCTTGCCAATGTTTTCCGTGTCATCGCCGAGGCGGTGAATCACGGTGGACACGCGATCGATTTCGTGGGCCAGCGAGTTGATTGACGAAACCGTCTTCGTCACCACGTCGCGGCCGGCCGTTGTTTCGATGTCGGCGTGCTGGGCGGCGGTCGCGGCTTCCGAGGCGTTGCGAGCCGTCTCGTTGACCGTGGACATCATCTGCGTGATGGCGCTCGCGACCTGGTCGGTTTCTTCGTGCTGGCGTTTCGCACCAATGCTCGTGGTCTCTGTGATCGCCGACATCTCCGACGCCGCGGACGCCAGTGTCCCGGTGAACCCGGTAACTTGCGAAACAAGTTGCTGGATCTTCTCGGCGAACCGGTTGAAGGAATGGCCCAACTGGGCGATTTCGTCCTTGCCCTTTACCTTGAGGCGTTGCGTCAGGTCGCCTTCGCCCTCGGAAATATCCCGCATTGCCGCCACGGCACTCTTCAGCGGCAGGGTCACAAGAGCGTCAATTCCCCATGCCACCACGGCGGCAGATCCAACTCCAATCAGGAACAACAGCAGAATGAACGCGACCACGGCATCGAGTCGTGTGGACAACGAGTGACCGATTTCCGTGGTGCTGACCACTTGCTGCTCGACGAGGGCATTGAGGTTCTTGGTCACACGATCCATCAACGGCCCGATTTCCGTGCGGACGGTATAGGCGTCGATCCGGCGCTTGCCACTCGCGTTGATCGCGATCAATCCATCCATGTTCTTGATGAATTGAGCTCGCAGCGTGACGACACGCTCGAAACCATCGAGCTGTTCGAAGGTCAACAGTTTTTCCTGGGCCTTGATGCGATTGATGATTACCCCTGACGCTTCAGAGTAATCCTTAATACTGCGCATGACGTCGTCTGAGCCAAGAATCAGATAGCTGCGCAAGCCAGCCATCAGGTTGGCCCAGGTGTAACGGAAATCGTTGATATCGATCAGCAGTTTTTTGCGCGCGTTCGTGGCGCTTTCGTTGCTTTCCGTCAACACCATTTCAGTCATGATTTGGAGCATTTCCTGCGCGACGGGATTAAGATTCTGGACAGCGTATTGCATTGCGGAAAAATTCTTTGCCGTGTTCCCCACCAATTCGGAAACCTGCTTTCCGTTTTGTTTGAATTTCGCAATATCCGCGGCAATTTCCTCGACGAGTTTTTTGTCTTCATCACTCTCGCCCACAACTTCGCTGGCTTGCAGCGACGCGAGATCCTCGTCGATTTTGGCTACGATTTTTTTGTATTCGTTAAAGTGGTGTTCTTCTTCGCTCAACAGATAGAAACCGAGGCGCGCCGAAGCTTCGTTCATGTGCTTGGCGAGATTTTCAGACGAGATTAAGGCGGTTTGCACATCGTTGGTAACGTGGGAGACCTTGCTCTGGACATCGGAAAACGTCAACAACGGGATCGATGCCACGATGGCCATGATTGCCACCATGATGCCGAACCCTCCGCCGATCTTTTGCCGGACGGTCAATTCGTTCAGAAACTGGTGGTTCAGAATGTCTTGCAATTTCACTGTGACTTCCTCGTGATTGCGCGGTTAATCTTGGCGACAGTCGGCGCAGGGATCTCGCGGAACAAGGCGGTATTCAACTTGTCTGCGACGCGCCGATATCCTGTCTGCAAGTTCCGAGGGGATGCCTCAGACATGGTCTATAACGACCGTTACGCGGCCCGGTTTAGTCTGTGGTAAAACGGTCGATCATCACGGGTACGACATCACCACCGGCCAAAGACAAAAAGGACTCGAAAAGACTCATGAGCGTACGAAACGTAATCGCCACTTTTGCCCTGGTTTTCTCTTTTGCTTTCCCTGTTTTCGCCCCGGTTCAGGCAGCGGAAACCGATACCAGCAATGACCGGGCTGAGATCCTCTCGACGGACATTCCAGAGGCAATGGAAGTTGGGCAAAGTTATACGGTCGAAATCCGGGTCAAAAACGCCGGTTCGACGACCTGGACAAAACAGGAAGGAATTGGGCTGGGCTCCCGGCACCGCAACTGGGCGAACCATCGCGCCGAGCTTGATCCCGGCGACAAGATCAAACCCGGCGAGAGCGTGATGTTCCGCTTTCGCGTGACCGCCCCCTCGCAATCCGGCAGTTATGACTTTCAGTGGCAGATGCAGCGCGACGACCGCTTTTTCGGTCCGCCGACCACCTTGCATCGCATCATTGTCGAAAGCGGGTCAAATCGTGTGAAGTTCATCGGCCAGGTCGTCCCGTCGGCCATGGATGTCGGCGGTGAATACACCATCATGGTGCAGTACAAAAACCTCGGTAAGACCACCTGGAGTGGCGCAGGCGGTTATCAGCTGGTGGCGCAAAACCCCGCAAACAACAAGACATGGGGGATCGACCGCGTGAAGTTCGAGCCCGATCAGAATGTCGGTCCCGGTGAAGTCGCCACGATCCGCTTCAAGGTTCGCGCCCCGCTGCAACCCGGCGACTATGAATTTCAGTGGCAGCTGTACAACGACAAACTCGGCTTCTTCGGTGAGCGGACTCCTGCACAGCGCGTGGTGGTCGGCGGCGCGGGTCGCGGTAACGACGCGGAATTCGTGATGCAGGAATTGCCCGGACTGGTGAACGCGCCAACGCCCTATACCGTGCTCAAGGGCGGCCAGAACTTCCAGGTGAAGGTCATGTTCAAGAACGTTGGCACAACGACCTGGAAACCCGGCTCGCACAAGCTGACGTCGCAGAAGCCGCGCAACAACCTGAACTGGTTCATCGATCGCGTGGATCTGGGATCCCGCGACGAGGTCAAACCGGGTGAGTTCAAGACGTTCACCTTCACGGCTGTCGCGCCGGCTCAGCCCGGAATCTATGATTTTGAATGGCAGCTCTACCAGGAAGGCATCGGCTGGTTTGGTGCCACCTCGCCCACGGTAAAGATCACCGTACGCTAATCCGAAAGTGCGTGCGGCGGCGTGTCCGCCGCACGTTTCAACCGCACAATTCCCGCAATTAGTTTGCTCGAAACGCCCGGGGGAACGGGATTTCCCTAGGACTGCTCCCGTGTACCCGAAAGCCTGCGGTGCTAGCATGTCAGGAATGTACTTCCGCCTGAGTTTTACCGGTGCCTAACTCGCCGCCTCTTGCCGCAGATCGTGTCAGGATTCCTGGGACTCGCCGCCGCACGGTGCTGATCATCGCGCCGAATGGCAGCTATCGCATCGTGCCGTATATCGAAGCCGCGCAACGGCTGGGTGTGAACGCCGTGGTGGTTTCCCGTGGGGCGAGCGCTGTCGCACATCGCGATGTTCCCGGCATTCAGGTGGATTTCGAAAACCTCGACCACGCGCTGGAACAAATTTGGACGTTTGCGGAACACACGCCGGTTCATGCGGTGTTCGGCACGGATGACGCGAGCATGCAACTGGCCGCGCGCGCTGCCCGCACGTTGAACCTGCCCTACAACGCGCCGGATGCCGTGCTGTTTTCGCGCCGCAAGGATTTGGCGCGCGAACAACTGCGCGCGTGTGGACTTCCGGTTCCAGGCTTTCGACGTATTGATCTGCGCGACGATGTGCAGTTGGTCGCACAGGACGTCACTTACCCGTGCGTACTGAAACCGCTGGCCATGTCGGCAAGCCGAGGTGTAATTCGCGCCAACAATCCGGATGAATTCGTTAGCGCCTGCCGTCGGATTGCACCCATCTTGCGCGACGGCGCAAACGCTGAAGAGCAAAGCATGCTCTTGGTCGAAGATTTCATCGCGGGCACCGAAATCGCCGTGGAAGGCTTGCTGACGGGCGGCCAGCTGGACGTGTTGGCCATTTTCGACAAGCCGGATCCACTGGATGGCCCCTTTTTCGAAGAAACGTATTACGTCATGCCGACGCGCCTTGATGCGGCGGTACAGCAACAGGTTCGCGATCAGGTTCAGGCGGCATGCCATGCCTACGGCTTGCGCGAAGGACCGATTCACGCCGAATGCAGGTTAAATACCGAGGGTGTTTGGATTCTGGAGGTTGCGGCGCGAACGATTGGCGGCTTGTGCGGCCGGCTGCTTCGCTTCGGCACCGGATACGGGCTTGAAGAACTCGTTCTTCGCCATGCCTTGGGACTGGGTGTGGATGCTCTTCAGAAGACCGGCGGCGCAGGCGTATTGATGATTCCGGTTCCGGGGCGCGGACTTTTTCGCCGCGTCGAAGGACTCGTCGCCGCGGAGCGAACCGAATACATCGAAGAAGTCTCAATAGAAATTCGCGAAGGCCACGAATTGACCCCGTGGCCAGAAGGATCGAGTTATCTCGGATTCATGTTTGCGCGCGCACCCACGGCTGAGCAAGCTGAAGCGGCGCTGCGAAAAGCGCATGAATGCCTGAATATTGTAACGGCCCCAGTGTGGCATGCGACTGTGGTATCAAATGAAATGGAGTCCAACGAATGAGCGAAGTTCGCGCAATACCCGGTCAGTATCAACTTGTTCCAACGCGCCTGCAGGAGCAGGAAGCAAACGGAACGACACGCTGCAACCTGTGCCTGTGGCGCTGCAAGATTGGCCACGGGCAACGCGGTTTCTGCCAGGCGCACGTGAATCGCCATGGCACGCTGTACAACCTTTCGTACGGGATCATTTCCGCCATTGAGGTCGGTCGCATTGAGGACAAGCCGGTGCGCTGTTTTCGGCCCGGTACAAAAGTCATGTCCATCGGAAGTTATGGCTGCAATTTCCGCTGCCGCGGGTGCCACAATCTGGAAATCTCGTGGGGATTGAACGCGCTCGACGAACTGGCGCGCGGCGCCTCCACGGCGGCGTATGTCACACCAGAAGAGCTCGTTGCAACCGCGCAGCGCCATGGAGCCGAAGGAATCGCGTTTACCTATTCCGAACCTGCGGTCTGGCTTGAATACGTGATCGATGCGTCGATCGCGGCCCGTAACGCCGGTCTCTACACCGTTTACGTTTCCAACAGTTTCGTCACCGACGAAGCGCTGGAGATGATGGCGCCGCATATTGATGTACTGTGCAGCGACATCAAGAGCATGGACGCCGCGTTTTACTCAGACATTTGCCGCGCCGCGGACATCAAGGACGTGTTGGCCAGTATTGCGAAGGCCAAGACGCTTGGAATTCATGTTGAAACACGAACGAACATCATTCCCGGAAAGAACGACGATCCCGAGACGCTGCGTAAGATAGCCGTTTGGATCCGCGACCACCTCGGCGCCGACAGCCCCTGGCACATCACCAAATTTTTCCCCGCCTATGAACTCAGCGACATTCCGCCCACACCGTCTGAAATCATGTGGGTTGCGCACGATCAGGCGCGCGGAACCGGGCTGACGAAGGTATTCGTCTATGACGACAAGGGTTGCGATTGTGCACAGCAAAATCTTCCTGTGGCGACGTATCTCAGCCAGGACCCGTCGGCGATACACCAGGTGAAAGTCTGTGCCGGCTCTTGCTGCGGACCGGACGGAATCCTGTTGAAGAAATACGAACCCGGGACCACCAAAGCGTCAGGATGAGGCTCCGGCAAACTGACGCGCGGCGAACAGTGCGCGAATATCGTCGGACATCGTAAATTCCACGAACTCTTGAACAAAATTGTTCCCGTGCGCCTTGAACATCATGTTCACAGGCAGAATGACCGGGAAGTCACCCGATGCCACGTTCTGCAACGTCGGCTCCACGCCCTTGATCCGAATCAATTTGACCGGAACGCCGCGCTGGATGAAACGTAACCCGGTCGCGACGGAAGTTATGCCGATTGCGCGAGGATTTTTGGCGATCTCATGCAACACGCGCTCGCTGTCACCCTGAATCGACTCGAGCCGACGCGGTATGTTGTCGAGCTTCAGGTAGTCGAACAACGCTTCGGTTTCAATTCGGCCGGCCGAGGCCTTGGCAAAGTCGATCGGCGCGTCTTCACCGCCCACGAATTTCCAGTTTCGCAGTCGGCCAACAAAAATGTCCGCAATATCGGTATCACCGAGTTCCTGGATTGAATTGCCCTGATGAATAGCAACAGTGACGCCGTCTCGCACTAGGGACACCGCAATTACACCCGGTGCGGGATGGTCGGAATGGTAAGAGGCAACCACGGCATGAACGCGACCCCGGGAAAGTTCACTCAACCCGGCGGAAACGCTCAGGGTGGAAATCTTCACACGGCTTCCGGCATGCGCTTCAGCGAATCGCGCTCCAACCACCTCGAGAATTGGCGCGAGTTCAGGCGTCGTCGAGAGGCTGATGGTTCGCTTCTGGCTCAACGGACGAATGTCATGCTCCGTACCGTACGACGTCAGCACGAACGCGGTGACGACGATGAGCAGGAGCAGCAAGCCGGACAGCAGCGATAGTGCGCCCGGCGAAAGTCGATCTGGGTAATGCACGGTGGTTCCCCTGTCCCTTCCCTGAGAGTGTTTCCAAGCGTTCCAACGGATGGAACGCCGCGGATGATAAATTATCCGCCGAAGTCAGGAAACAAGTGCGCGTACTTACTTATCCACTCCAGAGCGGCTTCCTGACCGGACATCTGCCGGCCTTCCGTCTTATAGATCTCGCGCTTGTAGTGCTCAATGTGGCACACCTGCTCGACCATTCGTGTCCGAAAAGCTTCGTCCGGATTGGTCAGTTCGAGCCCAATGTCGTATCCCATACGGCGCCGTTTGCACCAGACCACGCGGCCTACGGTTTCAAAAGGCGGCTTTACGAAGGGTATTCGGAAATTGACGACCCGACCTACCGGGAGCGCGGTCTGCGATTGGAATGACAGGCCACCGAGGCTGATATTGTTGAGGGTTTCGTGCCGACCGTGAGCACCATCCACAACATCGAACTCGATGGGTATGTCAGACGGATGACGAATGTATTTGCGCATCGCGCTCTCCGCCACGGTGTTGTCACGCTTCCTAGTCACTTAGCAATTTCAGCCTGTTTTTTGAAATTCGCAACCCGATTGTAGAAATCGGACTGCTTTGAGGGCGCCATAACGCCGTTCGCTACAATTGTTCACAGCGGCGATCTGTACCCGCGGGACTGAGTTTCGCTATATTGAATATGCCAACAGGCTGACCGACGTGATGCGGCCCTTCCAACGGCCCCCCAGCTGACAGCCGTATTCGTCGGTCGCTGTCGACCCAATTGAGCCCGCTCTCGTAGCGGGCTTTTTTTTGCCTAGGGGACAAGCGGTTAGCCACGTCGTAGAAGATAGACCCGCTCCTCGAGCCGGGTCAGGCCGCGTTCACGGAACCGGGGCGAGTCGTCTAGCGCGTTGCGGGATACAAGGCTGCGTATGTCGAAATGCGCGCCGTACAGTGCCCGTACCTCGGCGTCATCCACCGCGAACGGCGGCCCCTGCATCTGGTGCGCGGAATAGTCCACTGTCACCAAGAGTATCCGGACGTGACCCGCCAACAGCTTCAGCAAGTGATGAACGTATCGCTTGCGCAACAATGGCGGCAATGCCACCAGCGACGCACGATCGTAGACGGCCGAAAACAGCGGTGTGTGGCATGGGCGCAGGCGAAAGAAATCGCCCTCATAAAGATTGAATTTGTTCGCTGTCAGAAGCGGGAGATCGCGAACCGGTTTCCGGGCCGGTTGCAGTGACTGCTCGCTGAAAAATTGAGCAATGGCGATAGGACTGATTTCAATTCCCCACACCGGATGGCCGCGATCACTCAACCACGCCATGTCTCGGCTTTTTCCGCACAGCGGCACAAATACGGGCAGCGATGGATCAACAGCGATTTCAGGCCAAAATTTCACCAAATGCGGATTGATTTCGTCCTGATGAAATCCAATCTCACCGCGTTGCCAGCGGGCGTGCCAAAATTCAGGTTCCACTAAGGATTTCCCTTTCTTTTCGCGATGGCGAACTCATGGGGACCAATACGGTCTGAGGTGTTAACTTCATAGAGACGAGAAACTTTCAGCAATCAGCGACGTAGAAAATTCCCTTTCGTATAGCCACAGTCCGGTTCTAAACTATACTCCATGCAAAATGCCGCTGACCAAACCCGCGCCCTGCCCATGAGCACCGACGCCGGAAAAATTATCATCAAAGGCCTCACGAAAGACGGAAAGAAGTTTCGTCCGAGTGACTGGGCCGAGCGTCTCACGAGCGCCGTGGCAACTTACGGCCGTGGGCGACGGGTGATTTTTCACCCTAAAGTGCAGATGGCGACCATGGAAGGGGTGTCTTGCGTCGTGGTCGAAGCAGACCTTGAGCAGTCCGATCCGATGCTGTTCGGTTTCTTGATGAATTTCGGGATTGGAAATAATTTGCAGATCGTTCGCGGCGATGGCGAACCGAAGATTTGATTCGTAATGGGCCCCGCTTAACGGGCGCTATCCCCTTCCCCTGGCCAGTTCTTGATGTAGTTCTTCAGCAGATTGTTCTCAAACTTCGTTTCAGTCAAAAGGGCGTGGACAATATCGCCAATCGAGATGATTCCGGCGAGTTTCTCGCCATCCATCACAGGCAAGTGACGAATTCGTTGATTCGTGGGATTGCTGGTCATCAGGTCCATGGCGTGATCCACACTGTCCCCAATCGAACAGGTAATCAGCATTTTGGCCATAATGTCCCGAACCTTGACTTCCGCCAGCCGCGGACCCATTTTGCCGGCGGCCCAAACAACATCGCGTTCTGTAACAATGCTGAGCAGGCGGCCTTTTTCCATCACCAAAAGGCTGCCGATTTTATGTTTGATCATCGCGTCGACGGCGTCGGTAATCGGTTGGCTGGGGTCGACCGAGTGAAAGGTTGTTCCTTTTTGCTCAAGAATATTCTTAACCTTCATCGTCAAACTCCCCGAATCTGCGGTGGTTAAACAATTCGGCGTCCATCATAGTGACACTGAACGAAAATCGTCAATGCATCCTGTCCGACAAATCTCCGGTCCGTTTAGAATACGCTCCCCCCAAAGGCGGTTATTTTAATGAAATCTCGTCACGGCCAACCCTCCGCAGTCCCGAAAGTCGGATTTGTCAGCCTCGGTTGCCCCAAGGCCACCGTAGATTCTGAGCAAATACTCACGCAGCTTCGTGCTGAGGGTTACGAAATTGGCTCCACGTACGAAGATTCGGACCTCGTCATTATTAATACCTGCGGTTTTATCGACGCGGCCAAGGAAGAGTCCCTGCAAACGATCGGCGAAGCGCTCCGGGAAAACGGCCGAGTGATCGTCACAGGGTGCCTTGGCGCGAAAGAAGGGGTTGTGCTCGAAAACCACCCGGAAGTGCTGGCCGTCACCGGGCCGCACGCTCTCCAGGAGGTTATGCGCGCAGTTCACCAGCATCTGCCACAGCGCCACGACGCGTTTACCAGCCTAGTCCCGCCCCAGGGGATCAAACTGACCCCCAGCCACTACGCGTACATCAAGATTTCGGAAGGCTGCAATCACCGTTGCACGTTTTGCATTATTCCATCAATGCGTGGCGATCTCGTAAGCCGTGCTCCCGGAGACGTCCTGCGCGAAGCGGAAAATCTGGTGAAGTCCGGCGTAAAGGAACTGCTTGTGGTATCGCAAGACACCAGCGCCTATGGGGTCGATGTACGGTACCGGACCGATTTTTGGGGCGGACGCCCCGTAAAAACAAACCTGCAGACGCTCGCTCGCCACCTCGGTGAACTGGGCGTTTGGGTGCGTATGCATTACGTTTACCCCTATCCCCATGTTGACGAGCTGATTCCACTCATGGCGGAAGGAAAGATTCTTCCGTACCTCGACATTCCGATGCAGCATGCGAGTCCGCGCATTCTTAAAGCGATGAAACGCCCTGCCGACAGCGCGAACATGCTCGAGCGCATCCGCCGCTGGCGCGAGATCTGTCCGGAAATCGCAATCCGCTCGACGTTCATCGTGGGATTTCCCGGAGAAACTGAGCGCGACTTTGAGGAACTGCTGGACTTCCTGCGGGAGGCTGAAATTGATCGCGCCGGATGTTTCGAGTACTCCCCCGTTGAAGGCGCCAAAGCAAATGCGCTGGAAAATCAGATTCCGGAGACCGTGAAGCGGGATCGATTTGAGCTTTTCATGGAGACGCAGGCGGAGATCAGTGCATCGCGGCTTTCGCGGCGTATCGGGACACAAACAACAGCCCTCATCGATGAATTTCTGCCGGACGGATCTGCGCTCGGCCGAAGCTTTGCGGAGTCACCAGAAATCGACGGAGTCATTACAGTGTCCGGGGGAATTGGCCTGCGCGTCGGAGATTTGGTGCAGGTTCGGATCGAACATGCGGATGAACACGATTTGACCGCCACCGTCGTATCCCCGCGAAACTAGCCCTTCTCATCACCGGCGGTGATCAACTCGGTGTGATTTTCCCTCGTTCTGCGAATATTCGAGTCAATTTGCTGGCGCTTGCTGCTATATAAGCCAACATTACTAACAGATCACGATTTCGTTATTTTTGCGCTGTTCCGTGAACACGTTCACATCCCGATTTACCGCGTAGTCACATTCGCCACCCACCATGGATGACATCATTTGAACCCTAAATGTTGTCTGTTGGCTGAAATCTAGAATCAATCTGGGGGCGTCATGAGCGTTCACGCAAGCGCGGTCGTCGCGCAAATAGAGGACACGCAACAATCGGCAGCCGGCTCCGTCAATTCATCCGACGTGGTCGATCATCTCCGCTCCCTGGCGGTGAAATTCCTGTCGCAGCGCCTGCAGACTTTTCAAGACGAAGCTGAAGGATTCCTGTTCGATCTCGCCGGAGCGACGGAAGACGAAGATCTCCATTCGTTGTACCTCGACACAATCAGCCGACTGCGCAACAAACGTGAAATGCTGAAGCGCGAAGCAACTGAACGCTTCGTTCGACTCATCAAGAATCCGGAATCGCGGACATCATCGTTTTCAACGACCGCGGAAAAAATCGACAAGCTGTTGCTCGAAGGTGACGACGACCTGGAAGCGACACTTGCGGTGAAAAATTTGATTACCCAGGCATGCGAACGTCATGCGCAGCCGCTGGAGTCAATCGAGGACATCCTGCTCCAGATCTGCGAAAACAATGTTCCAAATCCCTTGTCACCGACCTTGTTTTGCATAGCCTGGAAAGAGTCCGTCGACCTGCTCAAGGCGCGCCTCGACACAAACGTCATCATCTACAAGCTGTTTTCGAAGTTCGTTCTGAGCCACCTGAATACTGTCTACGACCGCGCACTGAGCGAACTGAGCATGCAGGGAATTTCTCCCCGGAGCCGACGCTCGCCGTCGACCGTCGCGCCGCCGAAGACGAATTCCAGCGCTCGCCCGTCACCGGTAGCTCCTCCCGCAGCAAAAAAGAAAGAAATCGATCCGGGCGCGTTAACGCGCGAAATGGTCATCAAGCGCGTATTGGATATTCTGAAAACCGACGGGTCACGCAATACCGACGAACATCGCGACCGTTCCGTAGTTGATGCGTTGACCCTGTTACAAGGTTATGTCGATGTACTCCAGCCGCCGGAGGGTAACGAACATCCGGGCCGCGATGCGACTGACATGATCCATCTTTTCTCGCGCCTGGCTCAGATTGCTCATGGCGATAGCTTCCAGAAGCGCGAACGCAAGGTCCTCGAAGCTGTACGAGAAATTTTTAACCCCATTCTCGACAACAACACACTCGCAGCAAAAAATCGTGCGCTTGCAGCCCGACTGCAAATCCCGGCGATGAAAATTGCTTTTCTCGATGCGTCGTTGGTTTCAAGCGAGCGACATCCGCTTCGCGTGGTTCTCTCTAAAATTTCAACTCTCAACAACGCACCTTCCGAATACGCGACGGTACGAAATCTCGTAAACCGAATTTTGGCGGAACTTGCTCAGGATGTTGACGTTCTGACCGAGATCACCGGAATTGCAAAACCGACACCGAAAACCTTTGAACCTGTAACACCGATATCTTCAATACCGGCCCAATCCCTCGAAAAACAAATCGAGCGTCAGATCAAGGGGCGTCGCCTTCCAGATTCGATTCGCACTTTTGTCGCTGGCCCATGGACTGAGGTACTGACCAAACTTTCAGCGGAACATGGCCCGACCAGTGAAAACGTCAAGGCTGCGCTCGCCGTCGTCGATGAAATTTCCGCAGTGGTTCAACCACACGAGCATGCGGCTCACCACGAGCGCGTAATGGATGTTATTCCCCGTTTGGTTTGCAAGCTGCAGGCACAGCTCGCCCTATCCAGCGTGGATCGCTCCACCAAGGATCAGGTCTTGAATCAGCTGATCGGGATTCACGCGAAATCGATCCACTACAAGAAAACGGCTGGAAAGACAGCTCCGCTGAAAACTCGTTAGCAAGAACCAAAGCTGGCTGACGACGATCGGAATTACTGCGGGTTATCTTCGCCAAATTTTCCCGGCGGCATCTGTAAATAGAACCCGGAATCCCGCAGATGCTCGATGACCTTGTCGACATCCGCCTGAGCGAGCCTGCGGCCCGAACCCAATTCCAGATTCATTACCCAACGCAGCGCGCCGAGCAATTTCAGCAGCGATTCCGGAACCTTTGAAAAATCACCCTCGCGCTCAACGTACAAATAACTGTCCGGCTTTTTTGCGCTTTTGTAGATTGCGCAGTTCACTGGATGCCGCCTTCCGCCGTCTCGGAATCGATCAACTGCTGAATCTGCTGTCGAAGAGCAGACACTTCTGCGCGCAATTCGGCGACCTCTTTCTCCAACTGGTCAATGCGACCGCCAGACTGCCCAGGTTCCGGCGTTGCGGCCGGCTCAGACGCGAAAGCCTCTGCACTGGGGACACCACTGAAAAGGTGGGCAACACGGGGCTCGCGACGACCCGGCTGCCGCGGCAGTTCGATCACGAACGGACCGTCATCACGTCCAGCCAGCCCCTTCAACACGGATTCGACATGCGACGTATCAGTGAACTCGGCCATTCGGGACGCACGGGTTCGAAGTTCGCCGACAGTTTGCGGTCCACGCAAGAATAATTCTGCGAGCACTGCCTGTTCCTGCCGGGAAAAATTCATCGTCTGCGTAATGGGGTTATTCATCCGATGCGCAAATTTTCCTACGCGACTCCCCGCCGAGCTCTTTGCGGCAGCAAGATGATTTTTGATTAGCGAATCCAACGCAGCCTGAACTTCCTGATCGCTCAGACTCATCAAGGGATCGCGATTGGATTTCTGATTGCACGCATTCGTCAGCGCATTGAGGGACAACGGATAATACTCGGGTGTTGTCAGATCCTTTTCGATCAGACATCCCAGGACGCGCACTTCGACCGCGTTCAACTCGATCTTCATGGACATGAAAATCGCCCTAGTGATCTTTTGACTTGTTTAATTGGGGCGACTTGGAATCCACCGCCGTCACGATCAGCGCATCCCATGTCGTCTTTAGCACATCGGAGATGGACTTGTTATCAAACATGGGCGCAAGGTCCGCGGCCAGTGTTGTCATATGGGACACACCCTCAGGCATCCCCTTGGGAAACTGACTCGAATTTGAAAACAACACTCGGCCAAACGCCGGCGAATCCTTCGTCAAAGCCTTAATTGACTGCACTCGCCAGGAGTTCTGGTGCAGCGGATTTTCGAATTTGTAACCGCGCCGACGAACCATCTGAGTCCAATGATCGATATTCGCCGCGCCGAAGATGAACCCGTTGTAATCCTGCAGATCCATCACGAGAATCCCATCGGGCGTCAGGACGAGATAGTCGACAAAGACGAGGCCATCCATGCCATCGGGAAACGCGACGTCTTTTACAAAAGGTGCACCGCGTTCCTTGAAGATCTGAGCGATCCGACGCTGCTCTGCATCGCGTCGAAAGCGGCGTATCAATTCTGGAACTACCGCCAAAAGAACGAGCAGCGTGATACCGCCTGCCCACCACATCCAGTTTTCTTCCAGCCAGATTTGAAATTCAATCATGGATTTTTGTCGTAACCGTCAGGCGTGGTTTAAATTCAAACGTGGCGGAGAATCGCTTCCTTCACCGACTTCAGGTTGGCCTCGACCGTTATCACAGACGAGGTGCTTTGCTTGATTGCCGTATCCGGATCTTTCAGGCCGTGTCCCGTCAACGTACAGACAATCTTGCTTCCTTCCGGAATTTTACCATTGGTGATATCTCGCATGGCGCCCGCGACCGACGTTGCGGAAGCAGGTTCGCAAAATATCCCTTCCTTCCCGGACAGCATTCGCTGCGCAGCCAGGATTTCTTCATCTGAACACTCGTCAAACCACCCTTTCGATTCGCGCTGTACTGCCCATGCTTTGTCCCAGGACTGTGGATGGCCAATTCGAATTGCCGTCGCGATTGTTTCCGGATTGTCCACCATTTTCCCGCGCAAAAACGGTGCGGCGCCGCTCGCCTGATACCCAACCATCGTCGGTCGGTTGTTGACGATGCCGTGATCGTGAAATTCGCAGTAGCCCATCCAGTGCGCCGAAATATTCCCCGCGTTGCCAACCGGAATGCAGTGAAAATCCGGGGCTGTACCGAGCTCTTCGAGAATTTCGAAAGCCGCCGTCTTTTGACCTTGCAAGCGATACGGATTGATTGAGTTCACAATAGTTACCGGAGCTTCCTTTCCGACTTCTTTGACCAACTCCATTCCGGCATCAAAGTTTCCTTTGATCTGGATGACTACAGCACCATGAATCATCGCCTGGGCCAACTTACCCATGGCGATTTTTCCATCGGGGATCAGTACAAAAGCGGTAATTCCGGCACGCGCCGCGTACGCCGCAGCCGATGCAGACGTGTTCCCTGTTGACGCGCAGATAATCGCGCGGCTGCCCTCTTCGACCGCTTTCGTGACGGCCATTGTCATTCCGCGATCCTTGAAAGACCCGGTTGGATTCAGCCCCTCAAATTTCACATAGATATCGACGTCTTTCTTGAGCAGGCGGGGAATGTTGTTCAGGCGGATCAGCGGCGTATTTCCTTCGCCCAAGCTGATCACACGGGTGTCGTCATGTACGGGCAAGCGATCGCGGTATTTATCGATCAGCCCGGTATAGCGCGGATGAAATGTCATGTCCTTTCCTCGAATAATTCCGGCCGCGATCAGTTCGCGTTCAACGCTTCCATGCGAATTCGCATGATCTCGCCGCTGATCGTTGGCAGTTTCTTGATGCGCTCCAGGGCGTCGTCCATATTTTGTTCCAGGACGCGATGTGTGAGCAGGATGATTGTAGCGACGCCATCGGCTGTGCCCTTCTGCACGATGGCTTCGATGCTGATTTTAAGGTCACCCAATATGCGCGTAACGTCCGCAAGAACGCCCGGCCGATCCTGGGCACGTAGGCGCAAATAATACGCCGTCTTGACCTGCGCCATCGGCAGAATGGGAATATCCGAAAGCGCATCCGGCTGGAACGCGAGATGCGGAACGCGGTTTTCCGGGTCGGCGGTCATCATGCGAACAACGTCGACAAGATCGGCAACGACGGCGGATGCTGTCGGCTCCGCGCCGGCGCCGGGCCCGTAATACAGCGTGGGTCCCACGGCATCGCCCTTCACCAGCACTGCGTTCATAACGCCGTCAACATTGGCGATGAGACGTCGCGCAGGCACTAATGTCGGGTGAACGCGCAATTCGATGCCATTCGCTGCTCGGCGGGCAATTCCCAGTGACTTGATTCGATATCCAAGCTGCTCCGCGTAGCTGACATCCTCGCTGGTCAGATTCGTAATGCCCTCGGTGTAGGCCTTTGTAAACTGCAACGGAATTCCGAACGCGATGGCCGCCAGAATTGTGAGCTTGTGGGCCGCATCGATGCCTTCCACATCAAACGTCGGATCCGCCTCGGCGTAGCCAAGCGCCTGGGCTTCGGTCAGCACATCGGAAAACTCGCGCCCTTTGTCGCGCATTTCCGTGAGGATGAAATTGCTGGTCCCATTGATGATGCCCGCGAGCCATTCGATGCGGTTACCAGCCAGGCCTTCGCGAATCGCCTTGATGATCGGAATGCCTCCGGCGACCGCCGCTTCAAACGCCACCATCACGCCTTTCGCCTGGGCCTGGGCAAAAATCTCGTTTCCATGTTTTGCGATCAGCGCCTTGTTCGCCGTCACAACGTGTTTTCCGTTCGCGATCGCCTTTGTAACCAGCTCTCGCGCGATCGTGTCACCACCGATCAATTCAACGACAACGTCAATATCCGGATTGTTCACCACAGCAAACGGATCGGTGGTCAACGAAATACCGGCCGTATCAACGATTCGCTGTTTCTTTAAATCTCGCGCGGCCGCCTGAGTCACGACAATTCCGCGCCCGGCACGACGCGAAATTTCTTCCGCATTGCGTTTCAGTACGCGGATGGTTCCGCCACCGACCGTGCCCATCCCGAGCAATCCCACTCTTACCGGCTGCATTAACTCTCGCCTCCCTTTTTTGCGGCCTTGGCATCCCGCCTGAACATTTCCCGAATTCCCCGAATCGCCTGTCGCGTGCGGTGTTCATTTTCAATGAGCGCGAACCGGACGTGATCATCACCGTACTGCCCAAATCCAACACCGGGCGACACTGCAACCTTTGCCTCATCAAGCAGGCGTTTGGAAAATTCGAGTGACCCCAAATGCCGATACGGTTCCGGAATTGGCGCCCAGACAAACATCGATGCGCGCGGCTTCTCGACGAACCATCCCAGCGAGTTCAGCCCCTTGCACAGGACGTCCCGACGCTTCCGATACATTTCACAAATCTCTTTCACGCATTCCTGCGGTCCCTCGAGCGCGGCAATCGCAGCAATCTGTATCGGCGTGAATGTGCCATAGTCCAAATACGATTTGATTCGACCCAGCGCGGCGACAAGGGTGGTATTGCCCACCATAAATCCGATGCGCCAACCGGGCATGTTGTAACTTTTCGACAAGGTGTAGAACTCAACAGCGACATCTTTTGCACCCGGAACCTGCAAGATCGACGGCGCAACATAGCCATCAAACACAATGTCGCAATAGGCCATGTCGTGAATAACCCAGATCTGGTGTTCGCGCGCGATCGCGATGACTTTCTCGAAGAATTCGAGATTGACGCATTGTGTGGTCGGATTCCCCGGGAAATTCAACACCAGGAACTTCGGCTTCGGCCAGCTCTCGCGAATGGCCTTCTGCAGTTCGTCAAAAAAATCCACGCCTGGAACAAGCGGCACGTGGCGAATGTCCGCACCCGCAATCACAAAACCGTAGGGATGGATTGGATAGGCAGGATTGGGAACCAACACGACATCGCCGGGACCCACGGTCGCGAGCGCAAGGTGCGCGAGCCCTTCCTTTGAGCCGATCGTGACAATCGCTTCCGTATCCATGTCGACGTCGACATTGAAGCGTTGCTTGTACCACTTGCAGATGGCGCGTCGAAGGCGCGGGATACCTTTAGATACGGAGTACCGATGCGTATCTTCACGCCGTGCGGCCTCCACAAGCTTATCGACGATGTGCTTGGGTGTTGGCTGGTCCGGATTGCCCATGCCAAAGTCGATAATATCTTCGCCGCGAGCCCGAGCCTGTTTCTTCAGTTCGGTGACAATGGCGAAGACATAAGGCGGCAGCCGCCGAATCCGGGGAAATTCAGTGATCAAGTGTGCCTCGACAACGCGCGGAAAATCCGCGTTCCAACTTGTTAAAAGTTGCCTAAGTTACTGACAATAAACAACTGTGTCAACGCTATGGTTGACACACTGGCGTTTTAGCACGCACAGTTCGGCACTTATGAAATTCAGCCTCGACAATGTGACCGCCGGCTACATGATCCGACGCTACGCGGATGGTGCCGTCACCGTGGCCTACCCGCCCGACCGCGCCGGTCCAAATGTCGTCGATATCGGGGGGCGAATCGAGCGCCCCCGTATGGTCGAGGAAGTCCTGAATTCGAGCTTTATTGTTTCGCACAACACACTGATTCGCGACTGGGATCCGCAGTCGTTTGATGCATTGAACGACAGCCACTTTGCGCAACTGGCCGAACTTGGGGCGGAAATCGTCTTGCTCGGCACGGGACCGCGAATGCGTTTCCCGGCCCCCGCGGCGATGCGAATTTTTGCGCAGCACCGCGTCGGGCTGGAGGTCATGGACAGCGGTGCGGCCTGCCGGACCTACGGGGTACTCGCGGCGGAAGGACGGAATATCGCAGCGGCGATTCTACTGGGATAGGCCTGTTGAAGGCGGAAGATAAGATCAGAGGCGATTGAAATTCTGACTGGAGCGGCACAAGGCCGCTCGACCAGCAAGTCAGAAAAATGTTACTTCAGCAGCACGTCGACGGAATACCCGTCACCTTCGAGAATTTCACGCAGGCGCTTCAGCGCTTCCATTTGGATCTGGCGCACACGTTCGCGCGTCACACCCAGCTCATTACCTACTTCCTCCAACGTCGCAACATCGCGGCCGTTCAAACCAAAACGACGTTCAACCACCTCGCGCTGCTTGTCATTGAGTTGATTTAACCACTCTTCGATATTGGCGCGAATGTCGTCATCCTGAAGCAACGTGGCCGGATCGACGTTCTGTTCATCGGGGATAGCATCGAGCAAGGATTTTTCCGTGTCCTTGATGACAGGAACATCGACGGATGTCACACGCTCGTTCAGTCCCAGCATGCGCTTGACGTCGTCAATCGGCTTGTCGAGCATTTCAGCAATTTCTTCGGCGCTCGGTTCGTGATCGAGCGTTTGCGCCAAATGACGGGCCGCACGCAGATAAATATTGATTTCTTTCACCACGTGAATCGGCAAGCGAATCGTGCGCGTCTGGTTCATCAACGCACGTTCAATCGTCTGGCGAATCCACCACGTGGCATANNAGGTTGCCTTCCTCGATCAGATCGAGCAACGCGAGACCGCGATTCAGATATCGTCGCGCAATCTTCACCACCAATCGCAGATTGCTTTCGATCATGACGCGTCGCGCATTCTGATCGCCGCGCAGTGAAAGGCGTGCAAAATACACTTCGTCTTTCGGTGTCAGTAGCGACGAGAAACCGATCTCATTTAAATAGAGTCGTGTCGCATCCATATCGCCATCGGAAACCTCGCCGGGCGAATATCGGACTTCCTCACGCTCGCGTTCGGGTTCTTCCGTGGTGTTCTCGGCTTCAGCGGCTTCCTCGTCGCTCAACTCCAATTCCATTTCTTCATCCAGGAACGCCGCGGCTTCTTCGGGCTCAACTGCGGACTCAACTTTTTCAGTGTGCTCCAACATCGCTCCAACCCTTTTTATGGAACCGACCGACCGGGAAGATATGCCAATGGATCTACCGGTTGACCGTCTCGCCTGATTTCGAAATGCAGCATCACAACGTTTTCACCGCTGCTACCCATCTCCGCGATTTGTCGCCCCGCGTCTACGATGTCTCCCTCCGCCACTAACAATTCCTTATTGTGTGCGTACGCGCTG
>DKAR01000187.1 GCA_002450895.1 Proteobacteria bacterium UBA6921
CAGCATGAGTCACGAAATCCGCACTCCGATGAACGGAGTACTCGGAATGCTGGAGCTGATGCGAGGAACCGAGCTGACCGCGACACAGCGGCAGTTTGTCGATACGGCGTTTCGTTCCGGCGAATCCCTTTTGCTGTTGTTGAACGACATCCTCGATTTTTCAAAAATCGAAGCTGGCAAAATGCCGCTCGAATCGGTCGATTTCAATTTTCGTGAAATGATCGACGACATCGTCGAACTACATGCCTCGCGTGCGCATGCCAAGGACATTGAGGTTGTCGCGCTTGTCGACGCGAATGTGCCGGGCAATTTGCGCGGAGATCCAACGCGCTTGCGGCAGATTCTCAATAATCTGATCTCAAATGCCATCAAGTTTACCGAACAGGGGCAGGTGACGATCCGGATCGAAGTCGACAACTCCGGGGCCGCAGACGAAGTGCCGCTGCGCATTAAGGTGGCGGACACCGGCATCGGCATTCCACCCGAAACGCAGAAGAACCTTTTTAATGCATTTTCCCAGGCCGACGACACGATATCGCGTCGCTTTGGCGGAACCGGTCTTGGGCTGGCCATCAGCAAGCGAGTTGCCATCGCAATGGGCGGCGATATTCAGATACACAGTGAGGAGAGGAAGGGGAGCGAATTCATCGTTACTGCGCGTTTGTATTCGGGCCAGCAGCGCGAACAGGAGTGGATTGCAAACGAATCGCTGCGGTCGAAGCGCGTACTCGTCGTGACGCCGTGCCCATTGTCACGACAGGCAATCGTTCAATACCTGGAAGACATGGGAATTGACGTGGCAACAGCCGAGACCACGACTGCGGCCGCACAACAGCTGGAAGCCATGGCCAGGAAAGGGGTGCACTTCCATGTTGTTCTGATCGATGGTCCTGCGTCGCAAGGCGATGCTCGTCGCGACTTCGATACTCTGAAACTGGGGCAGGCGAGTCCGGTCACGAAGTTCATCGCGACACAGCGTTCCGGCACTTCATTGGCCCGATCCGAAATTGAGTCCCTTGGGGTTCACGCAGTGATTCATCGCCCTGTGCGGCGGCAGGTCTTGCACGATGCGTTGTGCAAGGTCCTCGGATACATCGACGACGCAGAAGGCAGCGCGCAACCGGCCCCGGATGAGGCGGCCATCAAGCGATCGGAATGCGTGCTTGTCGTAGAGGACAATCACGTCAATCAACTGGTGGCCCAGGGATATTTGAATTCGCTCGGTTTTGAGTCGGATGTTGCCGTTGACGGAAGCCAGGCGCTGCATATGATGGCCAATCGTCGCTACGACCTGGTGCTGATGGATGTCCAGATGCCGGTGCTGGACGGGTTGGAAGCGACGCGGCGCTGGCGACAGCGTGAGGAACCCGGCCGCCACGTTCCCATCATTGCAATGACTGCAAACACGCAGAGTTCGGATCGCGACGATTGCCTCGCGTCCGGAATGGATGACTTTCTACCGAAGCCCGTTCAAATGGAGAAACTTGCGGCAATGATGAATCGCTATCTCGGAGGTGCGCGAGGTGGCGTGGGTTCCGGTGGTAATGTTGCGCTGGCGGAAGATTTAACAGTAGACCCGGCGAAAATTTCGGAGCTGCGAGAAATTTTGGGGACCGGATTTCTTCGGGTTGTAACTGTGTTTGGCGCGGAGGCGCCGAAGCGAATTGCCGAAATGCGCGATGCCCTCCATCGTGGAGATCGCAGGGACTTGAAGCGGTCGGCGCACAGCCTGAAAGGGAGCAGCGGCAATATTGGGGCCTACCGCCTTCAAGGGTTATGCAAGTCACTGGAGTTCGGATCAGAGCAATTGGTCGAAGACCAGATCGCTCCGCACATCGACACGATTGAAACGGAAACCGAACGAGTAATCGAGGAGCTGCAGCGCGCTGTGGCCTAGCGGCGCCGGTTCTTTCGCGGCCGAGGTGATGAATCCGCCTTGCCCAACAGCGGCGCAAGAAAGCGTGCGGTATGCGAAACCAGATCGGCCGTCAGTTCCTCCGGTGTTCCGGCAAACAGAATTTCTCCACCGCGGTGCCCACCTTCGGGTCCCAGGTCAATGATCCAGTCTGCCGTCTTGATGACATCGAGGTTATGTTCGATCACGACGATGGTATTGCCATGGTCGCGGAGGCGATGCAGCACATGCAGCAATTGCTCGACATCGTGGAAATGCAGTCCGGTTGTCGGCTCATCAAGAATGTAGAGTGTTTGCCCGGTGTCGCGCTTGGAGAGTTCGCGCGATAGTTTCACGCGCTGCGCCTCGCCGCCNNCCCTTGACGTTGAAGCTGAAGCGTCCGGGTTGATAACCGCGCGCACGCGCCTCCGAAGTTTGCGCAAACAATTCCCGAATCGGTCCGAACACGCCGGTGTAGGTTGCCGGATTCGAGCGCGGCGTGCGTCCGATCGGGCTCTGGTCGATGTTGACCACGCTATCGATCTGATCCAGACCTTCGATTGCCTCGCAAGGTGCGGCCTCGACGTTGGAATCGTGCAGCTGTTTGGCGGTCGCGTTGTGCAGCGTATCGTTGATCAATGTCGATTTTCCGGAACCGGAGACGCCTGTAATTGCAGTGAACAGGCCCAGCGGAATGTCTACGGTCACGTTCTTGAGGTTGTTGCCGCGCGCGCCGACGATGCGAATTACGCGTTCGGGATCCGCCGGCGTGCGTTGCGCCGGGATTGCAATACTGCGCTTGCCGCTGAGAAATTGTCCGGTGACCGAAACCGGATTGCGGGCGATCGAATCCGGTGTTCCCTGCGCAACGATTTCACCGCCGTGGATGCCCGCGCCAGGGCCGATGTCGACCACGTGATCGGCCGCCCGTATGGCGTCCTCGTCGTGTTCGACAACGATCACGGTATTGCCGAGATTGCGCAAATGGACGAGCGTGTCGAGCAGTCGCTGGTTGTCTCGTTGGTGCAGGCCGATGGAAGGTTCATCGAGCACGTACATCACTCCCACGAGTCCTGCGCCGATCTGGCTGGCCAGCCGGATGCGTTGCGCTTCACCGCCGGACAGCGTGTCGGCGCTGCGTTCCAGTGTCAGGTAATCCAGGCCAACGTTCACCAGAAAATTCAGGCGCTGCACGATTTCCGCAAGGATCTTGATCGCGATCTCGCCGCGCCGCCCCGGCAAGGTGAGCTGTGCGAAAAATTGCTGCGCATCGCCAATCGGCAGGGCAGTAACTACGGGCAGCGAGCGATCAGCAATGAATACATTGCGCGCGCCGAGATTCAGCCGCGCCCCGTTGCAGTCCGGGCAGGCCTGCGTGGAAAGATATTTGGAGAGATCCTCGCGCACCGCCATCGATTCCGTTTCCCGGTAGCGGCGCTCCATGTTCGGGATAATGCCTTCGAACGGATGCGTACGCGTGACCTTGGTGCCGTTATCGAGCGTGTAGCTGAATTTGATCTCGTCATCGCCGCTGCCGTTGAGTACGATGCGCCGGAATTTTTCTTTCAGCGATTTGAATGGCGCTTCCAGATCAAACTTGTAATGGTTCGCCAGCGCCGAGATCATTTGAAAGTAGTACACGTTGCGCCGATCCCAGCCCCGTATCGCGCCGCCCGCCAGGCTCAGTTCCGGATGCGTGACGATGCGAGCCGGATCAAAAAATTGTTTAACGCCCAATCCGTCGCACGTCGGACATGCGCCGGCCGGGTTGTTGAACGAAAATGTGCGTGGCTCAAGCTCGTTGAGGCTGTAACCGCAATGCGGGCAGGCATACTTCGCGGAGAAAACCAGTTCGTCGCGATCCGACTCATCCATGAACGCGATGCGCGCAATCCCGTCGGCCAGGTTCAGTGCAGTTTCGAATGATTCCGCGAGACGTTGCTGCAAATCCGGGCGCACCTTGAAACGATCAACCACCGCATCAACGCTGTGTTTCTTTTTTGGATCGAGCTTCGGGACCTGATCGAGTTCAACTACTTTGCCGTCAACACGCGCGCGTACAAAACCGTTCGCTCGCAACTGTTCGAACACGCCGTCGTGTTCTCCCTTGCGCTGCTGGATGATGGGTGCGAGCAGCATTACGCGCGTCTCCGCTGGTAGCGCGATGACTTGATCCACCATCTGGCTGACGGTCTGGGCGTCGAGCGTCACCTGATGCGTCGGGCAGCGAGGCTCCCCGGCGCGCGCGTACAGCAGTCGCAAGTAATCGTAGATTTCCGTGATCGTGCCCACCGTGGAGCGCGGATTGTGCGAGGTGGACTTTTGTTCGATGGAAATTGCGGGCGATAGGCCTTCGATGTGATCGACGTCCGGCTTCTCCATCATGGACAGAAATTGCCGCGCATAACTCGACAATGACTCCACATAACGTCGTTGCCCTTCGGCATAGATCGTATCGAAGGCGAGCGAGGATTTTCCCGATCCGGACAGCCCGGTGAAGACGATCAGTTTGTCGCGCGGCAGATCAAGATCGATGTTTTTCAGATTGTGCGTGCGCGCGCCGCGAATACGAATGAAGTCCATGGCGAAACCGGAACGATGGGGAGGGGGCTACTATACGGGGCAGCGTGTTCGGGAGGCAATTTATCGGCCCCGATCCTGTCCAGCCACGCGTTCTGTCAGGGAGTACGCGTAGGATTTGGATGGGTAATGGCGGCGCCCGTGGCCCGTGCGGTGTGGGGTAGGTCAGATACACCGCCGAGCGAGGTGACAGCCGCGGCGCGATTCCATACACTTTCGCGCCATGCGCTATCGACACCCATTCTCGTATCTGGTGGCTGTGATCTGCTCCATGCTGCCCGTTGGGCCAGCCGCTTTCGCAGCGACCAAAGCCGACGCCAAGATCGCCGAGTTGTACCGGAAGGAGTGTGGCGCTTGCCATGCACCGTTTCCCGCGTACCTGTTGCCCACAAGATCGTGGGACAAAATCATGGTGGCGTTGCACCAGCATTTTGGTGACAACGCCGAGTTGAGTACGGAACATCAGCCAATTATTCAAAAATATCTGACCGACCATGCGGCGGATAACAAGAACGATCGCAGTGGCGACCGCGTGATGGCGTCATTGGGACCGGACGAAGCGCCGCAACGCGTGACGGAAGTGAAGTACTTTGTCACCGTGCACAACAAGGTGCCGAAGAAAGTGATCGATGAAAATCCGACGCTGAAGGGTCTGCGCGATTGTGCAGCATGCCATCGAGAGGCAGCTTCCGGTACTTTCGACGAAGACGATGTCAGATTGCCCGTTCGCCGAAAATCGAAGTAAATCTGGAATTGTTGATCGGCTTGGTTAGTCGCAGCCCGGATTTTCCGAATCATCCAGACAGCGTTCCGACTCGAGCCACATCACGTTGATGATTCCGAACGCGACGGCAAGTAGCACGCCAAGGATCCAGCTGAAGTACCACATGTTCGCCTCCGTCAGTACGCCGAGTGGGTTTGTTCCTGAATCCGCGCTGCCGTGACCTTGCCGCGCATCACGCCGTAAACCCAGCCGGTATAACTGATCACGATCGGAAGAAAGATCAGCGCGACCCAGAACATCCAGGAGAGTGTCAGATGGCTTGATGTGACGTCCCACATCAGCAAGCTGTGATTCGGGTGCGAGGACGACGGCATCACAAACGGAAACATGGCGAATCCTGCGGTGAAGATGACACCGGCCAACATGATGCCGCTGAAGATAAATGCAGTACCGGGCCGTCGCGCTGCTGACAGTGCAATCGCAGCCAATGCGCCGAGAAAAGCGAGTGCGGGCGCGGCGATCATCCAGGGATATCTGGAATAGTTTTCCAGCCACGCGCCGGATCCGCGTTCAACCGTTTTCGCCAGAATATTTGGAACTGCGCCGGGGTCGGGCATGGTAACGACGCGATAGCCGTCAATTCCGAACGCAATCCATACGCCTGCCAACGCGAACGTCACCATCAGGATGGCGCCGAACAAGCGCGCCGCCGAGATTGCGCGCTGTTGAACTTCGCCCTCGGTTCGAATTTGAAGGAAGATGGCGCCGTGCAGGATCAGCATGCAAAGACTCACGACTCCCGTTAACAACGCAAACGGATTAAGTAGCGCAAAGAACGATCCCGTATACGTGGTGCGCAAGGTGTCGTCGAACGAAAACGGGACGCCTTGCAGCAAGTTGCCGAAGGCAACGCCAAATACCAGCGCTGGCACGGCGCCGCCCGCGAACAAACCCCAATCCCATGCGGAGCGCCAACGCGGATCAGGAAGCTTGCTTCGATAATCAAAACCGACGGGACGGAAGAACAGCGCGAAAAGAACGAGCAGCAGCGCGATATAGAATCCGGAAAATGCTGTCGCGTACACGACGGGCCACGCCGCGAATATCGCGCCGCCTGCCGTAATGAACCAGACCTGGTTTCCATCCCACGTCGGGCCAATCGAATTGATGATGATGCGGCGTTCGGTGTCGTTTTTGCCAAGAAAGGGCAGCAGCGTTCCGATGCCAAGATCGAAACCATCCATGAGTGCGAACCCGACCAGCAGCACGCCGACGAACAGCCACCAGATCAGCTTGAGGATTTCATAATCGATCATGTGTGCTCCTCTTACGCGCTGGCGCTCGCCTGCTTTTCGAAGTGATAGCGGCCGGTGTGCAGACTGCTGGGGCCCAGGCGTGCGTACTTGAACATCAGATAAAGCTCGGCGACGAGCAGCAACGTGTAAAAGCCGATGAAACCGGCCAGGCTGAAGATCAGGTCGCCTGTGCCAAGCGTCGACGTGGCCAGTGATGTGGGAAGGATTTCACCGATGGCCCAGGGCTGACGTCCATACTCGGCGACAACCCAGCCGGACTCGGCGGCGATCCACGGCAAGGGAATTCCATAAAGAGCAAGGCGCAGCAGCCATGTTTTTTCAGCCGCCGTGCGCTTGGCGCAGTAATAAAACGCGGCGGCAAAGGTGAGCAGGATCAAGAATCCCGCGGCCACCATGATTCGGAAAATCCAGAACAACGGAGCGACTCTCGGGATGCTCGCCTGCGCGGCTTGATGAATTTGTTCGTCGGTTGCGTCAACGACATTTGGCGCATGGCGCTTGAGCAGCAAACCGAAACCCAGGTCCTTCTTGTGCTGCTCAAACTGCTGTTTCGTTGCGTCCGAAGTGTCGCCGCCGCGCAATTTTTGCAGCGCGGCGTAGGCGAGCATGCCGCTGCGGATGCGGTGTTCATGTTTGGTCATGAGATCCTTCAATCCGGTCACTTCTGTATCAATCGAGCGCGTTGCGATCAGCCCCATGACATAAGGAACACGCAAGGCGTAATCGGTTGTCTGCTTTTCCTGGTTCGGCAGGCCGAAGATCGTAAACGCCGCGGGCGCTTCTTCGGTTTCCCATGCCGACTCGATGGCTGCGAGTTTGACCTTTTGCACATCGCCGAGTGTGTAGCCGCTCTCGTCACCAAGTACGATCACCGAAAGTATCGAGGCCATGCCAAACCCGGATGCCACCGCGAACGAGCGGCGGGCAAAGGGCAGGTCGCGTTTTTTGATCAGGTAGTAGGCGCTGATGCCGAGTACGAACATCGACCCAGTGACATATCCGGCGGCGACGGTGTGTACGAATTTCACCTGCGCGACCGGATTGAAAAATATTTCCGTGAAACTCGTCAGTTCCATACGCATGGTTTCGTAGTTGAATTCGGCGCCCACCGGGTTTTGCATCCAGCCGTTGGCAATCAGGATCCACAGCGCGGAGAGATTGGAGCCGAGCGCGACGAGAAACGTGACGAGAAGGTGCTGCACTTTCGACAAACGATCCCAGCCGAAGAAGAACAGGCCAACAAACGTCGATTCAAGAAAGAAAGCCATCAGGCCCTCAATCGCCAGTGGCACGCCGAAAATGTCGCCGACGTAGTGCGAGTAGTACGCCCAGTTCGTTCCGAACTGGAATTCCATGGTGATGCCGGTCGTTACGCCCAGCGCGAAATTGATGCCGAACAGCTTGCCCCAGAATTTCGTCATGTCCTTGTAGATTTCGCGCCCGGTCATCACATACACGGATTCCATGATGACGAGCAGGAACGACAAGCCCAGCGTGAGCGGAACAAAAAGAAAGTGGTACAGCGCCGTCGCTGCAAATTGCAGTCGTGACAGATCGACGACGGTATCTGAAATCATTTCGATTTATCCTGTGGTGGCGATGGTTGGGAATTCAGAGTCGGCTGAGCGGGATCGAGCAAGACGCGCTGCAGCGATTCCTGCGAAACGGTCTGATTGCTAACTGGCCGAACGGCCCAGTACCACAAGAGAAAAAGCGCCGCGAATTTTATGACAAGCGTCCAGGTGATTTCGCGTGCGAGCATTGAAAGCCTGACATGTAGAAGTAAAGATCGGGTAACAAAGTCCAAGCGACAAACGCCGCCAGTATTTACGCATGCAGGCGCCGTTCGGTGAAATTCGTACTTGTACGTAACGGTTTTTTCAGACCGATTCGGATCGTACCGAGAATACGATATTCGATGAAGTAACAAACTCCTCGCGTGTCCCTGGAAAATATTCGATGAATCGGGCGCGCGTCGCTTCGCGACAGCCGGTCGGCTTCCTCGGCCGAAATGCCCTGCACCGGTGCATGGAAATTCTGGGCGCATCGCATTTTGCGGGAAGGATATTTTGCGGCGTTAGTGCATTCCCTTGCTGGGCCGCAACTTCCGCCGGGCTGTCGAGTTTTTCGCAGAGGTACCGTTGTTCGTTACCGCGGGTCGCCAAAAGCGGATAAGATACGGGGCTCCATGTTGTCCCAGCAAAGGATCTGTTCAGGTGTCCCGCGAGTTACCTTCTGAAATGCTTCCCGCCGAACGACGCGCTGCGCTGTCGCTGGCGAGTATTTACGGCCTGCGCATGCTTGGCCTGTTTATGATTTTGCCGGTTTTTGCGCTTTATGCAGAAAGCCTTTCCGATGTTACGCCCGCGTTGATGGGAATGGCCATCGGCGTGTACGGCCTGACGCAGGCGATTCTTGGAATCCCGGTCGGCGCGTTGTCCGATCGAATCGGCCGCAAACCGGTCATCATCGGCGGACTCATCATATTTTCCATCGGCAGTGCTGTCGCCGCGATGTCGCATTCCATTTGGGGTGTTATTGCCGGTCGTGCCATTCAGGGGGCGGGTGCCATTGCAGCCGTGCTCATGGCGTTGGCGGCCGATCTGACACGGGATGAAGTTCGAACCCGCGTCATGGCCATGATCGGTGTAACGATCGGCATGTCGTTCGCGCTGTCCCTTATTCTCGGGCCGTTGCTAGATCGCTGGGTGGGGGTGCCCGGAATCTTCTGGCTCATCGCGGTGCTCGCAATTGCCGCAATCGGCGTTTTGTCATTTGGCGTCCCGAAGGAACCCAAGGAGCACCGGCGTGCCGTCGTTCCGGGGCAGATGAAAGCCGTGCTTTCGGACACGCAGCTGTTGCGCTTGGATTTTGGAGTCATGATCCTGCACATGATTCTGACCGCCATCTTTGTCGCATTGCCACACGCATTGCGCGACCACGTTGGCATGGAGGTTCAACACCACTGGTGGATCTATTTGCCCGTATTGGTTCTGGCTATGGGCCTGATGGTGCCCTTCGTGATCGTCGCGGAGAAGAAGAAGCGAATGAAACCGGTATTCCTTGGCGCAATTTTGCTCGCAGGTGCCGGTCAATTGGCGCTCGTTTGGGGTTATTCCTCATTGCCGGTCGTTGTGCTCGCGTTGCTCGTTTTCTTTCTCGGGTTCAATATTCTCGAGGCGACGATGCCATCCTTGGTGTCGAAAATTTGCCCACCTGATCGCAAGGGCGCCGCGATGGGCGCGTTTTCAACGGCGCAATTTCTTGGCGCCTTTTTTGGCGGTGCGGTCGGCGGGCGCGTGTATGCGCACTTTGGAATATCCGGCGTGTTTATTTTTTGTGCGGCCAGCGCGTTTGTGTGGTTTGCTGTTGCACAAGGTATGACGACGCCCAAGCCGCGCGAATCGGCGGCGCGTAGTGAAATTCAGAGAGGAGGCGAGATATGGCCAGAGGGGTAAACAAAGTCATCTTGATCGGAAATCTGGGAAAGGATCCGGAAGTGCGTTACATGCCCAGCGGTGGCGCAGTGGCGAACTGCAGCCTGGCGACGTCCGAGTCGTGGAAAGACAAGCAATCCGGTGAACAGCAGGAACGCACCGAGTGGCACAACCTGACCTTTTACGGTCGCCTGGCGGAAATCGCCGGCGAGTACCTCAAGAAGNNATGTCGCGCGACGAAGGCGAGCGCTCGATGCCATCGCGTGCGGCGGAGTCACCGCGGCCTGCGGCGGTTGCCAATGCGTCGGATCAGTTTGACGACGATATTCCGTTTTAACGAAACAGTTTGAGGCCCGGCGCGCTGGTCAGCGAAGCGGTCACTTGGTCATAGCCATTGATCTTTGCGACGTCCAGCGCGGTGAGGCCGTTCTTGTTGCGCAGCGAAACCTTGGCGCCGGCTTCCAGCAACACCTTCACCGCGTCCACATGACCCTTCTCGGCCGCCGCCATGAGCGGCGTCGTTCCGAAGTCGTTTTGGACGTTGGCGTCCGCGTTCTTGTTGATCAGCAGCTGCATGACGCCGACATGACCGCGTGTTGATGCAAAGAACAGCGCGGTGTTCCCGGATTTGCTGTGAACATCCGGATCGACGCCACGCTTGATCAAGGACTCCGCCACTGACGTATGGCCGTTGACCGATGCGCGCATCAGCGGGGTAATGCCCTGGTTGTCCGCAATCGCGGCATCGGCGCCGTTGCTGACCAGCTGCTTCACCGAGTCGATATTTCCTTTTGACGCGGCATACCAAAGTGCGGTGCGGCCTTGTTTATCGCGTCGATTTACATCTGCTTTTGCGGACGACAGCAGGGTTACGGCCTGCATATTTCCATCATTCGCGGCTTTCATCAGGGCGGTTTCGCCGAGTACATCGACAGCATCCGTTGATGCGCGTTCACGCAGCAGAAGTTGAATGGCGTCGGCCTGGCCAAGCGACGCCGCAATCATCAGTGGAGTTTGTTCGCGCTTGTCGCGCGCATCAACGACGGCGCGTTGGTTGATCAGAGCCTGCATTGTTTCGATGTAATTGCGCTTTGTCGCCCAGTGCAACGCAGTGAGGCCTTCCACGTCCGGACGGTCCACTTTCGCTCCGGCGGATAGCAAAAGCTTCACAACGTCTGTATGTCCCTTCGACGCGGCGTACATCAGTGCCGTCCGTCCTTCTTCGTCGACCGAATCCACCGGAGCGCGTTTCGAAAGCTGATCCCGTACCTCGTCCTTATTTCCGTTGAACGCGGCCAGCATGAGCGGGGTCCATTTATAGAACGGCTTGACCTCCGATCCCGCGCCAGTGGAGCGAACATCGGCCGCCCACGCGGGCGCCGTGCCGACGGCGCCAATCAGCGCCAGGCCAAGGAGAGTCGTGAATATCGTGTGCAAAGCCAAAATTTTCGGTCTCATAGTCGGGTACAATGCGGCTTCGCTGCGGGAGCCTTTTCAATTGTATCATGCTGTATTTCGGCTAAAGGGACGGGCTTCTCAAGCCGATGAGTCCAGGAGCTGATTCAGCTTTATCGGACTTCGAAATCCGGGAATCGAAGATGTTGTTTGATGTGTCACTCTTGGTGCGTTTCCTCCGGTCGAGTTCTATTCATCTCGCCACTTTTCTGTGCCTGTCTTTTTCAGCGTTCGCAGCGTCGCCCACGCTCGAGAAAGCGCTGGAAGCCTACGATTTCGAGGAATACCAGAATGCTGTCGTGTGGTTGCGCCCGTTCGCCGAACAGGGGAATTCCGAGGCGCAATATCGCATGGGAAAAATGTATGAAGGTGGTCGCGGTGTTGAACCAAGCGTTCCCGAAGCAAAGAAGTGGTATCAAAAAGCGGCAGCGCAAGGCCACGTAGGCGCGCGGCGCCGATTGGAGGCCCTGGAAGGAAAGCCGGCTCAGGCATCCAGCTCATCCGTTGCGTTGAAGTGGTATCAGGACAAGGCAGATGAGGGAGATCCGGATGCGCAGTTCAATCTGGGATTCATGTATGAAACTGGATTCAGCATACCGCGCGACGATGGGCGCGCGGCGCAGTGGTACGAACTGGCGGCAGCGAAGCGCAATACGCCTGCGCAGTTGCGCCTGGGGTTGATGTACCTCGCCGGCGCGGGGGTCAAGCAGAGCGAAATCCAGGCGGTGAAGTGGCTCGAATCCGCGGCAGAGCGGGGAAACAAGCTGGCGATCGCCGTGGAGTCGATGCTTATTCAAAGCAACCATGAATTGGGCTTGGACAAAGCGGTCATTGCTGAACGAATTCGCGCAATTTCAGCCAAGGACGAAGCCCGGGCAATTTCCGTACTGACATCCGCCGTACAGGAAGCCCGCGTCAAATTTGACCGCGAAAAACGTGAACGCGACGCGCAGATGGCAAAGCGCCGCGGTATTGAGTCCGCAATGGATCAAGAATCCGAAGTTGATTTTGGTCTGGATTCGCAGGGGCGCCGAACGATCGCCTGGTACCGGCGGCAAGCACAACGCGGCTCGGCCGAAGCGCAGTTCCAGCTCGGAAAATACTACGAATTGGGACAGGAAGTTCCGACCGACATGACTGAGGCCGTCAAATGGTATGACGCCGCCGCGCAGCAAGGTTATGCCGAGGCGCAGTTTTACCTTGGGATGTTGACGCTGTACGGAATCGGGGCTGAGAAAAATGAAGTTCTGGGCCTATCCCTCATCAAGGCAGCCGCAGGCCAAGGCCACGCTGATGCGCGACGTGCATTGGACAAAATCGGGGGCAAACCGCCACTCGAGCACTTTTCGATAGCCGGTTGGTGGTTGACACGCTATGGACAGGACAAGAACGGATTGGCGCTTCAGCACGCCGGTAGTCTGTTCGACCAGGGACGTGGAGTTCCGATGGATCGCGCCGAAGGTCAGCGATTGATTCAGAAGGGCGCCTTGCTTGGCAACAAGCGAGCCGATTTAAGCGAGGTTGTTCCGCCGCAGCAGATGCAGGAATCGACCGAGAGAGAGCCAGTTAATTCGGCGGATCAGAAGAAACCTGCGCCGAAAGCTCAGGCGGAAGGCTCGCCACAAACCGAGTCCTCTTCTTCGTCGGGCCCCGTTTCCATGGCGACGCGCATCGCGCTGTTTGCGGCCATCGCCGCAATACCCATTGCGGTGTTCTATCGAATGTATACAAAGGAAAAGAAGCGCCTGATCGCGAAAGCGGCTACGGCGAAGGCGCGGCAAGCGGCGAGTCGACCCGCTCCTGCCGCACCAAAACCTGCGCAACGTCCGACAGCGTCGCCGGCGCCGCCGCGCAAGCGCGAGACAAGCAATCCATTTCGGTAAGGGATGGTAAGTTTTACGCGGTACCGAACTTCGTTTCGACTTCAATTCCGACTTTCTTGAGCATCGGGGTAGGCAGCACACCGCCTGCGCAGACAATCACGGCGTCATTCTTGATTCGAAGCAATTTGCCTTTGTGCACAATTTCGACACTGTCCCCTTTAATTTCTTTTACTTCGGATTCAAGCAACACCTTTAGGCGGCCTGACGCTTCAAGTTCGCTGACGTGCTGAATGTTTTTTTCCGCAGCACGCGAATACGTCTTGCCACGATAGGAGAGCGTTACGCCGGTGCCGGGCTCTTCGGCGATGGAACACGCTGCTTCCAATGCACTGTTTCCGCCGCCAACGATGAGCACGCGCTGGTTCCGATATTGTTCCGGATCGATCAGGCTGTACACAACTTTGGTCTGGTCTTCTCCCGGAACGTCCAGCTTTCGTGGCGTACCGCGGCGACCAATGGCGAGCAGGATATTGCGAGTCAGGTAACGATGCTTGTTCGTTTCGAGAATAAAACCGTCTTTGCTCGGCGTTATATTTTCCATCCGCTCTTGGTAATTGATGCGGACGCCGGTTTTTCTCGCCACGTCCTGCCACAAGTCCATGATGGATTCTTTCGTCGTTTCGCGGAAATTCAGCTTTCCGTAAATCGGTAAATCTGCAGGAGCCGTCATGACTATCTTTCCGCGCGGAAAGTGGGCAACCGTTCCGCCCAAGGTGTCCTGTTCGATGGTGACAAAGCGTAGCCGGTTCTTCAGTGCAGCCAGTGAGGCGGCAAAGCCTGCGGGACCCGCGCCTACGATGACAACATCCAGTGCATTACCTGAACCGATACCCGGCCGCTTCAAAACGTTTTCCATGGCCTGCCGGCCTTGTTCGATTGCGTTCCGGATGAGCCCCATTCCCCCGAGCTCACCGGCGATAAAGATTCCGGGAATATTGGTTTCGAAGTTCGGGCGTACGACCGGAATGTCTACGCCTCGGCGTGATGTTCCGAACACCAGTGTAATTGCATCCTGGGGGCAGGCCGCTTTGCACGCGCCGTGACCAATGCAGTGGCTCGGATTTACCAGAAACGCCTTGTCATTGATAATGCCAAGGACATCGCCTTCGGGACATGCGCTAACGCAGGTGCCGCAACCCAGGCATTTGTTGTAGTCGATGATCGGGTGCAGCGTGGCCGGCTCTGCACCGGACTCGGACGCCGCTTTGAGCTTTTCCTGGCTGCGCTTGGTTGTCGATCGCTTGATCTTGCGGTAGATCGTCCAGGCCACAATCAGCGGAATGATGTACGCAAGCAGCTTGGGTAAATCGTCGACGCTGTTGATCGAGATCAGGAACAGCAGATCTTTCGCGAACTGAAGAATTCCATCCATATCAACGTATCTGCCCGGGCAACCCTGTTCGTCTGAACGTCCCCTGTCGTGGAATCGATATTCTGGTTGCGGAGAATTTCCCCACAACGAATTTATTTATCGGTCAAACGGTTGGTGATTATAGATCAACTTGTTTTTTCGACAAACATGAAGAAAACGACGATCCGCTCACGTCTTTTGGCGGGTGCTGCAACCACGACGGGCCTGCAGTGCCTGGTATGAGTGCCTTTTAGCCGTAACCCCGCCCAATCTTGGGGGCACCAAATCACCGTGTGGATTGGTCGTTCCCCGCAAAATCGCCTAGAATTACGCGCAGTTTTGAGTTTGTTACCACAACAAGAACATTGGCATTGCAGTCGCCTTGTTGTGAATCGGATCACACCCGACGCATTCGAACGGTTGATACAGTCCGTAGACCCTCGAGTCGATTGCTGGCCGAATGCCTTGGGTGAACGACGGGAGTTTGATCTCAGCTCATGAAGAATTTTGCGCCAGCCATTGGGGCCGCAGTACTTGTCGCTGCGGCCGTGTTCGTATTCGTATACGAAAGCAAGACTCCATCCGTACCGGCAAGCCCGGAAGGTGGATCAGGTCCCATTGCTCCACAAGTAGCCGGAGACTCTGATAGCACTTCACCCGCGACTCCGATGCCGCCAATTGTTCCGCTGGCTTCGCCAGGCAACGGAAAGGGGCAGGGCGCAGATCAGGTTGCACCGGGTTTGGGCGATTTGGTGGGCCGCATCGAAACGAAAGTCAAAGCCGATCCGTCGAATGTGAGCAACCGGATCCTGTTGGCGCAGACGTACGGCGAAATCGGGCGCCTCGATGAAGGGATTGCTGAAGTTCGCAAGTTGTACAATGAAAAACTTGATACCGGCCGCGTCGACATGGTGTTGGCTTCGCTTCTGATCAAGAGCGGGACGCCGAGCGCGCTGTCCGAAGCAGAAACTTTGCTGGGAAAGGCATTAAAGCGTGACGGAGCTCAGGCAGGTTTTGTGCAGCTGTACAAAGGACGGCTTTTGATGGCGCAAGGAAAAGCCGACGCCGCCGTTAAGACCTGGAATAACGCCATGGAGAAGCTTTCTGCAAGCGATCCGGCGCGAACACAGATTGAGAGCGAACTGGCACTGCGGCGAAAGTAGCAGTGGGTCAATTAGAAAAGCTTGATTGAAGGAACGTAGGTTGAATGAAGTCGTAGTCGTGGAGGTCGAGCAGTGACGTTACGCCTAAAGCAGATCAAAACATTCCCCATCACGATTCCTGATTCGAATCGTGTGCAATCGGCGAATGAAGCGATTTTTGAGCCGGCAAAGCCGCCCGCGCCCGCAACCGCCGCGCCCGCACCGGGTGCGCGGCCTGCCGCCGGTGCTGGTGCAAAACGAGCCGAGCCGCCCCCGCCTTCGGGTGAGGAATCCTTTTTTGACGACCGGGAACGCTTTTCGAAGATGGAATCCCGCGTCGCGCTTACCGCGTTCGCGTTTATTGTTTTCGTCTTGACGGCCGCCTGGTTCAGCTGGGACGAGCAGTATTCGATCGTTGGAGACGCCGATACGGCCTACAACTACGGCCTGGTGGGCGGATTGATGATGGTGGTGATTTTGATCTATGCCGCGCGTAAACGGCTTCGGTCGATGCGAAAGGCGGGAGATATCCGCTACTGGTACTACTTCCATTTCATCCTGGGCGTCGTCGGACCGGTGCTGATCATTCTTCACACGTCGTTTGATATCCGATCGATTAACGGCGGTGTCGCGCTGTTCGCAATGCTCTTCGTCGTGTTCAGCGGATTTGTCGGCCGGTACATCTACACGCGCGCGAGCTATGGATTGCGCACCCACGAGCAGGACCTGAAAGAAGTGCAAAGCCACATCGCGCACGGCGTTCTGCACAGTAAAATGACCGCGTTCAAGCAGGTTGAATCCGAGATCAAGAATTTTACCGACCACGCCTTGGCGGCGCCGGTGGGTGTTGAAGGCATCGTGCGCAATATCTCGACCATGCGAATTCAGGCGTTCATGAAGATGCGCGATGTCGACCGGCAGATGACCCGCATCATGTCCAATCTGGCGAAGTCCGAAAATTGGGGCAAAGATGCACTGAAGGCACGACTGCACGAAGAACGTCGGCTCATTCGAGCCCACTTGAATGCTGCCGCTAATATTGGACGGTTTCAGGCATTCGAAAAGCTTGCCGGCCGTTGGCGCGTGCTTCACGTTCCGCTTTTATATCTGCTCTTGTTGTCCGGTTTGGCGCATGTGCTTGCCGTACACATGTATTGATTCGGGAAATTGGAATGAAATGGATCCGGGCATGGCTCATCCTGCTCTGTGGTGCTGTCGGCGTTCTCGTCGCAGCGCCGGCATTTGCCGGTGCCAAACAGGCGGTGGAGTCCCTGTTGATGCCGGGCGAAGTCTCGAAGGCGCATGCGCGGTACGAAAAGGACTGCAATAAGTGCCACGAAAATTTCAAGACCCAGAACCAGAACAAAAAATGTCTCGACTGTCACAAGGAAATCAACGCTGACATTAACAAGAAAGTCGGGTCGCACGGACGAATCAAGGACATCAACGACCGAGAATGCAGAACCTGCCATTCTGAACACAAGGGGCGCGATCGCAGCATCGCGGCTTTTGACAAAGAATCCTTCGACCACACTCAGACGGACTTCAAGCTCAAGGGTTGGCATATCCAGCTCGAATGCGCGCAGTGCCACAACCCCGCTGCAAAATTTCGCGAAGCAAAGAAGGAATGCATCAATTGTCACCAGGATGATGACCGGCACAAGGGTCGTCTGGGTGAGCAGTGCAAGAACTGCCATATCGAGGAAGGCTGGAAGATTTCACGATTCGACCACGAAAAGACCGATTTCAAATTGAAAGAGCGGCACAAGGATGTTGCATGTGCGGACTGCCACCCCAATGAGCGGTACGCCAATACGCCAGGTGACTGTTTCTTCTGTCATGAGATGGATGACGTCCACAAGCGCAATCACGGCAAGAAGTGTGATAGCTGCCATTCTGAAAGCGGCTGGTTCAAGATCAAATTCGATCACGACAAGGACACCCGCTTTGAACTGAAGGATGTTCACGCGAAGCTCGCCTGCAAGGATTGCCATTCTGAGAACGTCTACGAGAAGCGCCTAAAAACCGATTGCTTCTCTTGCCACGAGTCGAGCGACAAGCACAAAGGACAGTACGGGAAGGTGTGCAATAAGTGCCACACGACCGAAGCATGGGTACGCGCCGCCTTTGATCACAACGAGGACACCACATTCAACTTGCGCGGAAACCACAAGAAAGTTGCATGTGAGGATTGTCACCGGGGTTCGATCTTCGATGAAAAGCTGGGGACCGGTTGTTATACCTGCCACCGGTTTGACGACGCGCACCGGGGCCAGGAAGGCAAGTCCTGCGAGCGGTGTCATGACGAGCGAGGGTGGGAAACCAAGGTGGTTTTCGACCACAACATTACGAAATTTCCCTTACACGGCACGCACATTTTCATCACATGCGAAGAGTGCCACGTTTCCAATACCTACAAAGACGCCGAGGTAAAGTGCAATTCCTGCCATGCCAAAGACGACGTCCATAAGGAGCGGCTGGGGCCAAAGTGCGAACTGTGTCACGGTCCGTACGACTGGCTGGCCTGGCAGTTCGACCATGATACGCAAACGGATTTTCCTTTGGACGGAAAACACGATGGGATAGACTGCCACGCGTGTCACAAAGAAAAGGTGAAGAGCAAAATAGAATTGTCAATGTCGTGCTACAGCTGTCACAAAGACGATGATGCACACAACGGCAATTTGGGTACGCAGTGTGACAAGTGCCATGTGACGTCATCGTTCAAGAAGAAGAAGCTTAACTAGTCATGAGTGATTTCTCGGTCGCCCGCAGTAAGGGAACAAAGATTTGGAGGTCAGGGAAGTGGGACCCATGGGTTCGGCGAGAAGCAAGGGCGGGTTGCTGTAATGCCGCAACTGCTGGAAATCGCAAAACGGATTGTTGCGTTGGTCGTGCTGATCGGCGCGTTGGTGCCTGTGCAATTGTCCCATGCCGTAACTCTTCCGAAGCGACTCGACTTTGATCATCTGACAACGGGATTTCCGCTCGTTGGTCGCCACGAATTTGTTCCGTGCGAGTCCTGTCATGCCGGGGGCACGTTCAAGGGAACCCCGCGCCAATGTTCCGGGTGTCACAACGGAACAATCGCGATCGGAAAATCCGCGACGCACATCGTTACAACGGTCCAATGCGACCGCTGCCATAGCCTGACGACGACGTTCCAGGAGTCGGCGCGCATGGATCACAGCACCACTAGCGCCAATTGCTCAACCTGCCACAACACTGTAACCGCAACCGGCAAGCCCGCCGGTCACATCGCCACGACTCTGGAATGTTCAAGTTGCCACAGCTCGGTGGGATGGCTTCAGTCGGTCGGATTTGACCACACGGGCATCGTGAACAACTGCATCAGTTGCCACGATGGCGTGCAAGCCTCCGGCAAGGGCGGCTTGCATTTGCGTGGATTTGGAACAACGAATGAATGTCAGGCGTGTCATTCCATCGGCGGCGCGTTTAGACCGGTCGTTCGCGTCGACCACAATGAAATTCCGACCGTTGCAAACTGTTCAAGTTGCCACGATGGCGGAATCGCGATCGGGAAGAATGCTACGCATTTGGTAACGACGCTTCAGTGCAGCGAGTGTCACAACACGAATGCATTTGCGCCGACGGTATTCAATCATCAGGGCATTACGAACAATTGCGTGCGATGTCACGACGGTAGCGGCGCCCGTGGAAAGGATGGAAAGCACAACCTCGGTTTAAACACGACCAACGTGTGCGAAGCATGCCACCAACCGAACACGGACTGGCGTGTATTGAAAACCGATCACACGCAGGTGGTTGGCATATGCGAGAGTTGCCACAACGGCACGCTGTCGACAGGCAAGGGGGTCACGCACATCCCCACCGCCAGCAAGTCTTGCGATATTTGCCACACAACAAATGCATGGTCGCCGACGCAATTTGACCATTCGCCAACGCAAACCAGCGGTAGGGTCTGTTTTGACTGCCACAACGGCGGCAGCGACGGGCGCGGCAAGGGTCCAACTCACATCGCTACTTCAAACAATTGCCAGGCGTGCCACCAGCCGAACACCAATTGGGTCGTGTCTGTTGTTGACCACAATGAAATTTCGAATGTCACGAACTGCTCGAGCTGTCATAACAATGTAACCGCTCAAGGCAAGAGTGCTACGCACCTTGTGACCAATCTGCAGTGCAGCGAGTGTCACACTACCACTGCGTGGTCGCCGACCAGCTTCAACCACCAAGGGATCGCCGGAAATTGCGTGCAGTGCCACAACGGCACGAACGCACGTGGCAAGGGACGAACTCATATCAACAGCACCAACGTGTGCGAGGCGTGCCACACGCCAAATTCGAATTGGGTCGTCATCAATGTTGACCACAATCAAGTGATCGGTAGCTGCGCCTCCGCGGGGTGTCACTCCAAGCCCACTGGTCACATTAACTCGACCAACTTGTGCGAAGCTTGCCACTTCAAGCCGCCGGCGGGTGGGTGGAAGCCAGCCAGGACTGTTGATCACACCCAGGTCATCGGCAGCTGCGCATCGACGGGGTGCCATTCGCGACCGAACGGGCACATCAACACCACGAACCGGTGCGAGGCGTGTCACTCCACCGTGACTTTTGATCCGGTGGTGCGGGTGGATCACGCGGAAGTGCTTGGATCCTGCTCCGCATGCCATACGCAACCGATTGGCCACATCATATCTACGAATACCTGCGACGCTTGTCATGACCCGGCGCCAAAGCCGTGGAATCCCGCGGTCATCGTCGACCATAAGCAAATACCCGATGCCGTCAAGGGATTGTGTGTCGGATGCCATCCGAAGCCCGTGCCGCACCCGAATACGACGAATAGTTGCGGTGCGTGCCACTCCAATGGTCCGCCGG
>DKAR01000071.1 GCA_002450895.1 Proteobacteria bacterium UBA6921
CATCTCCGCGCGCATCTCCACGTAGCGACCCGACTCGGAAATGCCGTCTTCGAACGTCAGCTTGCCTTCCGGTGTGACCGGGACATTCATAAAGAAGTTGATGTTGCTGGGCAGGTCGCGCTTGGTCAGTCCGTGATCGTGGCGGGCCAGCGCAAGCAGGAAGCTGTCTCGGCAACTGTGCATGTGGCGTTTTTCCAGCGCGTAACGCACCGTGTTGCTTTCTGCAGAGCAGGCGCCCCCGAGGGTGTCGTGGCGACCACAGGTGTCCGCGACAATGCTGAGCATCACGTTGCCGAAATTTGAACGCAGCGGCGTGCCCGTTGAAAGGTAGATGTTGCCTTGCTCGCGAATCGTGTTGTTGGCGTCGTAGCGTTCTTCGGTGTCCCGCGCGTTATAGAACAGCGTATCGACGGCCTGATTTCCTTCCAGATCGACGATGCGCACGATCTGGCCGCGCTTGATTTCACGCATGAAAGGTTCGCCCGCGGGCACGACTTCACGAAAAGTTGCCGTTGACGGTTTAAGTTTGCTTGCGGTCAGTGTATTGGCCATGGTCACAGGTACAACCGTTCGGTATTGGTGAACCCGCGCTGATTCTCGGGGCAGCGATTTCGGCACGCGTCATCGGTGGGCACCGGACCGGAATGCCAGACGGAGAGTTGAATTGGCTTCGGCTGATACACAGTTGCAGGATCAAGCGGATGTTGGCAAGTGGACAGCACCACGAGGGTGTTCATTTCGAAGCGCAGGTCAACATAGTTGCCGGGTTGGGAATGGCCCGGATGAAAGTTCATTTTGCCGCTGTCGTCGACAGTGATCTTGCTGAAGAAGTTGATGTTCGCCACGATGTCGCGCTTGCCCAGCCCATATTTGCCCAGCTCGTTGACCAGGCTGTCATAACCATTCTTGTGGTAGTCGTTGCGATGTTCCTGGTATCGGGCGATCCCGTATCTGCGCTCCACCATGGCGACATTCGAAACGCCGCCCAGCGTGTCGTGCCAGCCGCAGGTATCCGCCGTAATTGAGCAGAGGATGCGTCCCATGTCGGAGTAGCACACAACGCCCGTCGTCAGATAGGCTGTGTGTTGCGCCTTCAACGTATCCGCCATGTTGTAGCGTTCCAGCTTTTCATCCGCGTTATAGAGCAGTGCGGACACATTGGCGCCGCCCTCGGTGTCCGTGAGCCGCAAGGTATGGCCACGACGCAGCAAGGCCGACCAGTGCGCACCGGCGACGATGTGTTCTTCCCACAATAATGATTTCTTGTCGGCAGGCAGACTCATGTTGGAATGTCGTTCCGTCTGTTTGTGAATTCGCGAATTATTCAGCAAGGTCCATACCACGCAAAGCGGCACAGCCGTGGTGCGAGTTTTTCGGGCCGAGCTGACGCGTCATTCTCAGTGCCTGCGCCAATGTCGGGCAAGAGGTAACGCACTACGCACTGCGGCGGTGCAATTATTGATGGTGCTATCCGTGCGGCGGCCGAATTAACCGTGGTTTAGCGCAATCCCCGCGCGGGCATGCTTCGTGCTGATTTTCCGGCAACGGGCATCTAGGGTTCCGGCTCGCAAGAGCGCCTGGTCCGAGAGATGCCATCCAACCTGAGAGCAGGCTGGACACACGGCGGGACAAAAGCCCGGGAGATCGACGCGCGCAGCAGGGTGCACGTGGCATCCCGTATCCAACGCTCTCTGTTCGCGCACCAACGTTATCCACGTCCACGAGGAGCTTTCTCCATGCGCTTTGCACATCTACGAAAACTGATGGTCACGATCCTGGCGTCCTGCACGCTGGTCCTGTTTGGGACGGCTTCGGCCCACGCCGCGGACAAGCCCAAATACAAATTGGCCTGGACCATCTACGCAGGCTGGATGCCGTGGACCTATGCCGTCGACAAGGGCATCGTGAAGAAGTGGGCAGACAAATATGGGATCGACGTCGAAGTGGTGCAGCTCAATGACTACATCGAGTCGATCAACCAGTACACCGCCGGAAAGTTTGAAGCGGTGATGGTGACCAACATGGATGCGCTGACGATTCCCGCCGCCGGCGGCGTCGACACCACCGTGCTTATCAACGGCGATTTCTCGAACGGCAACGACGGAATTGTATTGAAGGGAAAAGGCAAGAAACTGGCCGACATCAAGGGACAGAAGGTCAACCTGGTCGAGCTCTCGGTGTCGCACTACCTGTTGGCGCGCGCGCTTGAGACTGTGAAGATGAAGGAGAAGGACATCACCGTTGTGAATACGTCGGATGCCGACATCGTCGCGGCCTACAAGTCTGCGGATGTCACCGCGCTGGTGCCGTGGAATCCGCAGCTGTCTGAAATTTTGAAGAATCCGGATGCGACGGAAGTGTTCGACTCCAGCAAGATCCCGGGCGAGATCATCGACATGACCGTGGTCAATACGGCGGTGTTGAAAAAGGCGCCGGAGTTCGCGAAGGCCATCACCGGCGCATGGTTTGAGACGATGAGCATCATGTCGAAAAACGATGCCAAGGGTAAGGAAGCGCGCGAATACATGGGCAAGGCTTCCGGCACCGATCTCGCCGGGTACGACGCGCAATTGAAAACCACGCGCATGTTCTACGATCCAGCCGAAGCCGTGAAATTCACCGAGAGCGCGGACCTTGTGAAGACGATGGATCTGGTGCGCACGTTCTCGTTCGATCACGGACTGCTGGGTGAGGGTGCCAAGACGGCGGACGCGGTGGGCATGGAATTTCCCGGCGGCAAAACTTTGGGCGACAAGAACAATATCAAGCTTCGCTTCAGCTCCGAGTATGTGAGCATGGCGGCGAAGGGCAAGCTTTGATGTTGTTGTTCCGGACTTGCCCGCCGCCTCGAGTGCGATGGGCGAGTTCACAACCTGTATCCACTGAGCAAAGTGCGATCCGATGCGGCGACTGATCAATCAGGTTCCCTCCAGGGCCGGCGCCATCGGGCTGGCAGCGTTACCGTTTCTGTTGTTGTTCGTTGTTTATGTGACGGCGTCCGATGCGCGTCTGGCCGAAAATGCCAACGACAAGCTGCTGCCTGCATTGAGCACGATCGCTGACTCGATTCACAACTATGCATTCGAGGAAGACAAACGCAGCGGTGACATCCTGCTGTGGACCGACACCTGGGCCAGCCTGAAGCGCCTCGCGCTGGGACTGATCATCGGTTCCGGGATCGGGTTGCTGTTTGGTGTGGCCCTTGGCGTCGTGCCCTACGTGCGCGCGACATTCCAGCCGTTCGTTTCCGCATTGTCTATGATTCCACCGCTGGCCATTCTGCCAGTTTTATTCGTCGTGTTCGGACTGGACGAACTTTCCAAAGTCGTGCTGATCGTTTTCGGTGTCGCGCCCGTCATCATGCGTGACCTCGCATTGCGCGTGGCCGAGCTTCCTCGTGAACAAATCGTGAAGGCGCAAACCCTCGGGGCGTCGACCTGGCAATTGACGTTGCGCGTGGTGCTGCCGCAAATGTGGCCGCGCCTGATCGATGCGGTGCGATTAACGCTTGGTTCGGCCTGGCTGTTTCTGATCGCGGCCGAGGCGATCGCCGCGACGGAAGGGTTGGGCTATCGAATCTTTCTCGTACGACGTTATCTGGCGATGGATGTCATTCTTCCGTATGTCGTCTGGATCACCTTGCTGGCCTTCGCGATGGATTACGGATTGCGCCTGTTGTCGCAGCGACTGTTTCCGTGGGTGCAGCGAACCACATGACAAACATTCTCGAAGCGCGTGGATTGTGGAAGGAGTACGGCGATGTGGTCGTGCTTGAGAACATCAATCTGACCGTGCGCGAACGCGAATTCGTGACGATTGTCGGCGCGTCGGGCTGTGGAAAGACGACCTTTCTGCGCATGTTGCTGGGGGAAGAGGCGCCAACGCGGGGGACTTTCCTGCTCGATGCGAAACCGCTCCCCAACGAACCCGGTCCGGATCGGGGCATCGTATTTCAACGCTACTCGGTATTTCCGCATCTCACCGTGCTTCAAAACGTCATGCTCGGACTGGACTTCGCCGGCGCACCGTTTGTCGGCAAGTTGTTTGGCTCAGCGCGACGTCGTGCACGTGACAAGGCGCTTGGCATTCTGAATGAGGTCGGCCTGTACGAAGCTCGCGATAAATATGCAACGCAGTTGTCCGGTGGCATGCAGCAACGCTTGTCGATCGCCCAGTCGGTGATACGCGAGCCGCGCATCCTGTTGCTGGATGAGCCGTTTGGTGCGCTCGATCCGGGCATCAGCGCGGACATGCACAAGCTCATCCTGCGCTTGTGGGAGGAGCACAAAATGACCGTGTTCATGATCACGCACGACATCAAGGAAGGATTCGAACTGGGAACGCGCTTGTTGGTGTTCGACAAGACGCGACTCGACGCACAAGCCCCGGGCTCATTCGGTGCGCGGATTACTTACGACATCCCGCTCAAACGGGCGGACCAATTACTGCTGAAACAGGTACAGGAACAAACGCGACGGACGGACGAGTTCGTACACGCCACGCAGGCGGGTGAAGCGGTGGAAAACGCCCAGCAGGCTAGTGGGTGACGCGCGACGTCAGCCAGAGATCCTTGCCGAAGAAAATTCCGTCTTCGCGGCCGGCATAGCGGCGAGGTCGCACGCGGACTTCCAGGTAACCATGGCTGCGGTAAAACATGCGGGCGCCGGCGTTTCCGGCGCGGGCCTCAAGGTAGATGACGCCGATTCCGGCGACCAACGCGCTGGTTTCAAGCCAATTGATCAGCGCCGCGCCCACACCTTGACGACGGCGCGAGGTTTCCACGGCGAGCAGGACGATGTGGGCCTCGTGCAGCCGATACTCCATGATGGCAAATCCGACCAGTCTTCCACCGTCGTAGGCGCCAATAACGTTGTACGTCGGGTCATGCATGCAACGAAGGACGCGATTGCGGTTCCAGCGCCAGCCGAGACCCAATTCAATGAAATCCCGCGACATCTCCGCAATGCGAAGCGCATCCCGTCCAGTTGCAAGGCGAATTTGCGGTGGAGCGTTCATAGCTTCATCTTCCTCATAACAGAATAGCGTTGCCTTGGTATGGTTCGCACATTCAATGAACTTGGGGCGTACCTCACGAAATTTTGACCGCGGCGGGCCCTCCGGGAGACGCGGATTCGCGTCGCGCCTCGATGACCGCCGCCGCCAGAATTAACACGCCGCCGCTGGCCTCCATGAAAGACATTGATTCACCACCAATCAGCAGCGCGGAAATGACCGCCGTGACCAGCTCCAGAATAATAATGATAGACGCGCGCCCGGCATCCATGTGGGTGACGCCCCACTGCGTGCCTGCCGTTGCCAACAAGATAAAGGCGATGCCGTACAGTGCCGCATAACCGAACGTGGTGCTCGAGGCGGACGGCCAGGGTTGGATTTGGACTAACATCAGTGCTCCGGCCAGGACAAAACAGCCGATCAGCATGGCGGACACTTTGGCCGGTACCGGAGCAGATTGCCGTGCGCGGAACACGAGGTTATTGCCTGCGAACGTCAGGCCCGCGCTGATCGCAAGCAGGTCGGACCATGATGCGCGACCGTTGAGCGATTCAAAGCCGCCGAGGATCAGGATCGCGCCAACGATAGCGAGTCCGACCGCCAGCAGGCGGGCCGCATCGATGCGCTCGCCGAGAAAAATACGTCCCCCGAGTACGCCCCAGATCGGCAGCAGGTAGAACAGGACCATCACGCGCACGACTTCGCCGTAGACCATGGCGGTGGTAAATGCGAGGTTCGCGTAGCCACCGAGAAGGGCGATCAGCAGCAGCCAACGCCCTTCGCCACGCCAGCGCGCGCGCTGTGCGAACAATACCGGTGTAAGGATCACCGCGACGGCCCCGTAAGCGATGAACGTCAGCGGTACGCCTTCGATCCCCAACTGGTTCAGATTCTTCAGGGGGAGCCAGCTCAATCCCCACATGATCGAGGCACCCACCAAAACTGCAAGCGTAAGTTGAGGAGTCATCTTAGAGAGCCTAGCAGGAGAGTAAATCGACGCAGAGGCGGTATCCATGTTCACTCCCGGAATTTTGGAAAACAGTCGTGCTTGCGAAAGAACGCGAGGTCGTGGTTAGGCCACAATTCCGCGCCGGTTTCTTCGGAAAGGCGTTTGAGTTTGCGGATGCTGGAAACGGCGAGATCGGTCCGATCCTGCCAACATAACCCCGGGGCCACCTCGTCCGACAGATTTTCACCCAGATCGGCGGCATCACCGCACAGCAGGATGGGCGGGCCCTTCGGCATTTCGATCCACATCGACATGTGTCCGGCGGTGTGACCGGGCGATTCGATGGCCCGGATCCCCGGCGCAACGTCGTACTCGGTATCGCGAATATTCCATCGATACTCCCCGTGAAAGTCGTCGGGAAAGTAGGCTTCGTCGGCCTGGGCGCGGGCCGCTTCCAGCTCGAATGCATGTACGTGAATATCCGCGTGGCGCATATCACACAATCCGCCGGCATGGTCAAAGTGCAGGTGCCCCAGAAACACAAGATCGACGTCCGTCGGTTGCAGGCCGAGCGTGGCGAGCCGGCTCGACAGTTTTTGTTCTTCACTCATTTGCGGCGGCCCGAACGGGAAGACCGGGTTTTCGTAATACTGTTGCCGCCGCTGGGGGTCGGCGATCTTGCTGTAGTCGCAGCCAACGTCGTAGAGAATGCGCCCATGCGAAGTTTCAATCAGATAGGCCAGTATTGGGGCATCAATCAGCACGTCATGGCCGCGCCCGCGCGTCGAGAGCGTTTTTTCATACCGGTGCATGCCGGTAAGCAGGGGCCAGAATTTTCGGACGGCGGACATGTCAGTGCGCCGTGAGAAAAGACACACCAACGACACCTATGAAATTTGCTGTGTCGCTGATGTCAATTTCAGGATCGTCCGCGTTCAACACGCGGGCCACGCGATGGCGGTGGTAGGACGCCAACAATGCGCGAAACGACAGCACATACTCAGCGTCGCCAAATAAATCGCGGTGGATCCGTGGCAGCGTGAACCAGGGTGCGGTCGGGCGGGCGTGGTGTGCGTTGTGGAAACCGAAATTGAGCAGCAACAGATTGAGCCACGGATGACGGATCGACACCACGTTGGAAAATGTATTGCGATACTCGAACGCGCGATCAAATTGCTTCGCTTCTGCGCCACGCGGTTGTTCCAGCGTTTCTAAGATGATGTAGGTATGCTGGTGGACGTCCATGAACCGCATGATATGCATGAACAGCAGGTACGCCAATGCGTAAAGGAAAAGTGCTTTCAAGGAAAGCCACGCGAGAACACCGAACAGAGTAAGGCGGATCGTCAGTACGAATAAGGCGCGAAGGCGGCGGTTCTTGCGTTGCGGAAGGACAAACGGCAACACAAGCACGAGGCTGTGCATCATGATATCGACGGCGGGAATATAGGCCCACTCCAGGGCCTGAATCACCCGCAAGACGTGCGGGTGGTGCTGTGTCAGTCTTGGCCGGAAGTCCAGTGCGACGACATCGGCGCGGTCGACATGATGCCGGAAGTGCTTGTGACGAATGTCTTCGTAGCGACCGTAACAGGCGCCGTTCAACCAATTCAGGATCTCTCCGAGCGCTGCGTTCAATCGATTGTTTATAAAAATGGTGTTGTGTGCGCATTCATGCACGAGATACGCGCCGATCACCAGTGAGTGCGTCAACAACAGGACACCCGCGACGTTTTTCAGCCATCCCTGCTGCAACAGCAGAAAGATCGCCAACGCGTAACCTGCGAGCGCGTAACTGATCGCCGCGACATGTGGCCACGGCGATTCCTTGGGATGAAACATTGCACGGAGTCTGCCCACGGCGCGAATTCCCCACTTCATGTGCATTCCCTGCTTACGTAGCAAATGTGAGACCAGCGCCAGGTAATCGGATCGTCGTGTCGTTCCAAGTCAACGACTTGCCGCAGTTACCGCACTTAAAGTGGAGCCATCGAATGAGGGAAATCACAACTCGAGGAACGCGCAGCGCACGAAGTTAGCGCGACGTGCACTTGCCTGGCGCATTGCCTCGCGGCGTTATGGCGCAAGCGCGTACCGCAGATTTACACCAATTAATCGTGCGACCCGGCACCGCGAATAAAAAGGTCGGCACGATGAATGCAGTTCAGTTTGATGTGTGCGTCTCACAGAAAAAAGATCCGCTTGATAGCGGTATCAGGTTTGGTAGTCGCCTTATCGCGCGATGAAAAACTTCTGCTATGCGAAGTGTGAAGCGCTATGCAAGATCGAAAGCATTCATACAAAAATTGAGCGGGGTGTGGAAATGCGCAACATGACTAGACTCTCTCTTTCCCTAGGTCTGATCGCCGTACTGCTTGTTCCAGTGTCGTCAATTGCGGGCACTTACGAAGATGGAATGTCCGCCTATCAGTCCGGTCGTTACGAGGAAGCATTGTCGATCTGGACATGGCTCGCCGAGACGGGGAATGTGGATGCGAAATTCAATCTCGGTTTCATGTATGAATTCGGATATGGCGTCAAACCCGATGAGTCGATGGCGCTCAAGTGGTATCTCAGTGCGGCGCAAGACGGGCACGAGCAGGCGCAGCGTTATGTGGCCTGGATGTTTCAGAACGGGAAAGGAACACCCAAGAATCCAACTGCTGCAAAGCAATGGCTGATGGCGGCGAACGATCAGGCCGAGGCGCGTGACGAGAATGCGGATCCAACGTACGCAGAAGCTTTTTTCCGCCGCTTGTGCACCGAAATTGTTGATGCGCGTGGACGGTATGATGAGCAGCGCCAGGAACCCGCGATCGAACCCGCGGAGCTTGAGGCCAGCGGCCAGGTTTCCTGACTGGCACGAGTATCGAAAATTATTCCTGCGCCGTCGGTGATCGGTGTGCGATCAATGTGTAGGCGGCGGGAATAATGAACAGGGTGAGCAACGTTCCCAGCATCAGCCCGCCGACGACAACCCAACCAATCTGCTGACGAGGTTCAGCGCCTGCTCCGGTCGCAAAGGCCAGCGGAACCGCGGCAAGCACCATCGTCAGCGATGTCATGAGGATGGGGCGCAAGCGGAGTCCAGCGGATTCAATCACGGCCGAACGAATATCCCGGCCGCGCTCCCGGAGCTGATTGGCGAACTCGACAATCAGGATGCCGTTCTTCGTCACCAGCCCGACCAGCATCACCATGCCGATTTGGCTGTACACGTTGATCGTTCCCCCCGAGATTCCCCAGGTCGGAAACGCCTGACTCAGAAATGCAGTGAGTTTCAGCCCACCCAATGCACCGGCGATGGCGAGGGGCACGGTGAGCAGGATGATGAACGGATCAACGAAGCTTTCGAATTGCGCCGCGAGCACCAGGTAGATGAAGGCGAGGGCGAGCGCGAACGATATGTACAAGGTTGCACCGGATTCGCGAAACTCCCGCGAGGTTCCATCCAGCTGCACACTGGCGGTCGGGGGCAGAATTTCCTTGGCCGCGTCTTCGAGAAATTTGAGTGATTCGCCGAGTGAATAGCCGCCGCCAATATTTCCGCTGAGGGTGGCAGAGCGCAGGCGATTGAAGTGATTAAGTTCTTTTGGCGCGACGGTTTCTTCGAGAGTCACCAGATTGGAAAGCTGCACAAGCTGATTGTTGCTGCTGCGGACGTAGATGGACGTCAAATCGTCTGGGGTCATTCGATCCTTGTCACGCAGCTGCAGGATCACGTCGTATTGTTCGCCGTCGCGCTTGAATCGGGTGACCTGTCTGCCGCCCAGCATGGTTTCCAGTGTCCGGCCGATATCCTCGACCTTGACGCCGACGTCCGCGGCCTTGTCGCGGTCGAGAACGACGCGCAATTGCGGTTTGTTCAGGCGCAAATCGCTGTCGAGATTTTCAATTCCGGGAAAGGTCTTCGACTTGTCGATCAGCTTGCCGACCATGCTTTGGAGTTCACCGTAGCTGTTTCCTTGCAGAACAAATTGCACGGGCGGATTGCGGAAGCTTTGTCCGAGTGACGGTCGGTTAATGGTAAAGGCCATGACCCCGGGCAGACCGAACAGCTTCGGGCGCAATTCAGCGCTGATTTGCTGCTGTGAACGTTGGCGTTCTTCCCACGGTTTCAAACTGACGAACGACAAGGCCATTGTCACCGGATTGGGGCGTTCCAGGCCGGGGGCCACGACCATGAAGAAGGTTCGCACCTCCGGGATCTGGCTGTAGAAACCTTCCACCTTGCGCGCATAGCCGTCGGTGTAGTCCATCGTAGCGCCCTCGGGCGCGGTCATGATGCCGATCAGCGTGCTGCGATCTTCAATGGGGGACAGTTCGGTTTTTAATGTTGTCCACAATGTGTATACGGCGACGCCGGACAGCACAAAAAGAATTCCGGCAATCCAGCGCCGGTTCAGCGACTTTGTCAGCACTCGCTCGTAGCCGGTTCGCAGGCCGTTAATCCATCGCTCGGTCATCAGGAACAGCGCGCCGTGTTTCGGCGTGTGGCGCAGGATCTTTGAGCACATCATTGGCGTGAGCGTCAGAGCCACAAAGCCGGAGATGATGACTGCGCCGGCGAGGGTCCAGGCAAATTCGGTGAACAGGCGGCCGGTGTTTCCCGTCATGAGTCCCAGTGGAAGAAATACGGCTGCCAATGTGGTCGTCATGGCTAATACGGCGAACGCAATTTCCTTGCTGCCTTCCAGCGCGGCCTGGACCGGCTTCATTCCTGTCTCGATACGGCGGTAAATGTTTTCAAGCATGACGATCGCGTCGTCCACGACCAATCCGATTGCAAGGACAAGGGCCAGCAAGGTCAGGATGTTTATTGAGTAGCCCAGCGTGTGCATGATGATGAACGCGCCGATGAGCGAAACCGGGATCGTTACGAACGGAATGAGCGTCGCGCGCAAGGAGCGCAGGAACGCGAAAATCACCAGAACAACGAGGATCATGGCCTCTAAGATCGTTTTGTAAACGGCATCGATCGATTTCTCGACGAAGACCGACGCGTCAAACCCGATCTGGAGTTTCATGCCCTCGGGCAGGGAGGAGGAAATGTTCGGTATTTCCTTTTTTACCGCTTCGGCAACCGCCAAGGTATTTGCTGTGGACTGCTTGACGACGCCAAGTCCGACCGCAGCCTGTCCATTGACGCGCACGGCGTTGCGGTCGTCTGCTGAGCCAATTTCGGCGCGGCCGACATCACGGAATCGCACGGGATAACCATTCACCTCGCGAATAAAGACGCGGTCAAACTCTTCTGCCGTGCGCAAGTCCGTCTGCGCAAGGACGGAGAATTCGCGCTGTGCGCTCTCGATGCGGCCGGAAGGTATTTCGATGTTCTGCTGTTTCAGGGCATCTTCGATGTCTTTTGCTGTAACACCGAATGCCGCCATGCGATCGCTGTCGAGCCACAGCCGCATCGCATAGCGCCGTTCACCGCCGATCATGACCGTCGCAACGCCGGGGAGTGATTGCAGGCGGTCTTTGATATAGCGCGAGGCAAAGTCGGTGATTTCCAGCGGACTGTGTTTGTCGGACGAAAACGCAAGCCAGATGATCGCTTGGGCGTCGGCCTCAACCTTCGCAACCACCGGATCGTCCGTGTCGTCGGGTAATCGGCCACGCACACGGGCGACGCGATCTCGAACATCATTCGCTGCGGCATCCGTATCACGATCAAGGGTGAACTCGATGGTGATCTGGCTGACCTCTTCGCGGGAAATGGATTTGAGCGTGCGAATCCCTTCGATTCCGGCCAGTGAATCCTCCAGCGGTTTGGTCACCTGGCTCTCGATGATTTCGGCGCTCGCGCCCTTGTATACAGTTCTCACGGAAACGATCGGCGAATCGATATTCGGATATTCGCGAACGGAGAGGCGTTGATAGGAAATGACGCCCAGCAGGACGAGCATCAGGCTCATTACGGTGGCCAGGACGGGCCGCTTGATCGAAATATCGGAAACGATCATGGAGTTTTCGTCGCTCCACCGCCCGATGCGCCACCCGCGGAAGGCGCGTCAACCGGCGCGACGGCCGCGCCGTCGCGGACTTTGATCTGACCCGCCGTGATCACGACGTCACCTTTTTGCAGGCCGGTCCGAATTTCAACTTTCCCTTCCATGCGTCGCCCCGTCTGCACCCGGGTTTGCGTGGCCTTTCCATCCACGACCCGAAACACGAATGCATCGTTGCCCATGGGGACGATGGCTTGCTCCGGAATGACCAATCCGTTGGATCGCGTTGCGAGGACAAGAGAGACGCGCGCGAACATGCCCGGTTTCAGGTTGCGCTTTCCGTTCGGTATTCGTCCACGCAACAGCATCGTCCGTGTTTGCGAGTCCATTCTCGTATCGATGGCAAAGACCTGTCCTGTGAACGTTTCTCCTGGAAATGCATCGACGCGAACTAATAATGTCTGTCCGACCTGAATTTGCCGCGCATAGGTTTCGGGAACGCGAAACTCAACCTTGATTGGATTGATATCTTCGAGCGTAACCAGATCATCGCCAGGTTTGACGTAGGCGCCGGGGCTGACGTTGCGTACACCAACGACACCATTGAAAGGTGATCGAATGACGGTTTTGTCGAGGCGCGACTTGTCCAGTGCCAGTTTGGCCTTGGATTCCTCGAGCTTGGCGGAGGTTTCGTCGTACTCCTGCTGGCTGATCAGCGTCTTTTCGCGGAGATCCTTGGCGCGCGTGTAATTCAGTTCCGCCAATTTCAACATCGCCGCGCTTTGCGCGACTTGCGCGTCGTATTCCTGCGCATCAAGATTGAACAGCGCCTCGCCTTCAGAAACCGCCTGGCCTTCGCGGAAAAGGATCTTGGTTACACGCCCGGCAATTTCCGGACGGATTACGACCGCTTCATTCGACTGGAGCGAACCTACGGCAGTCACTTCATCGTTTACCGCTTCGACTGACGCCGCGGCAACCTCGACGCGGACCGGCGGCGGGCCGCCGGAACCGGGCGCGCCGCCTTTTCCAGGCGCGTCCGCAGCCATTGATGTGGCCGCAGTCCCGATCAGGAGAGTTGCGATTAATGGGGCAGCAGAGTGTCGCATTGGCATTCGAATAACCTTTTGACTGGTATTGCGGTCGATGTGCAATGAAGGGTAGTCCATGAATGTCCGGCGCACGATTATTGATCAGGATCGATCGAAGTCCCTTGCGCGCAGATTTCGCGCAAGTAGCGAAACAGCAGGCGTGCGGAGCGTGGTGGTTTCTGCTCATCCAGTTCTTTTTTGGCCGCGCGCACAAGCTGCCGGAGTCGACTTCGATCCGCGTCCGGAAAACTCTCGACGAACTCGGACAGGGCCGGATCGCCTTCGGCGATCATGCGCTCGCGCCAACGCTCGAGGCGATGGAGATGAGCAGTAGATTGGGTTCCCGATTGTCGTATCGCGTCGACGGCCGCGCGAATGGGTTCAGCATCAGTTTCGCGCAAGAGCTTTCCAAGATATTGAATCTGTCGCCGGCGTGCTCCATGGGACGAGATGCGTTGCGCGAGTTCAATCGCGGACAGAATTGACTCGCTCAGGGGCACCTTGGATCGCTCGGCGGGACTCATGCTGATCAGTGTTTCCCCGAGGTCTTTGAGATCTTCGCTTTCCCGTTTGAGTTGCGATTTGCTTTTTGGTTCGGGACTGTCCGGTTCGGTCATGAGGGCCATTGTGAGTTCTACGCCCGCAAGTTGCAATCTGAGGATTTTCCGAAACATGGCGACGGTGTCCCGGATGAAATGCGCCTGCGGCGCCAATGACCAGGAAGGGAACTGCTGCTATCAGAAGGCGTGGAAAGCAGAGGGGATATTAAAGCCGGAATTCCGCTTTATTTCGACAAAGCGCAGTCTGGACTTCCGGGTACCGCCGACGGAACCGGCGAAATACAATTAGCTACGGATCTGTTGCGAGGAGACGTTTTGCTCAAACCACTTCTTGATGCGATTGGCGTCACCGATGCGCGTCATTTTGCCGCTTGAGTCGAGGAGGATAATAATCAGATTGCGTGTTGAAATTTGCGTTTGCATTACCAGGCAATGACCCGCCTCACGGATGAATCCGGTTTTGCTCAATCCGATTTCCCAGTTCTTGTTTTTCACCAGCGCGTTGGTGTTGCGGAAAATGGTTGGCCGATACTTTCCGGTCACCGCGATATAAGACGGTGCCGTCGAAACCTGGCGAATCACTTCATAGCCGTACGCTGCGTTGACCAGACGTGCGAGATCCGAGGCGTTGGAAACATTGTTCTCGTTCAGTCCGCTTGCGTCGACGAACCGCGAACTCTTCATGCCGAGTTGTTTGGCTTTCTCGTTCATTGCCTTCACAAACGCCGGAGTACCACCCGGATAATTTCGTCCAAGCGCCGACGCCGCACGATTTTCCGAAGACATTAACGCCAACTGCAGAAGTTCAAATCGCGTAAGAATCGAGCCGACCGTCAGTCGAGAAACGGAATGCTTGATGTGATCAACGTCGTCATCAGTGATGATCAAGCGTTCGTCGAGGGCAGGGTTCGAATCGAGTACCACCATTGCGGTCATCAGTTTGGTGATCGAGGCAATCGGCTGCGGCATTTCGGCGTTCTTGGCGTAAACCAGCGAACCGTCGTTCTGGTCGATAACGAGTGCCGAAGCCGAACGAAGGCGCAGCGAGGGGCCGCGAGCAACGGTGCGTTTTTCCGGGCGCATGCGCGGGGTAGCGCGTCGCGACTTTTCCCACGATTTAATATCGACAACGCTCTGTTTCGTCGCTTCCGGCGCGCCGGCTGCTGCAGCTGGTGACGAAGACTCGTCCACAGAAAGCGCAAGGGCCGTCGATGAGCAAAATAGGGCGGTGACTAAAAAGGTGGCAATTCGCATGGTTCGTCGTATATCCAATATCAGCAATATCGATCTTACGGTTCCGGGAAATGTTTACAGAGAAACCGTAAGCATTTATCCGAAGTCGCTGTAAGTTAAATTGTTTTGGCCCAATATTCAATACCCCGTTTATTCCAGGGTGAATTGGGCCGCACTACGCTATTTATATCGGGCCGGTTTTCCGAGGCTAAATCCCGCGGGCGACCCGGTGTGGAACAGCAGGACGTGAAGAAGTTCACAAAACAGGCAATTCAATCTCGATTTGGGCCCCACCGAGCGGTCCGCGTGTAATCTGAAGTCGACCCTTATAGAGCTTGACGATGTCCCGAACGACCGCCAGACCGATGCCGTGACCGGCCGTATTGGGGTCGGCACGGCCGCCGCGCTCGAGTACGGCATCGATCAGCGCCTCGGGAATTCCAGGTCCATCATCGCTCACCACAATTCGAAGTTTTCGCGGCAGCACGTGCTCATCAATTGAAACGCTGACCTTGATCTTTCGTGCGCACCATTTGTTGGCGTTGTCCAGCAGGTTTCCGAACAGTTCAAGGAAGTCGCCTTCATCACCCGGAAACGAGCAGTGCTCCGACATTTCAATCTCAGTTTCGACATTCTTAGCCGCGTGTACCTTGCGTAAGGTAGCGACAATTTTTTCGCACAGACTGCGCAGTCGCAGCGGAGATGCCAGCGCTGTTTGCCCCACCGCGGCGCCTTTCTGCAGTTGATAACCGACAATCCCCGACATTGTGTCCACCTGATCGCGAATCGTGTCCCGCGTATCAACCGCATTGCCTCCGCCTTCGACGATCCCGCGCAGGACGGCCAGTGGTGTCTTGAGACTGTGGGCGAGATCGCCCAGCGAGTTGCGGTAGCGTTCGATCATTTCATGGCGACTGCGAATCAATCCGTTCAGATTTCGAGTGAGCGCCGTCAGTTCGCGTGGGAATTCGCCGCCGAGTTCAGAACGCTCACCGCGTTCGATGGCGGTCACTTCACGTGCGACTCTTTTCAATGGCGCGAGGCTCCAGCGCAGGATCAGGCTCTGCGCTGCAATCAGGAGGGCAGCGACGCCGCCGAGCCAGCTCCACAAACTTTCGCGGAACCGGGAGATTTTTAAGTCAAAGTCACGCAGTGACGTTGCGACGCTGACAGTGAAGGTCTGGCCGCGACCGTTAATGCCTTCCCACGCGACGCCCATACTGAATGCGTGTACCGGAATTCCGGTAGAAGTTGCCAGATAGTCAAAGCGCCGCTCCAGCGGTGCCAGTTTTTGCGGGAAGTCGATGTTCAGGTCGGTCATCGAGGCCGACTGCCATATCTGTTGCCCATCTGCGCTGCGAACGCGCGCATAGACTCCCGATGATACAGTCAGAAATCGCGCGTCGGGCAGAAGGTAGGAAAGACGTAGGACGCCATTTTCGTCGACTTCGGCGGCGGCGATCAGTGCGTAGGCGTCGCTTTGAAGACGATCCTGCAGCGCCGTTTCCGCATCCTGGTGATAAATCGTTTGAAGCGTCCAGCCGGTCAGACCAAAGAAACAGAGCATCACGAGCGCCGATGCGGATATCAGGCGCGTATGAAGCGATAGGGTCAAGCAGAATGATCCGGCGCGCGAAAGCGGTAGCCCTGACCGCGCAATGTTTCGATCGGGTTAATCTGGTTGTTCGGATCGAGTTTGCGGCGCAAGCGCCCGATGAAGACCTCGATGACGTTGCTGTCCCGGTCGTAATCCTGCGCGTAAAGATGTTCAGTCAATTGTGATTTTGAAATGACTTTCCCCGCGTGCAGCATCAAGTATTCGAGTGCCTTGTATTCGAATGCCGTCAATTCAATCGGCTGATTGTCGACGCGAACTTCCTGTGCGCTGATATTGAGCGTAATCGGGTCGAACTTCAGGACGGACTGGGAATGTCCGGCCGCGCGGCGGACCAACGCGCGCAGCCGCGCGATGAGCTCCTCGATGTGAAATGGCTTGGTGAGGTAGTCGTCGGCACCGGTTTCGAGGCCCGCCACTTTGTCTTCCCAACGGCCGCGCGCCGTGAGAATCAGGATCGGGAATTTTCGATCTCCCGATCGCAATTTCTGGATGACCTGGGTTCCGTCCAGATCCGGCAGCCCGAGATCGATAATCGCCGCGTCGAACTCAAATTCGCTGCCCAGGTGCAGACCATCGACCCCGTTGGCCGCCATATCGACGGCATACCCTTCCGTCCGGAGTCGGTCGGCGATCTGCTCTCGCAAATGACTTTCGTCTTCGATGATGAGGATTCGCATGGCTGGCTCAGTATAGGGGACCGAAAGCGGCACGCGAAGCCGCTCTCGGAACCGGATGGGTTAGCTTTCACTTCTTCTCAGCGATCGACAGCACAAATGTGACGAGAGACTCGATGTCCGCGTCGGAGACACGTGGGGAGTAGGGAGGCATCGGAACTTCGCCCCAATTGCCTTTCCCGCCCGATTTCACTTTCGCAACCAGTTTGTCCTTGATTTCGGCATTTCCGAGATATTTGGCAGAAACGTCTTTCCAGGCCGGACCGACAATTTTCTTTTCGATGCTGTGGCACGCGAGGCAGCCGCTCTTTTTTGCAAGCTCAAGTGCCGCCGTCTGGTCCAGCGCCAGAGCCGGGAGCGTCGTGGCCAGGAGCGCTATGGCTGCCGTTGCAGGAATCAGTTTCTTATACATGGTCATTTCCCTCTTTAACTGTGGTGGTTACGGATCAGTCCTTGTGGTGACTCTCTAATTTCGTGTCAGCTCACAGGCTTGGATCCACGTTAGAATTGAGGGACTGAATGCCGCCTGAACGGGGAATGTCGGGAATGGATTTTGTGGATTATGGCCAGACGGGGTGCAGTACGAACGAACCCTTCGCCTTGCGGGTGGTGGGCGAGAGCATGCTGCCCGAATTCGCGGACGGACAGATCGTCATTGTGGACCCAGCCTTTCCCGTAAAGTCCGGCGTCTATGTGGTGATTGATTTCGGCGGGGAAGTCATGTTTGGCCAGCTCATGATTGAAGAATCCGCTTCGCGATTGGCCTTCCTCAATCCAGATTACGAATCCGTACACCTCGCAACGCCGTACACAGTTAAGGGGGTCGTGATCCAGCGGGCCGGTCGGCGCCGCAGCGAACGAAAACACTACGACTACGAACTCTGAGCCTATCCAGGCGGCCAGCCCATGGGGCGTCCGCCGACGACATGCAAGTGGAGATGAAAGACGGTCTGTCCTGCTTCGGCATTGCAGTTCATGACTGTCCGGTAGCCGCGTTCGGCGAGGCCTTCCTTGCGAGCCACTTCGGCCGCCGCCAAATACAACTTTCCGACCAGCTCTGCGTCTGCCGCAGCAATATCGTTGATGGTTGCGATATGGCGTTTTGGAACCACCAGCACGTGCGTGGGCGCCTGTGGATTGATATCGCGAAACGCCAGAACGTCACCGGTTTCGAGAACCACGTTCGGCTTGATTTGGCCCGAAACCATTTTGCAGAAAAGACAATCGCTCATTCGCAGATACCTCCGTGATCGTTACGGGTCGACGCAAAACAATAACGCGCCACATGGTCGCCCATGTAGCGCGCTACGATCAAGAATCAGAAATGCGGGTGACGATTACTTGGGGTAACGGGCGTCAATCTCGGCTTCCGCTGCCAGCCAGTCATCAACCTCATCCCCATTTGCGAATCCGCGGCGTTCGGCGCGCAGATAAGCGGCTTCGGCAATCAAGCTCCGACGTTCGTCGGCTGATAATCGCGCGGCGAGGTTGGCGACGACTCGAATTGCACCTTCCGAACTGACAGCGTCCGGTGCGCGCCGGGTGGTATCCGTCGATTTGGCTTTTTTCACCGTCGTCTTGACGGCTTTGGCGCTGGATTGGGGTACTTTCTTGGAGCGTCCGCTCAACTGACCCGACTGTTCCACTCTTTGAACCATGGATGTGCCTCCATTGAAATTGTTGAACATCTACGACCTTGCCTTAGAACTGTGGTTCAAACCGTTTTTTGTGCTTTTTCCAGTGCAAGTAAGGAGCCAACAGGAAATGTGCTGTTACTGCTCCTGCGTGAGGCGGTAAGTATAGGACGGTTTGGCAACGGCAGTATTACGGCACCAAGGCGCCAGGCGTTAATGGAATCTGGGACGCTGATAAAGAAGTTTTGTGAAAGGCGACCGCGGGGGCAGATGTCACCGTCTATACTTTTACCTCTAAATCCAAGGCGTTTTCGCTGCGAGGGTCCCCGTCATGACGAAAGCGATTCAGAATGAAAAAGTTCAGGATTTGTTCGTCGCATTGGATCGCGATTCCCGGATCGACCTTAAGCACTATCCCATCATGATTCGCCAGCAGGAGGATCGTCTGATCTTCGAAGGGACGGTCGTCAACATCGCTGCGAAGAAACTTGCGCTGCGAATTGCACAGAGAGTGTGCGGCGAGTGCCCCATCGTGGATCGTTTGCGTGTCGTTGCGTCACACATGGAAGATGGTCAGTTGCGCGCTGAAGTCGTGAATACGCTGATGGGCGAGCCAGTCTTTCTGGATTACGGATTCCGGCTGAAGTACGAGAGCAGTTACGAAACCTGGCGCGTATCGAAATCGAAAATTGACGAACAGATTGATATCGAAGTACACGACGGCGTCGTAACACTGACCGGACGAGTCGGTAGCCTCACGCATCGGCGACTGGCGGAAGTTCTCGTATGGTGGACGGCGGGATGCGAACTGGTGGAAAACCGGCTACGTGTTGTGCCGCCTGAAAAAGAAAATGACGGCGAACTTACGGACGCAGTGCGCATGGTGCTGGAAAAGGATCCGCTGGTGCATTCAAGCCAGATCTCCATCGCTGTCGATCACGGTGAAGTGACATTGAACGGATTTGTCACCAGCGAGGAAGAGCGTCAGCTCGCCGTGATGGATACGTGGTATGTGCCAGGGGTTCGCGAGGTTGTGGATCGAATTCAGTCAGGACACTAGGTGCCCCGCTAGAGTTCGTCTTCCCAGCCTTCCTCTTCGGACTCTTCCTCGTCGTCGAGTTCGAGATCGTCGTACTCATCTGAGAGACTGACCCGGCGCGAGCGGCGCGTTTTGGGCGCGGGTTCGACGTACTCTTCGGGCTCGGCTTCTGTTTCCGTGTACCCCAGGTCGTCCTTCTCGACGCCATCGACCGGGCCGGTCCAGTCATCGGGAACTTCCGTCGGTGTCAAATCCATTTCGTACCAGGCATCGAGGTCGATTTCGTCGAGATCGCCGTCGAAGTACTGAATATCAATCAGACCGTTGTCTTCGTCGAGCGCAACGACCTCAAATTTCTTGTCTTTGTCGGCAATTTCATACCAACTGCCAACAATGGGATCGGCGTCAGTAGCCATGGCTGCGCTCCTCCTTCAGGCGGGACGATTAAGTCCGGTACGCGTCGTTTGGAGTAATTAAGTGTAGAACACGAAATGAGGCTGACTACCCAAAGAATTTCGTGGTACAGAACTCAATTTTTCTTGCGCACGAGCTGCACCCCATCCCGAATCGTCAGCAACACATTTTCCACGCGCGGGTCGAGCACAATGGTGCGGTTCAACGTGGCAATGGCAAAGGAATCGGCGTGATGGGGGCGCAGCGCCTCGCCGGAAAGGAACATGTTGTCGAGCACAATAACCCCACCCGGGCGTGTTCGGGCCAGGATCTCTTCGTAATATCGCGGATACATGTCCTTGTCCGCGTCGATGAATGACAAATCGATGGGAGAAGAAACGCTGCGAATGGTTTCGAGGGCGCGCCCGAGGCGCAGTTCAATTTTGCGGCCGTGCGGGCTGGCATCAAATGCGGCCTGGGCCACCGCTTGTGCCTTCGGGTCGATTTCACAGGTAATGAGCCGGGCATCGTCATCCATTCCTTCCGCAATCGACAGCGCGGAGTAGCCGGTAAACGTGCCGACCTCAATAGCGAGTTTGGGGCGAACCAATTGCGCGATCAGTTTTAAAAAGCGGCCTTCCAGGCGCCCGGTGAGCATCTGCGGCCGTTCCATCTCGTTGCGGGTTTTCTCGGCCAGCCGCTGCAACAACTCCGGCTCGGCCTTGGTGGATTCGTGGGCGTAATTCTGGATGGTTTCATCTATGAACAGTTTCATCGTCGTACCCGGGATTTGAGAATCTTGATCTGCCTTTCAGTAAAAGCGTAGACGAGCTGCCGTGACATCGGAAAATCGCTGTTCGTACGCGCGGCCAGTTAATTACAATGTCCGCCCCGCACGCAACAGCTGAAGCGATGGACTACCACTGCGACCTGACCTATCTGCACCGCCGGCATCCGCAGCGTTACCCTTTTCTTCTTAAGAGTGCCGCCCGTGGGTCTGCGCAGGCGCGCTTCGATATTCTGTTTGCTTTTCCGCAATCCAGTCTTCGCCTGACCGACCGGGGTATCGCGCGGGACGGGTCCCTGGGTGGACAGGAAAGCGATTTCCTCGTTGCACTCGATCGTGTCTGGGAGTGTAGCGGGCGACAAATGTTTGAAACCGCCGCTCCGTTTCGAGGTGGCTGGTTTGTGTATCTGGGCTATGAAATCGTGGGTCGGATCGAACACCGGCTGCGCGACATTCCGGCCTCGACTCTGGGTCCGGTCGCCTCGGCGGTCCGAATTCCGGCGGCAGTGATCCGAGACCACGAACTGCAGACAATGGACGTCCTCGTTGAGCCCGGATTCGAACACCTGCGCGACACGATTGCAGATGACCTGAGCTCGTGCGTCGTTTCTGCGGCCGACGCGAACGATCCGCTTTGCGCGGCATACAACGAAGACGATCCGGAAAAATTCCTGGCGGCGGTGCGGCGCATCAAGGACTACATCGTCGCCGGCGATGTCTTCCAGGTGAATCTTTCGCGGCGAGGTTGGTGCGAACTGAATCGGCGTACCAGCAATTCGGAAATTTTCGAGCGCCTGTGTCAGGCCAATCCCGGACCATTCGCTGCCTTGGCGGTGCTGGACGATGTGGCGATCCTGAGTTCCTCGCCGGAGCGGCTGGTTTGTGTTCATGATGGCATCATCGAGACGCGACCGATCGCGGGAACGCGTCCGCGCGGCGAAAACATCAACAATGATCGCGGCCTTCGCGATGAGTTGATCTCCAACCCGAAAGAGCGCGCCGAACATGTCATGCTGGTGGATCTGGAGCGCAATGATCTCGGGCGTGTGTGCGTGCCCGGCAGTGTGAGCGTCGACGAGTTCATGACCATCGAGTCGTACGCGCACGTGCATCATATTGTTTCCAACGTGCGTGGCCGACTGCGCCCCAACACGACGCCGGGCCAGATCATCCGTGCGGTGTTTCCCGGGGGAACGATCACCGGATGTCCCAAGGTGCGCTGCATGGAAATCATCGCAGAGCTGGAGCAATCGCCGCGCGGTTCCTATACCGGGTCGCTGGGCTACATCAATCATGACGGCAGCATGGACCTGAATATTCTGATCCGGACCCTGGTTCGCGAGGGCGAACGTCTCCATTGGCAGGTTGGCGCGGGGATCGTCGCGGATTCCGATCCGCAGCGCGAACTCGAAGAAACGCGCGACAAGGCACGCGGGCTGTTGCGCGCGCTGGGAGTCTCCGCGTGAATTGGGTGAACGGCGTACCGCAAGAACAAATCAGTGTGAATGATCGCGGTCTGTTGTATGGAGACGGCGTGTTTACTACGTTACGTGTGCACGCCGAGAAGCCGCTTTTGCTGGATCAGCATCTCAGGCGTATTCATCGCGACTGTGACCGGCTCGCAATTCCTCGGCCTGATCAGGAAACGTTGGGAAGTGAAATTCACGCGGCGTCCCAAGGTGTAGAACGCGGAATTGTAAAAGTGATCGTGACGCGTGGAGCGGGCGGGCGCGGGTATCGAATACCGCACGACATTGTCCCCACCCGCATTGTGCAACGCCATGTCTGGCCGGATTTTTCAGCAGATTTTTGGTCCGACGGCGTTCGCCTGAAGATCTGTGCAACGACGCTTTCCGAAAACGAAGTCCTGGCCGGGGTCAAACATCTCAATCGACTGGAGCAGGTTCTGGCGCGTTCCGAATGGAGCGGGACGGATTTTCAAGACGGAATTGTCTGTGCGCGCAGCGGCGCGATCATTGAAACCACATCAGCTAATCTTTTCCTTGTGACTGGCCAAGCGCTCGTAACCCCAGCTCTCACGCATTGTGGAGTGCGCGGCGTCGTGCGCCATACAGTTATCGAATTGGCGCGTGGTTTGGGACTGCCCGTTGAGGAGCGGGACGTGGCCGCAGAAGAAATCCGCCGCGCCGACGAAATATTCATTACCAACAGTGTGATCGGGGTATGGCCCGTGCGCGAAGTGGAGTCCACCCGATTGCGGAATCATGAAATAACGCGGCGCCTGATGCGCGCGTTGATTGAGTTTGAACCGGGATATGCTTAGAGCCTTATTCAAAATTTTCGGTGTGCTCGTCGTCGTTGCGAGTGTCGTCGGTGGCTGGTTCTGGATGGAGTATCGAGCCTTTGTTTCGACACCGTGGGCGTTTCCAACGGATAACTGGGTGTACGAAGTAGCGCCGGGCATGACGATCGGAATGATCGCGTCCGACCTGAATCAGCGCGGTATCGTGGAGCAGCCCCGCTATCTGCGCTGGTATGGACGGTTGGCCGGTTATTCCGGAAAGCTGAAAGCGGGAGAGTATGCCTTCCCGGACACGGTGACGCCCAAGGAGTTTCTGGAAAAGATTACGTCCGGAAAAGTAGTCCAGTACTCGCTTCAAATTATCGAGGGATGGACATTCCGGCAGATGATGCGCACCGTCGACTCCCACGAGAAGCTCACGCACACGCTGACCGGGCTTTCCGATGAGGAAATCCTGAAAAAACTCGAACTCTCCGAGCCGCACCCGGAAGGATTGTTCTATCCGGACACGTATGCCTTTCCGAAAGGAACCACGGACGCGGACTTCCTGCGCCGCGCGTATCGCGAGATGAAGGACCGCCTCGATACCGCTTGGCAGCAGCGGGCGCCTGGGCTGCCCTATTTATCAGCGTATGAAGCGCTGATCATGGCCTCAATTGTTGAAAAGGAAACGGGCGTCCCCTATGAAAGACCCGCCATCGCGGGAGTTTTCGTGCGACGATTGCAGAAGGGAATGCGTCTCCAGACTGACCCCACGGTAATTTACGGTTTGGGGCAACGGTACGACGGAAACATTCACAAGGCAGATCTGGAAACCTTGACGCCGTACAACACTTACAAGATAAAGGGACTGCCGCCCACGCCCATCGCATTGCCCAGCGGTGACGCCATCAATGCGGCGCTGCATCCGGAGCCGGGCACGGCGTTGTACTTTGTCGCGCGGGGCGATGGGGCGCATCAGTTTTCCGACACGCTCGACGATCACAGCAAGGCGGTCATGAAATATCAGGTCCAACCCAATCTTCCGAAGATGCGCAAGAAAACCCGGAAATGAATCCAGGGAAATTCATTACGCTCGAGGGAATCGAGGGCGCGGGAAAATCGTCTCACTTGGCATTTATCGAGTCCTGGTTAAAGTCGAAAGGGCTTATCGTTGTGCGCACGCGCGAACCGGGTGGAACACCGCTCGGCGAATCGATCCGCCAGATCCTGCTTGACCACCGCAACACGGCCATGGCGTCGGATACCGAATTGCTGCTGATGTTTGCCGCGCGTGCCCAGCACCTCGCAGAACTCATCAAGCCCGCGTTGGCCCGCGGGGACTGGGTGCTCAGCGACCGATTCACCGATGCCACCTATGCCTATCAGGGCAGTGGCCGCGCCATTTCGTCAGAGCGTATTGGTGTGCTGGAAAATTGGGTGCAAGGGACGCTGCGTCCTGACCTGACGATCCTGCTGGACGTTCCGGTCGACGTGGGACTTCAGCGCGCGGCCGAGCGCGGGGAGAAAGACCGTTTCGAGCGCGAGCAGGCGGAGTTTTTTGCGCGGGTTCGGGAGGGTTACCTGAGTCTGGCGCGCAGCACGCCGGGACGTTATCGTGTTGTCGACGCGTCGTGCCCGTTGGCCGACGTGCAAGACCAGATCAGGATCACGCTGGAGGCATGGTGTCAGTAGAACTGGGTGCTCCCTATCCCTGGCATGGACCCATGTGGGGTCGACTGCAGTCGGGCTGGCGCTCGGGGCGTTTGCCGCATGCATTGATTTTTCACGGCATGCCGGGCGTCGGGAAGCGCGCGTTCGCGGAAGCTTTCGCGGCGAGCGTTCTCTGCCGCAACAGCGACGACAAGGGCCGTCCCTGCGGCATTTGTGGTGAATGTCAGTTGATGGCCGCCGGCACACATCCCGACATCACGCGTGTCGAAATTCTCGAAGACAAAAAAGAGATCGGTATCGACCAGATTCGCGAGTTGCGCGAAGTCGTTACGCTGCGCAGCCATCGAGCCGGATTCAAAGTCGTCATTGTCGATCCCGCCGATGCGATGAACGTCAATTCCAGCAATGCATTGTTAAAGACACTGGAAGAACCCAGCGGCGATACTTTGCTGATTCTTCTGACGGCACGATTCGGCGCGTTGCTGCCGACCGTTCGCAGCCGCTGCCAGGCGGTGGCGTTCCCGACGCCCGCGGCGGCTGACGCCGAAGCGTGGCTGCGTGGTGTGCTCGATCGCCCCGACGATGCGCCGGCGTTGCTGGCGCTGGCCGATGGCGCGCCGCTGAAGGCGCAGTACCTTGCCGGGCAGGATGCATTGCCGATGGCGGCGGGACTGATTCGGGAACTGGAGGCGTTGGCGACGGGAAAATCCGATCCGCTGGCGGTCGCCGAGCGGTGGGCGAAAAGTGATATCCCGACCACACTCTCGTGGGTTGGGGGCGTGCTTTACGACCTGGCGAGGCTAAAGTTTGGGGGGGTACCGTCGCTAATTAACATCGTTAGCCGAACCTCGCCGCTACATGACTTTGCGAGCCGGACTGATCCCGGGCCGCTGTTTGAAATGATTGACCGGGTTCGCGAGGCCCAGCGTGATGCGCTCACCTCGCTGAATCAACAGATGATCCTCGAGGGGATGTTGCTGCACTGGAACGAACGCTTCACGAATATGAATAAACGAGCGAAATCATGAGTGCACCAGCCGGTATGCCGCCCATGCGGCAAGGCGGGATTCTCTCGCTGACGATCAAGGACAAGTCGTCGCTTTACGCGGCGTATATGCCATTTATCAAGAATGGCGGTTTGTTCATTCCCACGAACAAGACGTATAACCTCGGCGATGAAGTCTTCATGCTGCTGTCGCTGATGGATGACCCGGAAAAAATTCCGGTCGCCGGACGGATAGTATGGATTACTCCAAAGGGCGCGCAGGGCAATCGTGTGGCCGGGATTGGCGTCCAGTTTTCCGACCAGGACAACGGTGCGGTACGCAACAAAATTGAGTCCTACCTCGCGGGCGGCCTGAAGTCCGATCGCGCCACGCACACGATGTAACAACTCCCGAATTCGCCAGTAGGTATCCCGGTCGTCCCGGCGATATACTTGCACGCCAATTTCCGCTTTTACCAGAAGCCGTTTTCCATGCTCGTAGATTCTCATTGTCACCTCGACATGCTCGACCTATCGCCCTGGGGCGGTGACCTGCAGGGTGTCCTGGCAAGCGCCCGGGACTTGGGCGTGCAGAACATGCTGTGTGTCTCCGTCACTTTGGAGCGCCTGACCGCAATGCTCGAACTGGTGCGGCCCCACGCAACCGTGTTCGCGTCGGTGGGCGTGCATCCAAATGAAAAGGAAGGACAGGATCCGTCTGTCGACGAACTGGTTGCGCTGGCGAGGGACAACAAGGTCATTGCGATCGGAGAAACCGGGCTCGACTACTTTCGCAGTGAGGGCGATCTGGAATGGCAGCGCGAACGGTTCCGTCGCCACATTGCGGCGGCAAAAGCATCCCGAAAACCGCTGATCATTCACATGCGCGACGCAACGGAAGACACACTGCGGATTCTCGAAGAGGAAAACGCCCGTGATGCCGGGGGCGTGATGCATTGCTTCGCCAACGACTGGGACGCCGCGCGCCGCGCGCTGGATATCGGGTTCTACATTTCGTTTTCAGGAATTGTGACGTTCAAGTCGGCGGAAGAGCTGCGCGAGGTTGCGCGCCGTGTTCCGCTGGACCGGATTCTGGTTGAAACGGATGCGCCGTACCTTGCCCCAGTCCCGATGCGCGGCAAGCCGAACTATCCGGCCTACACGCGCTATGTGGCGGAAAAGGTGGCCGAGGTGCGCGGCGACTCCATCGATACGGTGGCAGAAGCCTCCACGAAGAATTTCTTCACCCTGTTCAGTGCCGCGCAGCGGAACTCCCACCCAGCGTAAAGAAAAAGGTCGCGCCGCGATCGATTTCCGATTCGGCCCAGATGCGTCCCCCGTGCCGGCGAATGATTCGAGCCACGGTAGCCAGACCAATGCCGGTTCCTTCAAATTCCATGGGCCCGTGCAGTCGCTGAAATGGCGCGAACAGTTTCGACGCGTAACGCATATCAAAGCCGGCACCATTATCGCGAACGTAGAAAGCACGCACGTTGTGCCGTTCGATGGAACCGAATGCGACAGCCGGGTTCGGCGCGCGACGGGTGTACTTCCATGCGTTCTCCAGCAAGTTGAACATTGCGATGTGCAGCAGATTGCGATCGCCCGTGGCGTGCAGACCCGGCAGAAAAGACACCGCGATGCGGCGTTGCGGATCTGCTCGTGTGAGTTCGTCGCCGATGTCCCGAGCCATTTGCGACAGATCGACGTTTTCCAGCGTCAGACCGGCACGAGTAACACGGGAGAGTCCCAACAGGTCGTCAATCAGCTGTCCCATGCGCTGCGATGCGCCGCGCATGCGTGCAAGATAGTTACGCGCGGTTTCGTTCAGGAGTCCTTCGAATTCATCTTCCAGAATGCTGGAAAATCCGTCGATCGCACGCAGAGGTGCGCGCAAGTCGTGAGAAACGGAATAACTGAATGATTCCAGCTCGTGATTTGCGGACTCCAGTTCCGCGGTTCGCTCCATGACGCGAACTTCGAGTTCGGAATTCAGTCGGGTAATCTCGTCCTCGCGCTGTTTCTGGCGCGTGATGTCGGTCTGAATGCCGAGGTAATGTGTAACGTTTCCGCGTTCGTCCTTGATCGGGGTGACGGTGACGGAATCCCAGAAACTGGCGCCGCTCTTGCGGCGGTTGCGTATTTCGCCATGCCAGGCTTGTCCCGCGGTAATCGTGCGCCACAGGTCCTGATGGACCGTCTCCGGCGTCTCCGGTGAACTGATGATCCCGGGGGTCTTGCCAACGCTTTCATCGACGCTGAATCCTGTTGTGTGCACGAACGTCGGATTGACGTACTCGATCGTTCCGCTCAAGTCAGTGATCAAAATGCTGTTGGGACTTTGTTCCACTGCGCTGGATAATTTGCGAAGTGTTTCCTCCGCTTTCTTGCGCTCAGTGAGATCGCGAATCACGCATACCGCGACGTCGTGGTCATGCAGCCGAATCGATCGACAGCTTGATTCGACGGGAAAGTCGCGGCCGTCGTGGCGGCGATGTTTCAGTTCGATCAGGGCCTGACCGTGTAACAACAACAATCCGAGGAGCTGACTGTTTCGATCGACATCCTCTGTGACCGCAAGGTCCTTCATCGTAAGCTGGAGCATCTCGGCGTGCGAATAACCGTAGGCGCGCAGCGCCAGCGGATTTGCGTCGAGGAGTTTTCCGCCAGGCAGGTCGACGAGAAAAATCGCGTCGTTACTGTTCTCGATGAGTACACGAAAGCGCCGCTCACTATCGCTTAGCTGGTCATGCGCCAATTTCAATCCGTCCCGCATCGCCGTCAGGGAATCAACGACGGCATCCAGTTCATCCGTGCGACCGTCCTTCGTTTTGCTGCGTTCAAGCATGGGCGTGGAGCTCCAATCGCCACCACCGAGCCGTCGCGCATAGCCCGCCAGCGTGTCGAGATGGCGCGTTACCAGGCGCCGGAAGAACCACAGCATAAAGAGTGCAACGACAAAGGTTTTAACGGCGTTGGTGGCGAGAATGACCCACAAGGCCTCGAGCAGCTGGCTGTATACGCCGGCGAGGTCCACAATGACGCGCAGCGTGCCGACCGGAACGACACGACCCCGGTCGTTATATTTCAGGTCGAACTCGCGAATGACCGGATTTTCCGCCTCTTCGCTGCCTGTCGAGGCCCAGATGGTCTGCGCGTCACGAATACTGACATGAGACACGTCTGGTAATCGCGCTATGCCTTCTACGGCCAGCTGTAACTCGTTACGGTTGACCGACCACAGTGCCGCGCTCAGGGAGGGGGCATGGGTCCATTCCAGCTGGTTCAGCATGGAGTCGATGTCGTTCACATCGCGGCGGTAATTGAGATAAAGCTGCAACGCGGTCGCGAGAATGGCGATGATTGTGCTCACCGCCACCGTTGCGATTACAAGGCGGCGGGCAAGAGGCGAACTTCGACTGCTTTTGAGCGATTCACTGGACATTGCACTGCGGGACCGATCTGGCCAAGGGCGAAAACTTTTCAATACAGACTTTCTTGTACAGCCCCTCCCTCTTTATTGTCCGCAGTGCCGCTGCGACTGGCGCGACGAGGTTTTCATGTTTTTTGTTGAAGTAGATGAACATGTCGCGTTGTGCCAGTGGCGGTTCCGCGACATGCACGCCTTGAACCCCCAGCGTACTTGCCATCGCCAGACCCATCCAGCGTGAATAGAGCACGACATCGACGCGGTCGCGCTTCAGCATTTCAAAAAGCTGGTCCGGTGATGTCACCGCGATGTCGTTTGTACCCGCCGGGAGGTTTTGTTCGAAAATCTTCCAGCCCTTGATATGAGCGACGGACAACAGTTTGAGTTTTGCCCACGACGCATTGTCCATCGCGTTGCTCCGGAGAAGGGCAACGAAGTCCATCGTATAGATAGGCTCCGGCACGCGGACGAGATTCGTGTACACCTGCTCCAGACCCGCGATGCGGCTGATGTCGCCGTCCAAAAGGCCTTCGTTTGCGTTGATCAGCGCGCGCTCCGCCGGAAGGCGAGTAAGTTTCAGCTGCAATCCGGCGCGGCGGAAAACTTCGCTGGCTACGACATCAAGAAAACCGTCGCCGGAATTGGTCGTATAAGGCGGGTCCGTTGGATTGTTCATTTCCAGCATTGCGGCACCGACTGCGCTCGAAGAGTGAATCGCAGCAAACGCCAGTACACCAAGGGCGAGTACGTCGCGGTAAATCGATGTGATTAAGTTTCGCAAATGCAGGACCACCTGATGTGTCATTTTCTGTCTTGCATTCGATTGTGGATCGAATGTAACGGGTACGTCTGCGTGGCGTCGTGCCGGAACGGGCATTATAGGCGACGGCTTTTTTCTTGATCAATGCTTGTTAAATGTGAGGGAACATAACTGGGTCGCAATTGACCCGGAGATGTCGTGCAACAGCATACAGGTGATCATTGAAAAAAGTCGAGAACTGGCGGGGTTCTGCGCCTTCGACCGTGGCGGTTTAGGCGGCGGCCAGAACGTCGTCAACAATTCCCAGTGCACGGGCGAGTTGTTCACGGGGAGTATGAAAGTGTGGCGAAAACCGGATGCCGCCGCCGCGTGCCGCGCAAAATACACGTTTCGCCATCAGCGTCTCATAGAGTCGCTTCTGGTCAATCTGCGGTGACCGAAAGGTCACGATTCCGGAGCGCCGGTCCTCGGCGGCATCCGTAATCAGTTCGAGGCTGTGTCGGTTGGAAATTTCGCGTAGCAGGTAGTCGGTGTGACTTAGCACAGCGCGGGAGACAGAGAGCATGCCAATCGATAGCAAGAGTGTAACGCTGGCATCAAACGCGTGAATGCCGAGCATGTTCGGACTTCCGCACTCGAAGCGACGCGCGTTGAGGGCCGGGCTCCAATCATCGCGAGTGTAGTCGCCGACTTTCTCGACCATGTGCCAGCCAAATTGATTCAGGCGAAGCTGATCGCGAACTTCGGATCGGCAATAGAACACCGCGATACCTTCCGGACCAAGCAGCCATTTGTGTGCATCCGCGGCGACGAAGTCGGCCTGCGAGGCTTGTGCGTCAAACGGAAGGGCACCAATACTCTGAATGGCATCAATGCAAAAAAGAATTTTTCGCGTCCGGCACTTTGTACCCAGGAATTCGAGATTCATCCTGAGGCCGGTCGCATATTGCACAGAGCTGATCGACAGCAAGCGGGTGCGACTGTCACAACTCTCCAGCAATGCATGCTCGGGCGATTGACCGCGGCGAAGATCAACGCGGCGCGTTTCGACGCCCTGGCGCGCGAGCGATTCCCAGACGATGCGATTGGAAGGGAATTCCTGGTCGGAAATTACGACGTTGTCACCGGGCTGCCACGGCAAGCCATAGGCCACAACAGACAACGCTTCGGAGGTGTTTTTCAACAGGGCAATGTCGTTGGCCGACGGCGCGTTGATCAGGCGCGCGAGGTTGGCGCGAAGCCGTGATTCGGTTGCGGCCCAGCGCGGATACTCGAATGCGCCGGAACGGGCATTTTCAGCAGCGAAGCGCTGGACCGCGTCGACGCAGACGGTTGGCCATGGGGCGACGGCCGCGTGATTCAGATAGATCAGTTCCGGATCGAGCGCGAAGTGGACCGAGAGATCGGGAGTTGTCATGACCTCAAACAGTAGTTCCGGCGCAAGCGAAACGCCAATAATCCGAGCACGAGCGCAACAATGTCAGTCGCGCCTCCGCCGGAAGCTTTGGGCGAGGATGCGTTCGCGCCTGACGTCGAACCGGTCGGCGTCGCGCCACTGGGATCGATTGCGACGAGCATCGCATCGGTATTGCCTGACGCATTCGTTTGTGGCGCGCCAGACGTCACCGGGAAATTTCCGGATTCGGTATCACCCGCCGCGACAAGCGCACCACCCGGATCAACTGCGACACCATTGAAGCTGTCGTTACCCGAGCCGCCTTGATACGTTGCGTATTGCATGGCATTGCCACCGACGCTGAGCGCAGCGACGTAGCCATCCATCGCGCCCGCAAGCGATCTTTGTACCGGTGAAACCGTGGGTAAGTCGGCGGACGATGTCATACCCGCGATCACCGCCGCATCGGCACTGTCCACAGCGACGGCTTCAGCGGTTTCGTCGCCACTGCCGCCGTAGTAAGTCAGATACAGGAGTGATGCGCCGTCCGCGGCCGCGGGATTCAGTTTGGCGACCAACGCATCGCTGAGTCCCCGCCGCGATGACTGGAATGCATTCTTCGGTTTGGTGAGCAGATTTGCAGACTGGGTTGTGCCGGCAACATAAACATGCCCGGCCTTGTTGACGACGACTTGCTCGGCGATATCTTCGGATTCGCCGCCCAGGTAGGTGGAATAGATCAGGCTTTCGGTTCCTGACCGCGCGGGGTCGATGGCTGCGAACAGCATGTCCGACGCACCCGCATTGTTTTTCTGAACGCCGCGCACGATCGGAAGGTCGGTGGAAAACGTTTCGCCTGCCACGTAGGCGATGCCGCTGGATGAACTGACATCCACCGTATGGATCTTGTCATTGCCGGACCCGCCAAAGTAGGTCCCGTACTTAATTGAGTCTGTCGCGATATCCAGTACGGCAAGGAAACCGTCGTAGGTGTCCGGGCCGCATCCGCACGTTTTTGAAAATGCGGTTGCTGCGGTAACGGGAAAATCGACGGACCAGGTTTCTCCGGCAACGAAGACGTCGCCATTCGTTCGCACGGCCAATCCGTGACCGTAGTCCGAACCAGTTCCGCCAAGCAGCCCGGAATAGATGAGTTCTGCGTTCGAAGCCAGTACCGTGACGAAGGCGTCCCATCCTCCGCCGAACTGTCGCTTCGATTGCAAGCGTGGAAAATCCGCGGACTGGGTTTCGCCGGCAATATAAATTGCGCCGTTCTCATTCACGGTAATCGCGCGGCCGTAGTCTTCATGAGACCCGCCGAGGTACACAATGAAATCGAGCGTGCCATTCGCCAGATACTTGGTGACAAACACATTGACCAGATCATTGGGCGACGTTGTTGTGCCATAGACTTCGGTGGCTCCGACTGTGGGCGAAAACGTGTAGCCGACCAGATACGAATTACCCTGTTTGTCCACCGCGACGCGCGTGGCGTAATCGGACTTTGCGCCGCCGAAGTAGGTTGAGAAGTCTACGGTGGGATCAATAATCAGCGGAAGGTTGGGGTCGTAACTGCCGATTCTCATTTGCACGTCGCCATTCGTGCCGATGGAGTAAGACGCGACAACCCCGACGCGCTTGCCGTTCACGCTCTGGTAGGCGACAGGGCGGCGCTGGCGCACGGTTCCGGACCCTGTTTCCAGGACCAGGTTTCCGTCATCGTCGATCGAGAGGCGTCTGTAGTTTTCGAAACGTAGCGTTACTCGCGAAACGTCCGCCTGCGGCGCGACGACGAAGTCATACTCAAACGACGTTCCGCGACCGTAGAAGACCGCGTCGATCCCAGCGTACAGGTTGCGGTAGACGACGCGTTCATGAAGTTTGACGTTGCGCCGCCACGCCCAGGGATCATTGCCCACGTAATAATGGGCCAGCGGTTGCGTCGCACCGTCGGCGACGAGTTCAACATCCGAATTCGCGCCGGGGAAGGACAAACCGAGATCAGATCGCTCCGTGGCATTTCGAACCGAAAGCAGTGCACCGCGACGCGAGAGCGCGAGCGCATAGTCGGCGCCGCGTGCGTAGAAAGCCTGGCTGTTGTCGATCGACTGTTCGAAGTACATGCGAGGGTCGCGGCCCTCGGGAAAAGCAGAATCGGTGATCGGCGGGATACTGATGTTGGGGACATGCAGCAGAGAAAGTGCCGCCCACCCGGCGACGAGCAGCGCAATGCCGGCGAGCAACTGATTTTGGTAGCGACCGAGTTCCATGACAACGTTCACCTGCCTTGGCGATAGAGGGGTCCCGTCTATTGATGCGGCGTAGTTTACTCGACGAAATTGGTCGGTTGCTTATTAACTTAAAAGAAAAAAAGAATTGACCCGGACGCGGCGGCGACAGAAAATGCATCCGAAATACATTTTTAGTCGGATGTATTTTCGGGGGATGATTCCGGGTCCACCGTCGTACCGAATCAATGACCAACTCATTAACAAAGGGAGCATTCTCAATGGCTAAAACCCTGTATGAACAACTTGGCGGAGAAGCCGCGGTCAACGCAGCAGTGGATATTTTCTATCGCAAGATGTTGTCCGACGATCGGGTCTCGCGGTTTTTCGAAGGCGTCGACATGGACCGCCAGGCCTCCAAGCAGAAAGCATTTCTGACCATGGTGTTCGGCGGGCCGAACAATTATTCCGGCAAGGACATGTACGAAGGCCACAAGCACCTTCTCAAAATGGGTCTCAATGACTCCCATGTTGATGCTGTCATCGAAAACCTCGGAAATACGTTGAAAGAATTGGGCGTCGGCAATGACCTGATCGGCCAGGTCGCCGCGATCGCCAACAGTGTGCGCGACGACGTTCTGGGGCGCGGTCACTAGTCTCCGCAATTTGGCACCTCGACGCGCATGTCGAAATTAACCTTCGACGGCATCGCGTACAACCGGACTGCTGAAGAGTCCGTACTCGATTGCCTGACCCGACACGGCGTCGTGGTGCCCAATTCATGCCGTAGCGGAATTTGCCAGTCCTGCATGTTGCGAGCGGTATCCGATGACCCGCCCGCCGCGGCGCAAAAGGGACTGAAAGAAACCCAGAAAGAGCAGCGCTACTTTCTGGCGTGTTCGTGTATACCTTCCGGTGATTTTGAAGCGACCTCGGAACTTCCGCAGTTGACACGGACATCCGCGCAGGTCCGCGCGGTTGAAAAAATTTCTCCGGCAATCGCCCGCGTTCGTCTCGATTATTCGCGTCCATTTGATTATCGCCCGGGTCAGTTCCTCAATCTGTATCGTCCCGATGGGCTGATTCGAACCTACTCCATTGCCAGCGTGCCGCAGTTCGAGGATTTCATCGAACTACACGTGCAGCGGACCGAGCAAGGGCGGATGAGCCGCTGGGTCCATGAAGAATTGAAATCCGGCGACCTCGTGCACATCAGCGCACCGCTTGGCGAGTGTTACTACCGGCCTGGAAATACCGAGCAGCCGATTCTCATGGTGGGAACCGGTTCGGGACTCGCGCCACTCTATGGTGTGTTACGCGACGCGTTGCGTGCCAAACATTCTGCTCCGATCTGGTTGTACCACGGCAGTCGAACCCGCGATGGCTTGTATCTGATCGATGAATTGCGATCCCTTGCGCGGGAGTACGAAAATTTCCGTTATTTTCCCTGTTTGTCGCGCGAATCCGGATACGAGGCTTTCCTCGCTGCACGGGCCAATGACGCCGCGCTCACGGAACACAAGAATCTGAAAGGCTGGCGCGTCTTTATTGCGGGACATGCCGATATGGTCGGCGCCACGAAGAAGCGTGTGTTCCTCGCGGGGGCATCGTTAGGTGATATTCACTCCGACGCCTTTCTGCTCGCCCGAAACTAAGTCCTTTTTCGCACCATGTTGTGTCACGCGCACCGTCCGGGCCGCCGCGTTGGTGCACAGCCACGGTGCGTTCCGGCGCGGCATTGTTGCGCACAATTTCAACTAAGCAATTGATCGTTATAACCCTATTCGGCATCAGGCCGGGTTGGTACGGCGCTTGTAATGGTAACGATGTGACGGTGGTGATGAACCCAGTTCAATGGTGAAAAAGAGTGGACAAGGTAAACCGGCAGTACTGCGAGTGCTTCTCGTCGACGAAACTGCGGAACGCGCGGAAATCGTTGGCCAGGCGCTCCGGGCGGCTGGCTATGACATCGCCGGCGTGTTGCTTGAGCCATTGGACTTGCAGGAGCGGGTCGAAGTCTTGCGCCCGGATGTCATCGTGATCGGGTTGGATTCGCCGAGTCGCGACTCGATGGAGCATATCTGCTCGGTCAGTCGCTCGCAGCCGCGACCCATGGTCATGTTTTCGCAAGACGGCGATGCCTCGATGATTCGCGATGCGGTGAGCGCCGGTGTAAGCGCCTACGTCGTGGATGGAATGAATCCGGAACGCATCAAGCCGATTGTCGAAGTGGCAATTGCACGATTCGAACAATTTCAGTTGCTGCGGGATGAATTGAACGCGGCCAAAGCCAATCTGGCGCAGCGCAAGCAAATCGATCGCGCCAAGGGCGTATTGATGAAACAACGGGGAATGAGTGAGGAACAGGCCTATACCGCGATGCGAAAAATGGCGATGGACCAGAACAAGAAAATCGCAGATGTCGCGGAAAGCATACTGGCGGTCGCGGAGCTGCTGGGAAAGAGCTAGGTAGTACCCCCCCCCTCGACCAAGGATGGTCTTTTTTATTTATTTCGGGCACGCGAGGGCGTGTCCGCAGAGCGCGAGCCAAAGGCGGTTCGTGCAAGGACAACGGCGTCCAGGCGTAGCGCACATGCGCTGCGGTTGGACGTTTTTTTTTTACCATGAAAAGGACAGTGCGGAAGCGGAGTGAACGCTGTGGCCTCAAATGTAAAGACGGCACCAATTCCGGCCCTGGAAGCGTCCGACGTTTTCGTGCGTAGCAGCCGCACTCGCATTTCTGCGCGGCGAGTCGGCGGTAGCCATGGCGCCGACAATTACGAAGTGCTCGTTCCACCTGAAGTGGAATTGTTCAGCATGTTTTCTTCAGCTTGGCGACCTTCAATCGCTTCCAGCACGCCGAGACGAACCACAGTGATTAGAAAAAGCGCCGGGTTAGCGGGCCCGTATTTCTACTACGACAAAAATGAGGAGTTACGGATGAGCGAAAGTGACAATTCGCGTGATGCGGAAACGACACCGTATCTGTCGCGACGTGAATTTCTTCAGCAAGGGCGTCGTTTCGTCGGAGGAGCAGGTCTAATGGCATTGTTACCGGCAGGGCTGAATGCCGCCGTCCACGCAGGCGGTGGTAGTGGTTTGGAAAAAACGGAATGTACCTTCGGAATTATTCCTCTGACGGACTGTGCCCCGCTCGCCGTTGCGGTGGAGAAAGGATATTTCCGGAAGTACGGAGTCAACGTCACGCTGTCGCGCGAGCCGTCGTGGGCCAATATTCGCGACAAGGTCGCCGTCGGCGCACTGGATGGCGCGCAGATGCTTGCCGGAATGCCGATTGCGGCAACGCTGGGGCTCGGCACGCCCGCCAAACCGATGATCACGGCATTCAGCATGGATCTCAATGGCAATG
>DKAR01000040.1 GCA_002450895.1 Proteobacteria bacterium UBA6921
TGTGCGCGACGGTCGCCGCCATTTCACCGATGGTGACCAATCGCTGCGTATTGAACAGCTGGGCATCTTGTACCGCGATGACCGCCGCACCGCGTCGCACGATCCAGAACAAACTCGCAAACAGGAACACGCCGCCGAGTGCCGACGCGATCCACACGGAGACGGTGATCCGGTCCAGCGTGGACAAAAGCTTGAATGGCACGCGATAGACTTCAGCGACGGCGATGACCGTGTTGGTGTCCGATTCTGTCCGCCAGATCGGAAGATAGTATTCGNNCACGTTGGCGTCGTTATCCAGCGCGTGCGACGTGAGCAGTCGCGTAAAGTACGTTGCGGTGGCTGCGCTCAACACGGCGATCGCAATGAATCCCGATGCCGCGAACCAGCGGACCAGGTCAAAACGTCGATGGATTTTTTCGCGTTCGGCGGACCACATGCCAACACCACCTATAAGTCTAAAAGAGGCACTGCGAATTCATGGCCCTGTGGGTGATTTCACCCAATCTCGGGTTTAGTGCCCCACCCAACTTCTTCCTGTCGTACAGATCTTCACGCGCCTGGTCGAGCTAACTTCGTGGTTTGCCTCAACTAATGGCGAGCGCACGAGTTTGGCGCGGATAGTGTAATGGAGCCGCCGTCGCAATTACCAACGATAAGGGAGTACACCATGAACACCTGTGTGGGTCTCAGCACGTCTTTTCCGGTTCAACACCGCAACTCCGCAATTCGCAAGATATTTCACGGGTTGCTGCTCGGTGTTTGCGGAACTGTCGCATTCCTCCCGAACGCGTTCGCCGGGACCCTGCTCCTGAATCAAACGATCGATAACGGGACCTGGTTTTCGTCCTACTTCGACAGCACCGACGGCTCGCCCAACACCGAGGCGGCGGATGACTTCACCCTGGTCGGCACCATCGACCGCATCCATTTTGGCGGGCGCAAGAATGCAACCTCGCTGATCCAAAGCGTCTACGTGCGCTTCTATGACGCCAACCCGAGCGGCGGCCCGGGCGCGCTGCAGCAGGAATATCAACTGAACGTTGGCAATCCGCTGCTCACGACCAGTTTTGATTACGTCGATGTGGTGCTTCCGACCGTATTCAGCGCGAACGGGCACCACTTCGTCACGCTACAAATCGTATCCACCTCGTCTTGGGAAACGGGATCGGCCCATTTCTCCACGCTCGACCCGAAGAACGGCGAGCGCGTCTATCAACGTAGCAACGGCGGCGCATGGACGGCGTCGATCTGGAACACCGACATGGCGATGAGCATTTATGGAACGGTGACCGGCGCGCCGACCGCAACGAGTGTGTCGCCCACCGCCGCGACGCGCAGTGATTACATCGAAATCCGCGGCGCCGCGTTTGGCGATGCGGGACAAGTCACCGTCGGCGGCGTCGCTGCGCAGGTGATTTTCTGGAGCAACGACCTGATCAAGGCCTACGTCGCAGAAGCCACGCCTCTCGGCGATCAAAGCGTCGTTGTGCAAACCGCCAACGGCACGGCCGCGCCGCTGACCTTGACGGTCTCCGATCGCGTCGCGTCCGGTCGCCTGAAGTGGCAATTCTCTTTGGCCGGCCCGTACTCCATGGAGCGCCCCAGCATCGGCGCGGACGGAACGATCTACACCGTCGATATCTACGGCTACCTTTACGCGTTGTCGCCAACCGGCGCGTTGAAATGGGTGCGTACCGGCGGGGATGCTGGCGTCGATATTGGTCCGGACGGCACCATCTACTCCGGGGGAACGAACAGCGTATTCGCCTACAACGCCGACGGCACACTCAAGTGGCGTTATAACTTCACCTATCCGTATGGCTTCTTCGACATCGCAGTCGGCCCGGACGGAAATATTTATGTCGGAACGACTGGCGGAGACCTCGGTGTATTTTCGTTAACCCCGGCAGGACAACTGCGCTGGAACGATCCAGTGCCCTCATCCAAGGGCGCGGTCAACACGGGCGTCGAAATCGCGTTCGGATACAACGGAAGCCAATTGCAGGTTTACTTTGACCTGTACAGCCAGGTACGTGCGTACAAGAGCAGCGGAAACTTTCTCTTCCTGATCCCGGGTCGCAGTCCATCAGTGTCGAGCACACAATTGATTCACACACTCTCTGGTGTGCTCAGGCCCGACGGTTCGTCGGTCTGCTCCATCCCCTTCGAAGGCGCCAATGGTTACGGTCTGGGCGCGAACGACACGCACTGGGGTTACAACCTGGATCTCATTTCCTACGATGAAAGCTGCCGCCAAGTCAGCCGATTCACGGTGCCGACCTACGTAAATCAGAAACCGATTACAGACTCGAATAACTCGTTCGTGATGACGGGCAGCACGATTCTGGACAGCACGACCGGAACCAGCACGCAAGTCACCTATGCACTGGATACCCGAAACGGCAGTGAATTGTGGCGCCAAACGTATCCCACCGTGAGCGGACTGAATCAGCGGCCGAGTTCGGACGTGCGCATGACGACGGACAATAGTACGGCGTACTTTCATACCAACACGGCGGGAACCGGCGCGCGTGGTTTCCTCACCGCGCTCGACGTGACTGGCACCGGTGGTGGTGGCGGCGGCGGCGGCGGAGGCGGCGGAGGCACAACTCCGCCTCCACCCACCAGCAACAACGCGCCGATCGCCAACGACGACAACGCGACCACGTTCCAGAAAACAGCGGTGAAAGTGAAAGTACTCGCCAATGACTCCGACCCCGACGGTGACACGATCAAGGTGAACTCGGTCGCGCCGGATGCCAACGTGACTGCGCAGATCAACAGTGATGGCTCACTGACGATCAAACCCAAGGGCAACTTCCTGGGCACGGCGACGGCTACATATGATGTCGTCGACAGCAAGGGCGCGGTCAGCAATCGCGCGACTGTCACCTTAAGTGTCGTAAAAAAATAGACTGCGACAATGCTGGACGGTGCCGCCGTCCAGCGTTTCAAAAACTACGATTAATTTTTCTCCAATAGAAAAGGACGATTCCATGTCTCACACGAAGAGTTACCACGCTCGCACGACACTTCAGAAATCCAAAATCGCCCGGCGCCATTTCGAGCGGGGTGGTCGCACCCTCGTCGCGGTCGCCGCGCTCATCGTGGCTCCACTCGCCAGCGCCGCAGACAACGGAAGAATCGCGTACGTGGCCTGCGGACCGTATCCGGTGTTGTGCGATATCTGGACGATGAACGCGGA
>DKAR01000067.1 GCA_002450895.1 Proteobacteria bacterium UBA6921
CAGTTCAACCACCAGGGCATCACCAACAATTGCGTGCAGTGCCACAACGGCACCAATGCAGTGGGCAAGATTGCCACGCACATCGCGAGCACGAATGTGTGCGAAGCCTGCCATGCGCCAAATACCAATTGGGTTGTGCAGACGGTGGATCACGCGCAAGTCCTTGGCGGCTGCGCAAGCTGCCACAATGGCACGATCTCCATTGGCAAGAACGCCACGCACATCGCATCGACCGACACGTGTTCAGCGTGTCATTCCACATTGACGTTCAAGCCCGCACTACAGGTGGATCACACACAAGTCGTTGGCAGCTGCGCGAGCGCGGGCTGTCACACGCGTCCGACCGGGCACATCAATACGACCAACAATTGCGCCGCATGCCATACGACGGCGGCGTGGAAGCCCGTCGCTGCGGACAAGGTCAACCATTCGGAAGTACTTGGTACATGTTCGTCGTGCCACAACGGCACAACGGCCACCGGCAAGACCGCGACACATATTCTGACGACCAACACCTGCGATGCGTGCCATGCCACAACGGCGTGGAAGCCGGCAGTTAAGGTTGACCATACACAGGTGGTCGGCACCTGCGTGTCCTGCCACGACGGCACCAAAGCGACCGGCAGGAGCGCGACCCATCCGAATACCACGGATAGCTGCAGCGCGTGTCACTCGACGACTGCATTCTCACCGGTAATGAAGGTGGACCATGCGCAGGTTCTGGGCAACTGCGTTGATTGTCATAACGGTACGTTAGCGAAGGGCAAGGGGACGACCCACATCCAGTCGACCAACAACTGCGATGCGTGCCATAACACCACCGCATTCCGTCCGGTGGTGACGGTGGATCACACCCAGGTGCAAGGCAGCTGTATGAACTGCCACAACGGTGTGATCGCGACCGGCAAGAAACTGAACCATATCCCGACCACCGAAAACTGCGACGTCTGCCATTCCACCACCGGCTGGTTGCCGACATTGTTCGACCACACCAAGGTCGACACCACCAATTGCGCGAATTGCCACAATGGCACGACGGCGGTGACGAAGCCGGTCAATCACATTCCGACCAGCGAACAGTGCAGCGTGTGCCACACGACGATGGGATGGTTGCCAACGCTGTTCAATCACAGTCAGATCGACACGACCAATTGCGCCGGCTGCCACAACGGAACGAATGCAGTGACCAAGCCGGTGACACACATTCCGACCACCGAACAGTGCAGCGTGTGTCATACGACGACGGCTTGGAAGCCGACGCTGTTTAACCACCAGGGCATCACCAATAACTGTGAGAGCTGCCACAACGGCACCAACGCTGTGACCAAGAGTGCGTCGCACATTGCCAGCAGCAATGTGTGCGAAGCCTGCCATGCCCCAAATACGAATTGGGTCGTCACGACGGTGGATCACACACAAGTGACAGGAACCTGCGACAGCTGCCACAACGGCACCAAGGCCACCGGCAAGAACGCCACCCACATCGCCTCCAGCAATGCGTGCGCCGCGTGTCACTCGACGACAACCTTCAAGCCGGCAACCACGGTGGATCACACGCAAGTGATCGGTACCTGTGCGAGCGTGGGCTGCCATACCAAACCGACCGGCCATATCAGTACGACCAACAAGTGCGAGGCGTGCCATACCACCACGGTGTGGAAGCCGGTTCCTGCCGCGAATGTGAACCACAACGAAGTTGCCGGCACCTGCGTGTCCTGCCACAACGGCACGACGGCCACCGGCAAGACCGCGACGCATATCGCCAGCTCGGATTCCTGCCAGGCCTGCCACGCCACCACCGCGTGGAAGCCGGCGAACAAGGTGGATCACACGCAAGTCGTAGGCTCATGTGCGTCGTGCCACGACGGCACCAAGGCCACGGGCAAGACGGCGACGCATATTGCAACGACCGATACCTGCGATGCGTGCCACAACACCACGGCATTCAAGCCCACTACGAAGGTGGACCACACGCAGGTGCAGGGCACGTGCGCGAGCTGCCACGACGGCACTAAGGCCACCGGCAAGAACGCGACGCACATTGCAACGACCAGCGCCTGCGAAGCTTGCCACAACACGACCGCGTTCAAGCCGGCCATCGCTGTAGATCACACGCAGGTGCAAGGCAGCTGCGGCAGCTGCCACGACGGCGTCAAAGCGACGGGAAAGAACGCAACGCATATTGCATCGAGCAACGTGTGCGAGGCGTGCCACTCGACGACGGTGTTTAAGCCGGTGGTGAAAGTGGACCACACCCAAGTGATCGGGTCATGCGCGAGTGCGGGTTGCCACACCAAGCCCACGGGCCACATCAATACGACTACGCAATGTGAAGCCTGCCATACCACGACGGCGTGGAAGCCGGTGCCGGCGGACAAGGTGAATCACAACGAAGTCATCGGCACATGCGCGTCGTGCCACAACGGAACAACCGCGACCGGAAAGACTGCCACGCACATCGCCAGCTCAGATTCTTGCCAGGCGTGTCACGCCACCACGGCGTGGAAACCGGCGTCGAAGGTCGACCACACCCAGGTGCAGGGCACCTGCGTGTCGTGTCAGCGTTCAAACCCGCCACCAAAGTGGACCACACACAAGTGCAAGGCACCTGTGCGAGCTGTCACGACGGCACCAAGGCCACCGGCAAGAACGCTACGCACATTGCAACGACCAATGCCTGTGAAGCCTGCCATAACACCACGGCTTTCAAGCCAGCGATCGCTGTGGACCACACACAGGTGCAAGGCAGCTGCGCCAGCTGTCACGACGGCGCCAAGGCGACCGGCAAGAACGCGACGCACATTGCAACGACCAATGCGTGCGAAGCCTGCCATAACACCACGGTCTTCAAACCCGCTATCAAAGTCGACCACACACAGGTGCAAGGAACGTGTGCGAGCTGCCATGACGGCACCAAGGCTACGGGCAAGAATGCGACGCACATTGCGACGACCAATCTGTGCGAAGCGTGCCACTCCACCACGGCGTTCAAGCCGGCAGTGAAGGTGGATCACACGCAAGTCACCGGAACGTGTGCGTCCTGCCACAACGGCACGACCGCGACCGGAAAGACGGCGACACATATCGCCAGCTCGGATTCGTGTCAGGCGTGTCACGCCACCACGGCATGGAAACCGGCGTCCACCGTCGATCACACCCAGGTGCAGGGCACCTGTGTGTCGTGTCATAACGGCACCAACGCCACCGGTAAGAACACGACGCATATTGCATCCACGGACGCGTGCGGTTCGTGCCACAGCACCACCGCATTCAAGCCGGCCACGAAAGTGGATCACACGCAGGTTCTTGGCAGTTGCGTGTCGTGTCACGACGGCACCAAGGCCACAGGCAAGAATGCAACACATATCGCGACGACCAATGCCTGCGACGCCTGCCACAGCACCACCGCGTTCAAACCCGCGATTAAAGTGGACCATACGCAGGTGCAAGGCACCTGTGCGAGCTGCCATGACGGCACCAAGGCGACCGGAAAGAACGCAACTCACGTTGCAACGACCAATGCTTGCGAAGCCTGCCATAACACCACGGCCTTCAAGCCCGTGACGACCGTTGACCATACGCAGGTGCAAGGCACGTGCGCGAGCTGCCACGACGGCACGAAGGCCACCGGTAAGAACGCGACCCACATTTCAACGACAAACGTTTGCGAAGCGTGCCACTCCACCACGGCGTTCAAACCCGCAGTGAAGGTGGACCACGCGCAGGTGCAAGGCAGCTGCGCAAGCTGTCACGACGGCACCAAGGCGACCGGGAAGAACGCGACGCACATTGCAACGACCAATGCGTGCGAAGCGTGCCACTCCACGACGGTATTTAAGCCGGCAGTGAAGGTTGATCACACGCAAGTCACCGGAACGTGTGCGTCGTGCCACAACGGCACAACCGCGACTGGAAAGACCGCCACACACATCGCCAGTTCGGATTCGTGTCAGGCCTGCCACGCCACCACGGCGTGGAAACCGGCATCCACCGTCGATCACACCCAGGTGCAGGGCACCTGCGTGTCGTGCCATGACGGCACCAAGGCNNCACGCAGGTGCAAGGCAGCTGCGCGAGCTGTCACAACGGCACCAAGGCCACCGGTAAGAATGCAACTCACATTGCATCCACCGACGCTTGTGACGCCTGCCATAGCACCACGGCATTCAAACCGGTCGTCACTGTGGATCACACGCAAGTTCAGGGCACGTGCAATGGCTGTCACGACGGAACGAAGGCGACCGGCAAGCCGGTGAACCACATTCCGACGACAGACCAATGCAACGTCTGTCACACGAGCAATGCGTGGATACCGACGAACTTCAATCACCAGGGGATTACGAACAACTGCGTGCAATGCCACAACGGTACCAATGCCAAGGGCAAGGGTGCGACGCACATTGCCAGCACGAATGTGTGCGAGGCCTGCCATGCACCCAACACCAACTGGGTTGTTCAGACCGTCGATCACACCCAAGTGCAGGGCACCTGCATAAGCTGCCATAACGGCACAATTTCCACCGGCAAGAACATCGGGCACATCAGCTCAACGGATAATTGCGGTGCCTGCCATTCCACGCTCACGTTCAAGCCGGTATTGAAGGTGGATCACACGCAAGTGATTGGCAGCTGTGCGAGCGCGGGCTGTCATGTCCGCCCGACCGGCCATATCAACACAACGAACAACTGTGCTGCGTGTCACTCAACAATCACGTTCAATCCAGTCGTCAAAGTGGATCACCTGGAAGTGTTGGGTCTGTGCTCGTCGTGCCACACGCAACCGGTGGGTCACATCGCATCCACGAACAATTGCGACGCCTGCCATGACGCCGCGCCGGTGCCGTGGAAGCCTGCGATTATCGTTGACCACAAGGAAATTCCAACCGCAGTGAATGGCAATTGCACGGGCAGCGGCTGCCACAGCCTGCCGACCGGACATCCAAACACGACCACGAAGTGCGGAGCGTGCCATGCGAACGGTCCGCCAGCGGCATTCAGTCCGGTATTGACCGTGGACCATACGCAGGTGCTCGGAACGTGTAGCCAGTGCCACAACGGCACCGATGCGAAGGGCAAAGGAACGTCACACTTCATCTACACGGGGCTGGAATGCAACGCATGCCATACGACCACTGCATTCCGCCCGTCCACGGCGTATTCGCATGGATCAAGCTACCCAGGAAACCACTGGTTTGGGGAAGTTGGACAATGCCTGCGCTGCCACAAACAGAACAACGCAGTGATTACGTATCCGTCGCCGCAGTACACCAGCTGTGCCGCGTGCCATGCGAAGGACTACATCGCGAGCCATCACCTGAATAATCCAATAACCGGGGGGACGTATAATTACGAAAACTGCGCTGGAACCTGCCACAGGGCCTCGCCGCAACACCGCGTGAACCGATCCAGTTGGTAAAAAACAGCCTGGGGCTGAATCTTTGAAGTAGTTCCTTATTTAAAGGGGAATTAAGCCGTTACAGTTGTATTAGGGAATACTGGATGTCAGAACACGGAGGCGATCTGGCAATGCGCGGAGTCAATTCCATGGGTCGAAAACGTCGTAGCGTGATTGCGCCGCTGGTCGGTGCTGTACTTGTTTCTCTGTCCCCGGTGAGTATTTCCCAGGCGAGCGATAGCTCGCAGGCGACAGCGCTAAAAACAATACAGGCACGGGTGCCCGGGAAAGTCGTTGTCGAGCGAAATGCCCAAGGCCGTATTTCCCATCTGCGCGCGTCCGAGGCACCTTTGCCTGTGGATTCGGCGTTGGATCCGGAGTCGCGGGCCCGCAAAGTTTTGAATCAGTATCACGATGCGTTCGTTGATCCGTCGTTGTCGCTTGATCTTTCCACGGCGCGACTCGTCGCCCGGGACGCCTTCGGGCAGTCGCATATTCGTTTCCAACAGGCGATCGGAGGAATTCCGGTTCGTGGCGGCGAAGTTATTGTTCATCTCGATGCAAGCGGCGTTACATCAATTTCTTCAAAACTTCTTGGCGATGCGAACAATCTGGACCTCGTCCCGAAGGTCGATTCCGTGCGTGCCCAGATTGCGGCTGGAAAAAATCTCAAGAAATCACTCGGCCTGAGTCGTGTGCGAATTTCCGTGCCGAAACTTGAAATACTTTCTCAGGAACTGAATCCAGGAAAAACGCCCCGGCTGGCGTGGATGATACAAGCCAATTCGAAAAGCGCCGGCGAAACTTTGTGGGTGGATGCCCAAACCGGAACGGTGTTGCTCGCCGTAAGCAATACATGGCACGCCGTCGCAGTTACGGATTACCAGGGCTACTGCTATGACCAGGATACGACTGGCGCGCCTTTTTATTCAGACAGCGCCTCGGCGGCGGGATCGATCAACCCGGAAGTCAAGCTTGCGTACGATAACCTGACCTACGCGACGACCTATTTCTCAACCACGCTGGGCTACACGGCGGATGCTTATGGTGGTGTTTCTGTTGCGGTATGTGATGGATCAGATCCGTTTGAGCCGACAATAGGAGCAGCCCTGAACACCTTGAACGTAGGAGAGATTATTCTCCAGCCGGGCAATGCCGCAGCGGACGATATTATCGGGCATGAATTTACTCATGCGGCGATCGCTGCTACGAGCAAATTGCTTGCGGCGCGGGAGTCCGGAGCGCTCGGGGAAGGCTTCGCGGATATTTTTGGCGAAGTCGTCGATCTTGTTCAGAACACGACGAACGATGCCGGTCAGACCCGATGGGATTTCGGCGAAGCTGTGAGCGGTGGGCCGTTTCGCAATTTGCTTTCGCCCGGCAACTTTGGATTGCCCGGCAAGGTGTCCGATTCCAACTTCTATTGTGGCGCGGACGACTCGATATTCAGTCATACAAACGGTGCCGTACTTGCCCAGGCCTTTGCGCTACTCGCTGACGGTGGAACCTACAACGGTTTTACGATCAACGGAATTGGAATTACGAAGGCTGCTCAAGTCTTTTTCGACACCATGTCCAATCGCCTCGTGCAAGCCAGCGTTTTTAAAGACGCGTATGCGGCCCTGAAAGCCTCCGGTGCGGCTGTTTTGGGCTCGGGTTCTGCAGAGTACGCCGCGTTGGTTAAGGCTTTGGATGCAGTGGAGTTGAATAAGGACACTTGTAAGACAAAGATTGACTATTGCCCGACCGGGCAGTCGGCCGTGACGTTGTTCTATGATGGTTTTGAAAACCCGGCCTCGGGGAACTGGACAAATGAGGTCGCGTCGGGAGTGAATCATTGGACCAATTTTGGATCAGGCGGTGTCGGTAGCCCGGCAATCTACTTTGCGGCAGAAAATACCGGCCTTCGAGGTGGTGCGATTGGAATTCTTCCCGCCAACGGAACGTATGCTCTGTGGGCGTCTCTCGGTAAGTCAACCAACGCTCAAGGCGAATCGAGCGTCTCGATGGCTAACGACATATTGATACCGAGTGGCACAAACGTGCGCATGCAATTTGAGGGTCGTTATCAATTCGATACCGGATCCGAGACGTTTTCTAATGGACAGATGATTACTACGGGTCCTGAAGGCGGCAGAATTGAATACAGTACCGATGGGGGCGCATCGTGGCAGGACGGCGGGCCACTGATCAGCGGCGGACGCGCGTACGCAGGAACAATAGATGATTCGACCAACCCTCTTGTTGGTCTCCCGGCGTTCCTCGATCTCATCCCGCCGCCCGACGCCCTTAATTACAATTACGAAAGTACGCAACTTGATATGTCTGGAGCCGGTCTGGCCGGAAAATCCTTGAGAATTCGGTTCAGGTTTGGATCGAATCCTTTCACCACGCTAATGGGTTGGCAAGTCGACGACGTAAATATTTATTCGTGTGTCCCCGCCGCATTGGTTGTGTCACCGACCAGCGGCCTGACCACCAGCGAAGCTGGCGGAACGGCGACATTTACAGTTCATTTGGCTAATGCTCCGACAACTTCAGTCACTCTCAAGATTGAGTCGAAGGATCTTACCGAGGGAACCGTTTCACCCGCTGAGCTCGTATTTGATTCGACAAACTACGCGAGCGATCAACAGGTCACGATCACCGGCCTCGACGATTCTGATAGTGACGGCAACGTCGCTTACACGGTAACGGTCAGTGTGGATCCCTCTTCCGATTCGGCGTTCACCGCCGCACCTTCAGTCGATGTCTCCGTGACGAATTCGGACAACGAGGGCAGCAAGAAGAAGGGTGGAGGCGCCGTGGATTCCTCATGGGTCCCACTGCTAATCATCATCTGGATGCTGAGAATTGCATCGTCCCGCGTCCGCCGAATCTCCATTCGTCGTTAAGTTCCTTTTAAATGCATCCCGGTCCGTCAACTAGACGGACCGGGATGCATTTGCCACACTTCTTCGATTCCGACTCCGAGGAGAGCGCGCACGTGAGACTCAACTACCGGGGAGCATCCACAGGATTGCTCGTTGCCGCATTGTTATTTGCATGCGCGAGCAAGGAGTCCGAGATGGCCAAGCATCTTGAGCGTGGCCAGGAATACGCCGCCAAGAATCAGCTTGCCGAAGCAAAAATCGAGTTCTCTCGGGTCGTACAGATTGATCCGCTCAATGCGGTGGCCAATTTTGAATTGGCCAAGATCGCTGAACTGGCAGAGGGTCCAAAAGCTGCGCTGGCGCTCTATGAGCGCGTACTGGAAGCGGACCCGAAGAATATTGAAGCCCGTATTCGCGCCGCCCGGTTGCTGCTTGCGACCGATGTGCTTGATCAGGCCGAGCAACAGGTTGGCGAGGCGCTCAAGATTTCTCCAACGGAAGCGCGTGCGCTCGTGATTCGTGGCGGAATCAAGGCGCGTCGCGGCGATGCGGCCGGTGCCAAAGAAGACGCTCTGGCGGCCCTGAATGCGGATCCCGATAACGCGGACGCAGCAACGCTTTTGGCGGGGCTGCACGCGCGCGCCGGAATGCTTGATGAGGCGCAAAAAGTCATCGAGGCGGCCCGCACCAAGAATCCGAAGCACACCGGACTTCGAAGCGCGCTCGCAGAGATCCTCGCGCGACGCGAGGACTTTCAGCAAAGCGCGCAACTCCTCGAAGAGAATGTGCGCGATGAGCCATTTAACGTGGGGCACCGGGCTCGCCTTGCGAGCCTCTATGTGAAATTGAAGCGGGAACAGGATGCTGAAAACGTATTGCGAGACGGGGTGATCTCGCAACCCGACAGCGCCGAAGCGCGCATCGCGATGGCCCAATTCGTTTCCAACCAGCGTGGCGTCGGTGATGCCGAAAAACTTCTCCAGGATTACATCGCGCAAAAGCCCGAGATGACTGCGCTGCGCTTCTCGCTCGCTCGTCTTTACGAGCAGCAGGGACAACGCGAAAAAGTTATCAGCACCTATCGCGAAATACTCGGCGCGAACCCGAAGGGGAATGACGGACAGTTTGCGCGCTTGCGGCTCGCGCAGGTGCTGGCGCAAACCGGTCCGCGCGAGGAAGCGGAAACGTTATTAAGGGAGTATCTCAAGGATCGCCCCAACGACGCAGATGCGCGTCTGATGCAGGCTGCGCTGATGGTTGATCGCGGCGCCATCGATGATGCACTCGCGCACGTCAATTCCGTACTGGGCAGCGCTCCGGATTCCACCCGCGGGCTGCGCTTGTTGGCGCGAATTCAGGGTTTGAAGGGAGATACAGCAGCGTCGCTGTCCAGTATGGAAAAGGCGCACGAGTCTGATCCGCGAGACGTTGAAACCGCGGTTCTGCTGGCACAAATGAAGGCGCTGGCGGGTGATACCGATGGCGCCGTCTCGATCCTCGAAGAAACGCTGAAGTCGAATCCGACACACGCCGCCGCCGCCGAATCGCTGGTCAAGATCTACATACAGAAGAATCAATGGAAAAACGCGCTCAGTGTCGCGGAGCGAATCACCTCTTCGAGTCCGAAGAAGGCGCTGGGACCGTACCTTACGGGCGTCATTTATCAGCAGAAGAAAGATTACGTGAATGCGGTAAAGCAATTCGAGCAGGCCGTAAAACTCGAGCCCGGTACAGTGGAGCCCATGACCGCGCTGGTGCGCGCCTATCTTGCGCAAAAACAACCTGCGCGCGCCGCACAGCGCGTCGAACTCGTCGCAAAGCAAATGCCCGACAATGCGTTCATTCAGAATCTGCTGGGCGAAATACAGCTGGTGCAAAAACGCGTCGGTGATGCTGAAAAGTCCTTTCAGAGTGCAATCGCGATCGAGCCGAAACTGGCTGTCGCCTACCGCAATCTTGCGGCGATCCGGTCCAGTGCCGGAAAAGCGGACGAAGCCATCAAGGTCTATCAGGACGGCGTCGCCGCCACTGCGGGTGATCCGACGTTGCTGTTTCCGCTCGCCCTAGCGCAAGAAAAGGCTGGTGACCGGGCCGCAGCAGTGGATACGTATGAGCGCCTGCTCAGTCGCGACCCGGCAAACTTCTCTGCGATTAATAACTTGGCGATGTTGCTCATTGAGCCTCCCGACAATCAACAGCAAATTAGTCGGGCAAAGTCTCTTGCTGACCGTTTGAAAACATCCCGGAACCCGGCATTCCTAGATACGGTAGGTTGGGTTTACTATCAAAGCGGAGACTTCGAGTCAGCCGCTACTTTTCTGGAAAAAGCGGCGGCCGGACTTCCCCAGATTCCCGTGGTCAGTTATCACGCGGGGATGGCCTTTCACAAAAAGGGCAATGACGAAGCCGCTCGCAAATTCCTGGATCGCGCCGTGCGATCCAAGTCCGATTTTCCAGGGTTGGACGAAGCCAAGGCGACGCTGGCCAAAATTAAAAGTTCATAGCCGACTCCGGCGGGCGGCTGGCTCAGGAATGAGATGAAAGCTGAATTACCCGAGATTCGAGACGCCGCATCAGTCGAAGTTTCAACTCCGCGGGTTCAGTATCGCGTGCTTCTCGTCGACGCGCATTCGTCCGGCGTCAATCAGATCATTGAAGAGTTGCAGCAGCACTCGCCGGGCGAGTTTATTGTCACGCGCGCTGCTTCCCTCGCGAGCGCGCTGAGTCTGTTCGTCGCGCAGGAATTTGAGGTCGCGCTTGTCAGTTTGAATCTTCCTGATTCATCCGGCGTCGATTCCATTGCCCGCCTGCGCTTTGCGGCGCCACGCGTTCCAATCGTTGTGCTTGGTGATGACAACGAGGAGGCCATGGCGATTGAAGTCCTCCAGCGCGGTGCGCAGGATTATCTGTACAAGGGGCGGGCGCACGGATATGTGCTGGCGAGAGTTCTGCACTTTGCCGTTGAACGGCAGCGAACGGAAGATGAATTGCGTCGCGCGCAGGATTTGCTGGAACAGCGCGTCATGGAGCGTACGGCGTTTCTGAAAGTGACCAACCGCCGGCTGCGCGAGGAAATCAGTGAGCGTGCCCGCACGGAACTCGTCTTGCGCAAGGAACGCGATTTCAGTGCAGCAATTCTTGATACCGTCGGTGCGTTGGTCCTGGCGCTGGATCGAAGTGGAATCATCGTCCGATGCAATCGATGTTTTGAAAAGACCACAGGCTATTTGGAAAGCGAACTCGTGGGACGTACGCCGTGGGAGATCTTTTTGGAACCGGAACTTATCAAAGAAACGCGCGAAGTATTCAGTTCGCTGGTCAAAAAGATCGATGGTTACAGACATGAGAACATGGTTCGTACCAAGAGCGGTGGCCATCGTCTGATTGATTGGTCAAATACGGTACTTACGGACAGCCAGGGAGAGGTCGAGTTTGTTATAGCGACCGGCATTGACATTACAGACCGTCGCCAAGCCGAGGAACTTCAGCATCAACGCATGATCGAACTTGCCCATATATCGCGTCTTTCAACGATGGGGCAAATGGCGACCGAAATTGCACACGAGTTGAATCAACCCCTCTGTGCGATCGCGAGCTACGGTGATACCTGCCTTCGCATGTATGATTCCCAGCAGTGCTCACCCGACGAGGTGCGACGGGTGCTCAACGAGATCACATCGCAGGCCGAACGGGCGAGCGAAGTGATCCGCCGAGTTCGAAAGTTTGTACGCAAAGAGGAGGGCGACAAGGCCCCTGTCAGTATCAACGAATTGATCTCCGATGTCGTGCGCCTGACACAGGTCGAGGCGCGCTGGAACCAGGTCAAATTGGTAACCCATCTGGCAGAAGGCATTCCGCCAATCGTAGTAGATAAGATACTGATAGAGCAGGTTATAATGAATCTGGTTCGCAACGCGATCGAAGCGATGGCCGGTGCCAAGAGCGCGCGGCGCGAGGTGACGATCTCTACACGAATGCTCCCGGATGATACCCTTGAAGTCGTTGTGGATGACACCGGACCCGGAATTCCGAAAGACGGTCCGGAAACGCTGTTCCAGCCGTTCTTCACGACCAAACCAACGGGGATGGGCATGGGGCTTTCCCTGAGTCGCTCAATCGCTGAAGCCCATGGCGGCGACCTGAGTGCCGAATCAAATCCAGATGCCGGGGCAAGATTCAAACTGACTCTGCCGGCCCAAAGGGAGGAGAAACGCAATGCTGCACGATCCCATCGTATACGTCGTCGATGACGACGAGGCTATTCGCGACGCACTTCGCCTGTTGATGAAGTCGGCCAACTTGCGCGTCCAGTGTTGCGCAAGCGCGGAAGAATTCCTATCCAGCTACCGCGCCGAACTTCCCGGCTGTCTGGTGCTCGATGTGCGAATGCCGGGAATGAGCGGGCTGGAGCTGCAGCATTTGCTGAATGAAAGACAGATTCACGTTCCAGTAGTAATCATGACCGGGCACGGAGACGTTCCGATGGCGGTTCAGGCCATGAAGGAAGGCGCCGTCGATTTTGTGGAAAAGCCATTCAAGAACGATGTGCTGCTCGACCGCGTCAAGGAAGGCCTGAAGCGCGACGTTGAATCGCGCGCAAATCACAAGCAGGTCGAGGAAGCCGCATCGCGTATCGCTTCGTTAACGCAACGTGAGCGCGAAGTGATGGATCTGCTGATTCAAGGCAAGCGCAACAAGACAATTGCGTCGGAGCTCGGCATTTCGAATCGCACGGTTGAGGCGCACCGCGCGAAAATCATGGAAAAAATGCAGGCCCATTCCATTTCGGACATCATGCGGCTCACTTACGCCGCCAGCGGACCGGGAGCAGCGCCGCCGTCCGGTGCGCCGGGGCATGCGTAAATCTACCCATTCCCTTGCCTGCGCACGTTGACTATATGTAACTACAAGAGCTGCTAGCGGTGCATGACATTGGTCGCCAGGGATGTGCGTCTTTTCCTCTTTGGCACCGGGCAGCCCTTGAATCGCTTCCTTCTTGCTCAATTGTGGAACCCATTGCAGCGGCGGTCTCCGCCGCTGTTTTTTGTCTTTTGTTATCAATGCCAGCGCTTTGGCGCGGGGCATAACCACATTTTCAAATACGAGCGGCCGGGAGCGCTGTTTAGTTAATACAAGAGCGGGGACCTTAAAATCAGGAGGGTTCACTGTGGAGCGACGTTGGCATCAGCGCGGAAGGGTCGATTACAAAGCGTTTATGTGGTTCAGGGATGTGTGTATCGGAGATTGTGAGGTTCAGGATATTGCGCCGGAAGGCATGTACATCAAGGCACGTTCGGACCACTTGCCAGATCGTCTTCCAATCGGCGCGCAAGTCAGCATTGCCTACATTTCAGAAAATCCGGAAGCTCACCTCGTCTGTTGTAAAGGACTGGTAGTGCACAGCGAAGATGGCGGGGCAGGACTGCTGACACGTGAAGTCGAATGCGGAGATGCCGAGCGGCAGACCTCCGCCGCTTAGGTTCGACAACGCGGCCTATTCCTCAAGATAGGTGTAACCGCTGAGTCCTGCATTCAATTCCTGCAAATAGGACTCTCGCAGTTTGGGCGAGAGCAGGGCACGGTTTGTCTTCTCGCGATAGGCGCGCAACAGGTCCGACGGGTTGAACTGGACGTAGCGCAATACGGAATCCACCGTGTCGCCGCGCTGCGGATGGGTCAATTTGTGAGAACCATCGGCCGCCAGTTCAACGTTTATCGAGTCGGTGTCCCCGAAAAGATTGTGCATGTCGCCGAGAATTTCCTGGTAGGCACCGACCATGAAAATTCCAAGCAGGTAAGGCTCTGACGGATTCCACGAATGAAGCGGAAGGCTCGATTCAATACCTTCGCCGTCAACATAGTGATCGATCCGTCCATCGGAATCACAGGTAATGTCCTGGAGCGTTCCGCGTCGTGCGGGCGCCTCATTGAGTCGATGCAGCGGAATCACCGGGAACACCTGTTCGATCGCCCAGACATCGGGCAGCGACTGAAAAATTGAAAGGTTAAGGAAATACTTGTCGGCAAGCTTTTCGTTAAGTTCATCCAGCAATTCGCGATGTGCCTTTACGCCCGGCTGCAGCATCTCCTGGACTTTCCGGCAGGTCGCAAAATAAAGCTGTTCCGCGTGTGCTCGTTGTTCAAGTGTGAGTACGCCGTGCGTATACATCGACTGCGCTTCAGCCAGGCGGTGAGCTGCATCGTGATAGGCCTCCACCGGTGTCGCGCGCGTGGCGCCGCCGGCGATCAGTGACTGATATCCTTCCCAGAGATCGTGAATGACCAGTGGTGCTGCTGCATCCGGCTCTATTGCTGCCGCGATATCGTCGATTCGTTCGATATCGATGACATTGGTGATCATCATGGCGTGATGCGCCGTCATTGCGCGACCGGATTCCGTGATGATGTCCGGATGGGGAAGATTGCGTTCGGCGCATATTTCCCACAACGCGTGAACAACGTTCTTGGCATATTCATGCACGCTGTAGTTCATCGAACAATAACTGCGTGATCGCGTACCTTCATAATCAACGCCGAGGCCACCGCCGACATCGACGCACTTGATTCCCACGCCAAGCCGGTGCAGCTCTGCATAAAAGCGCGCACACTCGCGCATCCCGCGTTGAATGTCGTGAATGTTGGGCAACTGCGATCCGAGGTGGAAATGGATCAGCTGCAGGCTGTCGAGCATCTTTTCCTCGCGCAGGCGATCGATGACGCGCAAGACCTGTGTTGAGGAAAGCCCAAACTTTGATTTTTCACCGCCGGTGTTCTGCCATTTTCCGGCGCCAATCGACGCCAGGCGAACGCGCACTCCGATGAGCGGCTGAATTTGAAGATCGCGCGCCTCGGCAATAACGGCCTCGAGTTCGGACGTCTTTTCAACGACGATGTATACCTGATGTCCAAGCTGCCGGCCGATCAGGGCGAGGCGAATGTATTCGCGGTCCTTGTAACCGTTGCAAACGATGACGCCGCCATTCGTGTTCGAAAGCGCCAGAACGGCCATGAGCTCCGGTTTGCTACCGGCTTCGAGGCCGACCCGCTCACCGCCATGCTGCAGAATCTCTTCAACAACTTTCTTCTGCTGATTGACCTTGATCGGGTAAACCGCCGTGTAGCGTCCCTGGTATTCGTTATCGCGCATGGCCTCCCCGAACGCGTTGCACAGCGTATCGACACGGTCGTGAAGGATGTCGGTAAACCGGACCAGGACGGGGGCGGAAAGCCCCATATTGCGTATTTCCGCGGCCAGCTCGTACAGATCGATCCCGGAGTGGCGGGGATCCCGGTTGGGGCGGGCGATCAGGTGTCCGGCGTCGTTGACGTCGAAATAACCACCGCCCCAGTGAGCCGTATTGTAGGTGTCCCGCGCGTGTTGAGGAGTCCAGGATTTCATGGGCGAAGTTTCAGGGGTCGCGGCGACTGAATCAAGCGCTGGCGGGAAAAAAAGTCCATTGCGATAATAGCGGCCCAATCAGACCCGAGAGAGTAAGCCCAATGGCGCTGGATGACACCTGGTTCACCGAAACCAACGCGGACAACGGGGCGGCGTTTTCGCTGAAACTGTCGAAAAAACTGCACGAAGAGCAAACGACCTACCAGCGCATCACGATCTACGAGACCGAGCATTTCGGTACGCTCATGACGATCGACGATCTTTACATGGTTTCGGATCGGGATAACTTTCTCTATCACGAAATGATGTCGCATCCCGCATTGTTTACCCATGATGCGCCCAAGGATGTGCTCATTATCGGGGGTGGCGACTGTGGAACACTGCGCGAAGTTCTGCGGCACCCCTCGGTCACCTGCGCGCAGCAGGTAGAAATTGACGAGCGCGTGACGCGCCTGTCCGAAAAATATTTTCCCGAACTCTGTGCATCAAATAATGACCCACGTGCCGAGCTCCATTTTGTCGACGGCATCAAGTGGATCAAGGATTCCAAGCCGGACCGCTACGATTTGATCATCGTCGACAGTACCGACCCGGTGGGACCCGCCGAAGGATTGTTTACCGAAGCGTTTCATCGTGACTGCCTGCGCGTGCTGCGACCGGGTGGCATATTTATTCAGCAGAGCGAATCGCCGCTGTATCACATGGAACTCATCGCTTCGCTCCACGGTGCATTGCGGCGCGCCGGATTCTCGGATGTGAAAACAATGCCGTTTCCGCAGCCGGTTTATCCCTCCGGATGGTGGTCCGCGACGATGGCGGGAAAGGGGCGGGACCTCGCGAAATTTCGTGATGCGGATGCGCGCGCCAAGCCGTTCGATACGACGTACTACAACGCGGATGTCCACCGTGCTGCATTGGCGCTGCCGGAATTCATGCGCAAACGGCTCGCGTAAAACAAAACCGAAGGCGCAAAGCAAAGGTATAGTTTTTTGGCTGTTAGCCGCCGCGACGAAGCAGTGAATTCTTCGCCGCGGCGCGGTGGTGGTAAAGAAGTTACTTGCAATACTTCGCGACGTTCTTCTTTTCTTCAGCGAGTTGTTTCTTGATCTCGTCGGGGTTGAGATACTTGTTGTTTCCGTTTTCATCCAGCACGCGAATACGCGCGCCGCTTTCCAGCGAGGAAATGTTGCTCTTTGCGGTATTGCAGGCGCGGGATTTTTCCGCTTTCTGTTTTTCAGCTTTGTCTTTTTCTTCCTTCTTCTTCTGGCGATCATCCAGAAACTTGTCACGCGCTGCACCGCTGGATGCGTTCGACGAAGTGGACGCGGGTTCACTGGGCGCAGCATCGCCTTCACCGTCGCCGCTACTTTCAGTTGCGCTGGGTTCCGGTTGCGAAGGTGTCTCAATGGTCGTCGATCGTTTGTTGTTCGGTGCGAACTCGCCGTAGTGCACAGAACCGTCTTTGTCGACCCACTTGAAGACTTCGCCTGCCTGTGTCCCGGCCACGGTCAGGAACAGGCCAATTGCGATGCCAGAAAGTGCCGCGCGCATACATCCTCCAGAAAATTTCTCTTTCTTTATGATCGGTTTATCTTGGATAAACTTGAAAGCTTGCAAATCGTGAAAAACGCCATGCTATGCTCAAAACGGGTGGGTAAATAAATATAGACAGCGGTAAGGGGGTGTGTATGTCCGATCCGGTTGTCGCGCAAAAATCGCCGTTTATCGTTGAGCTCGAGCCGGGCAAGTATTTGTGGTGCGCTTGTGGCCGTTCCAAGAATCAGCCGTTTTGTGATGGTTCGCACGATGGAACAGATTTTGCCCCGGTTGAATTCGAAATCGTTGAAAAATCCAAGATAACGTTATGCGGATGTAAGCGGACGAAAAGTCCGCCGGAGTGCTGCATGGCGCATAGCGAAATTTAAGTACATCCAATAAAAAAGGGGCGCTCATCGCGCCCCTTTTCTTTACTGCTTCCCTGCTCTCTGTCCCTAGAGGTTGTAGCCACGTTCGTCGTGGCTGGCCAGATCCAGGCCTTCGGTTTCCTGCTCTTCGGTAACGCGCAGGCCCACCATTGCGTCAACGATCTTCAGCAAGATAAAGCTTACGACCGCGGTGTAGATCACCGTGACCATGATGCCCTTGAACTGCGTAACGAGCTGAGAGCCAATCGTCATGCCTTCAGCCAGTCCGGCACCTCCGAGCGACGCTGAAGCGCAAACGCCAGTCAGGAGCGCGCCAATGATGCCGCCGATGGCGTGAACACCGAATGCGTCGAGCGAGTCGTCGTATTTCAGAGCGCGCTTCAGCTTCGATGCCGCCAGGAAACAGCCAATGCCTGCGACGATACCGATCAACAGGGCGCCCATCGGGCCCGCCGTACCTGAAGCCGGCGTAATCGCAACCAATCCCGCTACCGCGCCGGAAGCGATACCCAGCACGCTCGGTTTGCCGTGCGCGACCCATTCACTGAACATCCATGCCAGAGCTGCAGCAGCAGTGGCAATTTGTGTTACCGCCATTGCCATTCCTGCCGTTTCGTTCGCGGCAACTGCGCTGCCCGCGTTGAAGCCGAACNNGGCGAAGGCGCCGACGATCAGGGCAGGGGTGATGATTGCGAACGTCATCTGGAACGTCATGAAGACGGTTTCCGGAACACTGGCAACCAGACTGTCACGTGCAACTCCGCCGAGGAACGCCTTACCAAAGCCGCCTACGAACGAGTTGAAATTAATCGCCCCTTTGACCATGCCTCCCGTGTCAAAGGCCATGCTGTAGACAAACAGCGCCCATAGCACCGAGACAAGGCCAGTAATGGCGAAACACTGCATCAGAATTGACAGGACGTTCTTGGAGCGGACCATGCCGCCATAGAACAACGCCAATCCAGGAATGGTCATGAACAACACCAGTGCGGTGGACGTCAGCATCCACGCGGTATCGCCGGAGTTGAGTTTCGGTGCTTCCGCCGCGGGTTCAGCTGCCGGAGCGGCTTCGGTCGTCGCTGCCGGTTCAGCAGCAGGTGCTGCCTCGTCTGCGTAGACCTGCGTACCCAGGAACGATCCCAGAACGAATGCGATGATGGATAGAATTCTTGGTAACTTGCGTAACATGATGGGCTCTCCTCCCGGGGCGTTACAGTGCTTCCGGACCGGATTCACCGGTGCGGATGCGATAGACTTGGTCGAGGTTGTAGACGAAGATTTTTCCGTCGCCGATTTTTCCGGTCTTCGCGGCCTTGCTGATCGCTTCGACGATTTGGTCCACCTGTTCGGCGCGCACGGCCACGTCCAATTTAACCTTGGGCAGGAAGTCGACGACGTACTCGGCCCCCCGGTAAAGCTCCGTATGCCCTTTCTGACGTCCAAAGCCCTTCACTTCCGTTACGGTCATGCCCTGGAGCCCGATCTCCGAGAGTGCTTCCCGCACGTCATCGAGCTTGAAGGGC
>DKAR01000038.1 GCA_002450895.1 Proteobacteria bacterium UBA6921
GGTGAGCGACCGCGACTTCGCCATTGAGTTCGTCAGCGCGTGCAGCCTGATCATGATGCACCTGTCGCGCTTCAGCGAAGAGCTGGTGCTGTGGTCGTCGCCGCAATTCAACTTCGTGGACCTCGGTGACCGCTTTTGCACCGGCTCATCGATCATGCCGCAGAAAAAGAATCCCGACGTGCCCGAACTGCTGCGCGGCAAAACCGGCCGCGTGTACGGCGACCTGACCAGCCTGCTCACGCTGATGAAGAGCCAGCCGCTCGCGTACAACAAAGACAACCAGGAAGACAAAGAACCGCTGTTCGACGCCATCGACACCGTGCAGGGCTCACTGCGCGTGTTCGGCGACATGATCCCCGCCATGCAACTCAAGAAAGACGCGATGCGCGAAGCCGCAAGACGCGGCTACGCCACGGCAACGGATCTCGCCGATTACCTCGTACGCAAAGGCGTCGCCTTCCGCGACGCACACGAAATCGTCGGCAAGAGCGTGCGCTACGGCATCGAACAAAACAAAGACCTCGCCCAACTCTCGCTGGACGAACTGAAAAAGTTTTCTGGCGTGATCGAGCAAGATGTTTTTGCCGTGCTCACGCTCGAAGGCTCCGTCGCCGCACGCAACCACATCGGCGGCACCGCGCCGAATCAGGTGCGGGAGGCGGTGAAGAGGGCGCGGGCAAGAATTGCCTAGCGGACTTCCGCCTTGTTCGTCATCCCCGCGCAGGCGGGGATCCAGATATTAAAAGCCCTGGATTCCCGCATGCGCGGGAATGACTGCAATACGCGAACATCTCCAATTGATCCGGCAATGCCGGCTTTTGCCGATATATGCAAAAGCGGCAGTGAACTCCCGACCTAATCAATTCAATCCCTGGGGTAAAAAAGTGAAAACTCTCCTACCGGCCCATATGAGCGCCTTCCTCAACATCATTGCCGCGGCATGGGTCTTTTCAATCACCAATCTTGGTCATGCGGCATCAATCGAAGAACAAACAATGTCGCAGCTCAATGCCATTCGTGAAATCAAGGCGGAAGGTGGCGAGGGAGTCACCGACAAATACAACGAGCAACTCGATGATGCGTGGAAGTTCTTCGCTGACAACAAGCCACAAGTCCTTCCAATCATGCGCAGGGAGTTGAAGATCGAACTCGGTAAGCCGAAACCGAGCCAGATGTTTCTGCTCGATATTGGCTACTACATTCGCTTGCAAGAAAACCAGGCAGACAAGGATCTTGGTCGTGGTGCATTTTTCGCAATCGACCCGGACGCGGAAATTGTCCAATGGAATGGACAGCAGTTTTTCCAGTTTGCACATGCCGTAGTTCCGGATCATGACGCGCGGACATTGTCTGTTTTGGACAAGGCATTTCTTCGTGGCAATGTCACGGCGTTTATTCCGCAGCACTCGTTATCTCTCAGTGAAACACTGGTATGCGTCTTTCTCTATGGAATCTATGGCGAAGGCGCAGAAGAGCGCCTCGCCTCGCAGCTTACCGATCCAGCGATCGTAGATAGAGTCCTTGAAATACTCATCTGGATAGGTTCGCCTGCCAGCGTCCCTGCTGTTGAGAAAGTTTTAAAAGGAGCTCGAAACTACGAAACATTCGCCCGCGCAACCGCGTTTATGATGCGGTCCGGTGGCCCTAAGGGCAGGGCGGCGATGCTCGCACTTAAAACTCAGTCACTCGACCCGGAATCGCGTGAGTATTACGCGAAGGTGCGCGATGGGATCGAAGCAACAACATACGAACGATTCAAAGAGCAGTTCGAGCGACTTCCTCCGCCCGGCCCGGTTGATGACTCTGGAATCAAGAAGAGACTTTCAATCATGTACCAGAATTACGGCAAAGACGACGAAGCCAATCCGCGTTCTTTCCTGGAGACGTCGTTGCCTTCAACGTATTTGGTGACTGAGCTGTCCCGCATTCGCTCAAGAATGTTTTACCGCATTTCCGACGAAGCGCTCAGCGACGTCGAGATGACCAATGCACTGCTAAGCGCGCTCTACTACAAGACGAAGTGATTCCGGTTGGCGTAAGGTAATGTCGTAGTGACGTAGGTTGGGGTGAGCGCAGCGAACCCCAACAAAATGCTTACCGAACCAGGCGCACATGAACGGACCCTTCGAACACTTCCGCCGCTGGTACGACCAGGCGCGTACCGCGCCGATCGACAAGCCCAATGCGATGACGATCGCCACCGTCGATGCGGACAACAAGCCGTCCTGCCGCGTGGTGCTGCTCAGTTCGTACGATGCCAACGGCTTTGTGTTTCACACCAACTACGAGAGCCGCAAGGGCGTCGACATCTCGCGCAATCCAAATGTTGCGCTGACGTTCTGGTGGGACCCGCTGGGTTATCAGGTGCGCATCGAAGGGCGGGCGCAACAACGCAGCGCGCAGGAGTCCGACGCTTACTTCGCAAATCGCCCGCGCGGTAGCCAGATCGGGGCGTGGGCTTCAGAGCAAAGTCGGTCGATTGACAGCTACGCAGAACTCGTCGCCCGCGTACGCAAACTGGAAAACGATTTCGCCGGAAATCCTGTACCGCGCCCGCCACATTGGGGAGGTTATCTCGTCGTGCCGCAGGTTTTCGAGTTCTGGGAGAACCGCGACAACCGACTGCACGAGCGATTTCGGTATGAACGAACCGAAGGCGGTGCGTGGCGGATGCTGTTGCTCGCGCCCTGAGAGACGTGCCTGCCAGTACTACTACACTTTGATATACGCGAAGCCCTTCCTCTGCAGCGTCGCGAGTTCCACGACGCCGGACTTCACCAGATCCACGCCCGGGATCAACTTGCTTTTGTCTAGTCCAATCGCCTGACTCGTGATGTCGCACAGGGACAGCGTGACATGCTGCATGTCGTGCAAGGTCAGCAGGCGCGTAATGAGGTCTTCGCGTTCCTTGGCTTGCTTGTCGTTGACTTCAAAGGGCGTGCCTTTGAGCCGGTCGTGTGTGAGGAACTGGATGCCGTGGGACAGGAACACGATGCGAACGTCGTAGTCCACGAACTCATTCTCGTACGTGGTCACCATGTTGAAGATGCTCGTCAGCATCGCGCTCATACGTTGCGTATCGGCATAATCCGCGTGATAAACCACGAGGGCCTTTTCCGATTTTTCCTCGGCGGCGCTTGTGCTCATTGCCGCAAGTGAGAAAGCAAAGCCCAGGATGAGAGTACAGAGAAATACGGATGATGATCTTGATATGTTCATGACATCGATCTCCCCTCGATGCAGATTCTTCTTGTGAAGATGTCGGGAATATATCCATCTACTACACGCGCGGCTGCACTCCGCCTATACGGGAAAGTGCGTAACTCGCAGGGAGCAGTTGAGGAGACTGGGAGGGCGCATGGCGTATGCTTATGCATGCGCCATGCGCCATGCGCTAGAAGATGTTGCGGATGATGTCTTGGCGATATTAGTAGAAACGAGTCTCTGACCCGTGTTTTCGCGTTGTTAGCCCTCGCCAGCTTCGAAAGCGCGTAACGGTTCAATGACACCTCGCTGAGCCAACCACTCAAGCAGTCGTCGCCCATCGATGAGATCGGCAT
>DKAR01000007.1 GCA_002450895.1 Proteobacteria bacterium UBA6921
CATTCCCGCGCATGCGGGAATCCAGCCCTTAACTGCATTTCCCGGACGCTTGATCAAGTTCCGGGGACGCCCGGAAAAGTCTGCAATCCCCCAATCCGGAACAATGGCTCATCTGTCCGGCGCGACCTCGTCCTGCGGCGTCCGTGTCGCGAAACCCATAAACCACAACTTTAAGGAGTCCACACATGAGCATCCAAGAACTGGCCGTCGCACCCACCCTTTCCACCACGCTGATCCCCGCGGCACGCCCCGACTTTGGCGCCATCAAGCAGAAACAGCAGGCCACCTGGGCCAGCGGCGATTTCGCCATCATCGGCACCACGCTGCAAATTGTTGGCGAAACCCTCGTGGAAGCCGCCGACGTACGCTCCGGCCACAAAGTGCTGGATGTCGCGGCGGGCAACGGCAACGCCACCCTCGCGGCCGCGCGCCGCTTTGCGCACGTCACCTCCACCGACTACGTGTCGCACCTGCTCGACAAGGGCGCCACACGCGCGCAAGCCGAAGGACTGAACGTGGAGTTCCGCGTCGCCGATGCGGAAAACCTGCCGTTCGAGGACGACGCCTTTGATATCGCGCTGTCGACCTTCGGCATCATGTTCACGCCGCAACAATACCGGGCCGCGCGCGAAATCACGCGCGTTGTGCGCAGCGGCGGGCGCATCGGCATGGCGAATTGGACTCCGGAAGGATTTCTGGGCGACTTGTTCCGCACCATCGCCGCGTATGTTCCGCCGCCGTCCGGACTGCAATCCCCGATGCTGTGGGGTTCGGAACCGCGCATCGTTGAACTGTTCGGATCGGAAGCGTCGGACATTCGCTGCGAACGGCGCATGTACAACTTCCGCTACCATTCGGCCGCGCACTGGATCCAGATCTTCCGGGATTTCTACGGTCCGACGCACAAGGCGTTTGCGGCATTGAGTCCGACGCAGCAGGACCGCCTGAACGACGAGCTCACCGAGCTGCTCGAACAGCACAACGTCTCCGACTCCGACGCGCTCGTCGTGCCGGGCGAATATCTTGAAGTGGTAATCACCAAGAAATAACGCGACGTTCTCGTAACCCGGTACGACCCTGCCCGCGTTCGCGCGGGCATTTTTTTTATTGCGACCGGGCGACGTCCACCATCCAGCGCCAGATTTCCGAACGCGATGCGGCGGGCGCACCGATGTGGCTGGTGTCCGGCTCGTACATCCGTGTCTTCGGATTGGGCGGCAGTGCGTCAAACATCTGCGACTTGAAGCGCTTCAATCCGGGATAGTCGCCCTTCGGCGCAATGAACAGCACTGGAACTTCCGGGTCGATGCCGCGTTCCGCATTCATTTGATTCATCGCACCGTCCGGATCAAACCAGGTGAGGTAGATCGCGGCGGTGGTATGCACGTCGTTCTTACCGCGCGAACTTTCCCAATCGCTAAACGTGCCTTTCTCATCACCCTTGCCTTCGGCCACCAACTTGCGTGCGCGCTCCACGGTGGCGCCGAGCGCATCGCGAACCACCGTGGCGGCGGCGTTGCCGCCCGGCGCGATTCCAATCACGCCGTCCACCGGCCGCTGGCTGGCGTAATAAAACGCAAACACGCCGCCTTGGCTGTGCCCGGCGACGAAGACCTTTTTCACGCCTTTGGATCGCAGCGCTGCAATGGCGTCGTCGACCTGTTTTACCGCATCACTCACGCTGGCGTCGTATTCACGATGGCTCGACCAGGGCATTTCCAGATTCGCGACCCGGCCGCCCTGCTCTTCCAGCGACGCCGCCAGTTCCTTCACTACGCCCGTCGGCGCGCCGCCCTTGCCGTGCATCAGCACCACACCGATTTCGCCTGGCGCCAGATCCGCGCGCGCAAGGCTGGTGGTGAACACCGTGGCGATGAGAGTAACAACGCGCAAAAGGAAAGTAGCGGATAAATGCATGGCGGCATCCCTCGGGCTTTGCAAACGGTGACCCATGGCGCGCAGCGCGATGACACCGGTGCGCACGCGTTTTGTATCGGCACCGGCAACGAAGTACGCACCAGCGCTCCGAAGGCGATTCAGGGGAACGTAGGCGTCGGCAGCCTCCAACCATCTTAACCATGTGGTTTTGTCAAGCTCATGCTCTCGGTGCAAAACACTTTGTCGAATCGCGTGAAGCGAGAAAATCCGCCCGACAATTTAATTCGTCGCAGGTCCCGGATTCACCAGGACCCGGCCAATGATGCATGCTTGCCATGCAACCAAACTGTGAGATATCGCATCATCCTCGGCGCGCCGCGTCCGAAGTAACACACGTTGGACTTGCATGATCTGCCGAGCTGGAAAAGAGGCCGATGTTTGCATCACTGACCACACTCGGCTGCATGTTTACACTGGATGCCGCGATGAACATTTAACGATCGTTAATGAAGCGCGATGGCTGCATCGTGCTTTATTGTTGGGATGCTCCTTTCAACTTTTTTGCAGAACGCGACTGACAAGTAACCGCACAACAATTACGTAACAACGGAACCCGCTGGCGGAACGAATGACCACGATATCGAAGCAAGGCAACGCGGTTTTGTGGTGGCTCATCGCCAGCATGGCCCTGGTGGCGTTGACTGCGACCAGTTTGACGGTGTGGATGCTCTATCGCACTTCCTATACCGAGACTTTGAAAGTCATGCAGCATTCCGCCGAAACGCTGGCCGGATTGATGGAAGCCGTGGCGCGCTTCGATGCGAAATTCAGCGCGCAAGATGATCCTCAGGGTTCATGGGGAGCCACGATGAGCCAAATTGAGGAGGGATTGAGGGAAAGCCCGAGCGCCTACGTCAGCGAAGAAATGCTTGTTGCCTATCGGGATTCGCAAGGAGTTCATGTGCTGCGCCGCAAGAGCACCGGTCGCGGTCTGGAAGCCGCGGATCTTCTGAGCGAAGAGGAAGCGCAGATACTACCTCTCTATCAGGCGCTGCAGGGCCTAAGTGGGAGTGGCGAGATGCCGGACTACAAAGGCGTAACCGTACTCGCGGGCTACGCGCCGGTTCCCACATTGAACATTGGCATCGTACACAAGATCGACCTCGCGGAACTTCGCTCACCGTATCTGTACACGGCATTTTGGGTGGCTTGCATCACGCTGATCATGATCAGCCTCGGCGCCCTCAGTTTTATTTTGTTCGTACGCCCGCTTCAACGCCGTGTCGATGACGCCGAATCGCGCGAACGCCAGGCAATTGAACAATCGCTGGAGCGGATGAATGAAGCGCAGCGATTGGCCAAGGTAGGCAACTGGGAACTGGATCTGGTCACGAACAAACTCACGTGGTCCGATGAAATTTTCCACATGTTTGAAATCGATCCGGCGCACTTTGGCGCGTCATTCGAAGCGTTTCTGAACGCCATCCACCCCGACGACCGCGAGGAGGTCAACAAGGCGTATACGGGCTCCCTGAAAAATCGAAAACCCTATGAAATCGTGCACCGTCTGAAAATGGCCGATGGCCGGATCAAATGGGTGGAAGAACGCTGCGTGACTGATTTCGCAGACGACGGTACGCCGCTTGTCTCGCGCGGCACGGTTCACGACATCACTGAACGGGCGTTGATGGAGCTGGAAACCCGCGCGTTTCGCGACCGCCTGCAACTGATCATCGATGCCTCGCCGGACTGGATTTTCGCCAAGGATCTCGAACACCGCTTTCTGATAGTGAACAGGACCTTTGCTGAAGCACAAGGTCTCACACCGGATGAAATGATCAATCGCCCGGATACCGAGTTCTGGTCGCAAGAACTCTGTGAGGGCGACCCCGACAAGGGCATCCGCGGATTTCACGCAGACGATCGCGACGCGTTTGCCGGAAAGCTCACGCATAACCCGCATGATCCCGCGACATTCCGCGACGGCAGCGTGCATGTGTTCGATACGATCAAGGGCCCGTTGCGCGATCTGCACGGGCGCGTCATTGGCGTGTTCTCGTATTCACGCGACATCACGCAGCGCATGGAAGCCGAGGAGCGTTACCAGTCCGTCGTGAACACCATGACCGAAGGCGTCGTCATCCAGCAAGCGGACGGCCAGATCGTCGCGGCGAACCAGGCGGCCGAGCGCATCCTCGGATTGAGCATGGATCAGATGCGCGGCCGCACGGCGATGGATCCGCGCTGGCGATCGGTGCGTGAAGACGGCTCACCATTCCCTGGCGAGGAGCACCCCGGCACTGTCGCGTTGCGCACGGGGCAGGTATTTCACGACGCGATCATGGGCGTGGATCACCCCGGAGCGGGCCGACGCTGGCTTTCCATCAATGCCGTCCCGTTGAGACTCCCGGGCAGCGGCGAACTGTATGGCTCGGTCGCGACGTTTACCGACATTACAGAACGCAAACACGCAGAAGAACAGCTCCGCCTCCATCGCGATCAACTTGAAGAAGTTGTGCGAGAACGCACGTTGCAATTGCACGAAGCCCAGCGCATCGCGCGTCTGGGAAATTGGCACTGGGATTTAACCACGAACGCCGTCAACTGGTCCGATGAGACCTACCGCATCTTCGGGTACGAACCGGGCTCGGCACGGTCATCCTACGAGCTATTTGAAGCGCGCATTCACCACGATGATCGCGCCATGATGCGCCAGTTCACGCAGGACGTTCTTGCCGGAGTACGGAACGAGGGCATCGACTATCGCCTGTTGCTTGACGACGGCAGCCTGCGCTGGGTGCGTGGCGATGCGGCAATATCCCTAAATTCCGAAGGCAAACCGCTGGCCATGACCGGCACGGTGCACGACATTACCGCCCGCAAGCAGACCGAGCAGGAACTGATCGCCGCCAAGGACTCCGCCGAACGCGCCAACCGGGCCAAGAGCGAGTTTCTGGCCAACATGAGCCANNATTGATCAACGAATTGCTCGACCTTTCGCTTATCGAAACCGGCAAGCTGATCATCGCGCTCCAGACCGTCTCGGTTCGCGATACGGTGAACGAAGCGATGACCCTCGCGAACTCGGCGGCGCAAGCGAATGGCGTAACGGCACTGAATCATTGTTCGAAGGACGCTGCGGTGCTGGCGGACCCGACCCGGTTGAAACAGGTGCTGATAAATTTCCTGACCAACGCGTCGAAATACAACCGCAGCGGCGGGCGCATCGATGTGGAATGCAGCCAGCGCGATAACGGCCGCATCCGCGTCGCCGTGCGCGACACCGGACACGGCCTAGATCCGGAGAAGCTCGCCATGTTGTTCCGTCCGTTTGAGCGCGTCGGCGCCGAGTACCGGACAATCGATGGCGCGGGAATCGGATTGGCGCTTTCCAAACGCCTCACGGAAATGATGAATGGAACGATCGGCGTGGAATCGATGCCGGGCAAAGGCTCGACCTTCTGGATTGAACTGCCTGCAGCGCAACCCGGCTCGATGGAAAAACAGCAAAAGGGCGACACACCCTCAGTGCAGGCCGAACTTCA
>DKAR01000083.1 GCA_002450895.1 Proteobacteria bacterium UBA6921
CGGCGGCGCATGGATGGACGACTGTATCGGCCGTCGCAAACTCTCCGGTGGCGTGCAATCCCCGGTCGCCTATCTGGTCTGCAATTTCACGCCGCCGGTCGGCGGAAAGCCGGCGCTGTTCACACACGACGAGGTGATCACGTTGTTCCACGAATTCGGCNNATGGAGAACTGGTGCTGGGAACGCGAGGCGCTCGATGTCATCGCAGGGCACTTCCAGTCCGGCGCGCCGCTGCCGGAAGAGCTGCTGAAAAAGATGCAGGCCGCGAAGAATTTCCAGTCCGGCATGCAAATGGTGCGGCAACTGGAGTTCTCGCTGTTCGATTTCCGCCTGCACCGCGAATACGACCCTGCCAAAGGTGGGCGCGTGCAGGAGATCCTCAACGAGGTTCGCCGCGAGGTCGCCGTGGTGATCCCGCCCGAGTACAATCGCTTTCAAAACAGCTTCACGCACATCTTCGCGGGCGGTTATGCCGCGGGCTACTACAGTTACAAGTGGGCGGAGGTTCTTTCCGCGGACGCTTTCTCGCTGTTTGAGGAATGTGGCGTGTTCAACGCCGACGCCGGAAAGAAATTTCTCACCACAGTGCTCGAGCGCGGCGGCTCCCGCGAACCGATGGAATTGTTCGTCGAATTTCGCGGGCGCGAACCCAGTGTGGACGCGCTGCTGCGGCACAACGGCATCACAGCTTAGAAACTAAAAGGGAAACATTCATGCGGCACCACTTCACATTTATCGCGGCGCTGGTACTGACTTTCTCCGCCGGCGCACACGCGGCCTCCTACGTCACGGATCGGCTCAGCGCACCGCTGCGCGGCATCCCCGAAGCGGACGGCCCGATCGTGAAGCAGGTCATTGCCGGCGCGCCACTGACCGTTATCGAACGGCAGGGGCAGATGATCAAGGTGAAATCCGAAGACGGTTCGGAAGGCTGGATTGACGCCAACCAGGTCAGCACTGAGAAACCGCTGCAGCTGATGTACATCGAGTTGAGCGACAAATTCAATCGCGCACAGGAACAGCTGAAGAGCGCGCAATCCAGTGGCGGCAAAGACGACAACAAAATGGTGGCGGATCTTCGTTCGGAGTTGAAATCCGCGCTGGATCGTCTCAACGATGCGGAGAAACTCGCGCAAACAACATCATCGCAACTGAACACCGCGCAAAGTCGTGTCAGCACACTGGAAGGTGAAAACGCGGATTTGAAGCGCCGCGTCGCAGCGGCGCCGAATGTGTCGCCCGCATCCAACAGCATTGCGTCGTCGGATTCTGCCGCGAGTCGGGGCGAATTCTTCCCCGCAGGGACCATGCCCGCCAATTCGAACAAATCCTCCTACTCGATGGGCTGGATCGTCGGTGCATCGGTGCTGGCACTCGCATTGGGCCTCGCCGTGGGCGCACTGACATTCGACTACTACGTCCGCCAGCGTCATGGCGGGTTCCGCACCTATTAGTTCCCCGTACTGAGCGTGAAGGTCGCGACGTGGAATGTGAATTCGCTGCGCGTGCGCATGCCGCAGTTGCTGGCATGGCTTGAAGCACGCAAACCCGACCTGATCGCGCTGCAGGAAACCAAAGTCACTGACGTGGAATTTCCCGCGGTCGACATCGAAACCGCCGGGTATCACGTCGTCTACGCGGGACAGAAAACCTACAACGGCGTCGCAATCCTCGCGCACCAGCCGGCGCAGGATATCGTCACGGAAATTCCCGGTTACGATTGCGCCGACCGGCGGGTGCTGGCCGCCACCTACGGATCACTTCGGCTGATTGATCTCTATGTGCCCAACGGCAGCGAAGTTGGTTCGGAGAAATATCAGTTCAAGCTCGCCTGGCTCGAAGCAGTCACGGCATGGCTGAAACAGGAATTGGCGACCCATGAGCACGTTGTTGTCGTCGGCGATTTCAACATCGCGCCGGAGGAACGTGACGTGTACGACGTAGCAGTGTGGAAAGACAGCGTACTGTTCAGCCCGCCGGAACGCGCCGCGCTGCAGCGCATCTTCGATCTCGGTTTCGCGGACTGTTTTCGGTTGCACAACCAGGAAGCGGGCCAGTTCTCTTGGTGGGATTACCGTATGGCAGCATTTCGTCGCAACCTGGGCTTGCGCATCGACCATATTCTGGCAAGCCCGGCCCTGAGCGCACTCTGCACGACCTGCGAGATCGACAAGCAGCCGCGCAAGCAGGAGCGTCCCTCGGACCACGCGCCGGTGCTCGCGGAGTTCAGTCTTTCGCTCTAGGTCCGTAACAAACACAGTGGCACGGCGTTACTCTGTCCCCGCGCCTCATTTTTCCAACCTCGCCGGGAGGAAGCATGCGCACGATCATGACGCTCAATCAAAAAGGTGGCTGCGGCAAGAGCACGATCGCGACCAATCTTGCCAGTTACTTTGCGACGCACGGCAAATCGGTCGCCGTCGTCGATCTCGATCCCCAGGGGTGCTGCATCGAGTGGCTCAAGGCACGACCGGAAGATCGCCCGACCATTCATGGCGTCGTGGGGTGGAAAGGCGATCCGAAGATTCCCAAGGACGTGGATGTGGTGATCTACGACGCGCCCGCGGGCGCGCACGGCAAGGATCTCACGGCAATGTTGCGCAAGGTGCAAAGTGCCATCATCCCGGTGATGCCATCGCCGATCGACATGCGCGCGTGCGCGCACTTCATTCAGGACATCCTGACGGTGGGACGCGTGTCACGCGATGAGGTCAAACTGGCCGTCGTCGCGAACCGCGTACGGGAGAACACTCTGGTCTATCAGCACCTGGAGCACTTTCTCAAGGCACTGGACATTCCGTTCATCGCAACGCTGCGCGATACGCAAAACTACATTCGTGCCGTCGAGCGCGGGCTCGGCATTTTTGAAATGGCGCCCTCTGCCGTCGAGCAGGATCTGGAACAGTGGCAATCGCTCACCCGCTGGGTAAACGGAAAGCGCAGCATGCCCGCGTAGCTGACGCGGGCGACGGGTTCATTGCGATGATCGTAACGCCTGCTGCAGCTTCTGGGTGAGCTGGGTCATTTCTTTGAGCCGGGTTTGCAGCTGCTCCTGCTCCTGCGCTGTTACTCTCTCCTGATTCATCTGCTTCGCCATGATCTGCAGGTTGCTGGCGACATGTTCCATCAATTGCGCCATCTCACGCGTTCGCGTCTGATCCATCGTCTGCTTCTGGTCCATCAGGCGCGACATTTCCTGCAGCGTGGTACGAACCTGTTCCATCGCCTGCGTCATCGTTCGCATTGTTTCCCGATTTACGACCTCGACGCGCGGCTGCTGTCGCGAAAGTGTTGCGTCCGCTCCTTTTGATTCCGCATTGACGTTTCCCATTCCGGCCGCCGCCAGGATGACGATACTTGCGATTACACCTCTCGTATTCATATTCCGATCTCCCTTGTTGTTGAGCGTAATGTAGACACAAGTCCATCCGCGCCGCATTGGGCAAATCCCCTACGTAGCCTTCGCAATATCGCAACAGCCGAAGACCCAGTACGTTGTGACTTGCCGCCCCATTCACCGCACCCATTTTCCGCAACTGCGTTCCGTTTGCGCTTCCCATGGATACGAGTTCGTGAGCAGGAGACATGGAGGCATAAATGCGTGCTTACACATTCGTCAGTGCCCTGGCGCTAGGTATCGCCCTGGTATCCCCGGACGTTTCGGCGGCAACTCGCGTGGGATTTTCTACACCGATGGTGATGTCCGCGAATGCGCCGGATTTCGATGCCGCATACAAGGGAAAGCCTTCGGTGCTGGAGGACGGCACCATCCTGGTGATCTACGGGGATGCTGTCGAAAATGACGCGGACAAGTACGTATTTGAACTCCACGGCGGCTTCGAACATCCCGCGCGCGACATCTTTGTGCGTGCCTGCAATTCCCATGAAGTCGACTGCTCTGACATTTCCCACTGGTCCGCGCCGATCAATATTTCAAACACGGCAGCGCTGACCAGCATCAGCACCGACTGGCGCGGCACCGGCACGCGAATGCCGTACTACGGTGATTCGGAAAACGCCCACGTGTTCGACAGCGGCAAGCACATTGTCATCACATGGGTCGACAAATATTGCCCCGGTGGCAAGCAACGTTCTGCGGTACATCTGGATTTTGCGGACCGCGAACTCCCGATGAGCTGCCTGTATGTTGCTCACAGCAGCGGTAACTATGGCAGCGCATCAGGTTGGTCGGTTGAGCAGATTGGCGATGGTTCTCGCGACGCAAAACAAGACAGCAATCGCGGTGTGAGTTCCGGTGCGTGGGTGCTTACGTGGCAGGAAGATCCGCTTGGTTTGCAACCCGGCGAGGCGGAAGGACCGGGCGAGGGCGCATCCGGCGCACGCGTAAGCAAAGGAACTGATATCTGGTATGCGTACACCAGTAATGTCAGCGCGACCGGGGCACCCCCGTATGGACCCTGGTCCACACCAATACGGCTGACCGACAACAAGACGGCGACCGGGTCGCACGGCAAATTCAATCCCGTGAATGACCGCGACGGAAACCCGGTCGATCCGCAGCTCATCGACAAGGGCAACTCCGGCGCCTCCCGTGCGAACATTATGTTAGTCAGTGGCAGCAATCCGCCCACTGCCGTGGTGGCCTATGAGGAAACCAAGGGATCCGAGGGTGATGAAGAAGGGAAGTACATTCGCTATCACGTTTTTCCTTACAACAACCCACCCGATCCGACGCAACGCGTCGTGGACCCTGCAGAGCGCGCAGGGTGCATCGTCAGCGATCCTGTAGAAAACGCGCGACGCGTTCGCCTTGTCACGCAGACCAACGCGGGCTCAAAGAGCGGACTGCGCATGGCGATCTTCTGGCGCCAGGGTGAGTTCTCGCAGGGAGCCCCGGCCGATATCGTGCTGCGCTACGGGATCAAATCTGCCGACGAGGCGTCAACGGGGCTTCGACCCGCGGATCTTTCTCCCACAGTGGATTCCAACTGCGCTGCGCTGGACTTCAGTGCCGCGAACGCGCTGGTCAACACACCGGCGGTCAATCTCAGCAGCAATACTCCTACCGCCACAGCCGCGAACCTTTCTGACAGCACGGGCGCGAACTCCATCGAGAACGCCCGTGCGCATCGCGCGATTCTGCGCGGCGATGATCTTTACGTTGCGTATACCTACACTGCCGACGGCGTGCTCGCGCAGTACACCACGCTCGCCAACTACAACCTGTATCTGCGCCGTTACAACGGCGTTAAAGCAGTGTGGGACATGCCGCGCAATCTTTCAAAAATCAGTGACACGAGCATCAATGTCGTGGAGCCACGACTCGTTCCAACGCCTGGTAACGGGCCGGGCTGCTCGGACCCGAAGAACCCCACCAATCCGCAGGACTGCCAGAACAAGAACACGTTTTATGCTGCGTGGGGGACCGAGACCAATGTGTACGACTATCTGGGTGGCGCAAAGGATCTTGATATTTTCATTACCCGAACCACCGACAATGCAACAACATTCGAACCGGTGGTCGTCATGGCCGGGACCGCCACGGCAGAAGGCGAGTCGCAACTGCAGGCAACACCGGATGGCAATTTGCTGTACGCCGTCTGGAATGCAAAGGATAACGCCGGAGCCGTTGATACCTGGTTTGCGCTTGGAACGCCGGTAACCCTGTACGCCGATCTTGCGCTCTCTACGCCCACCCCGTCACAGCAGGTTCTCGTAGATCAAAACGTCGCACTCGCCTGGACGGTAGCCAACCTGGGTCCGGATCCTGTGGCCGAAGGGGCGTTGAACATTTCACTTCCCGAGCACCTTTCGGCCGTTTCCAATGACGCAGGCTGTACCGTTGTGGCCAACGCGCTTGCATGCAACGTGGGCGACATCGCTGTTGGAAACAGCCGCACCGTCACTATCGTCGTCAAGGCACTCGCCGCCGGCACATTTAAGCCGACCGCCATCGCGTCATCGGGCTATGACGATCCGGTACCGGAAAACAACTCTGCTGATGCATCCGTTTCGAGTTTCGAGTCAGCCGATCTGGATGTGACGCTGACCACAGAGGCCAAGAGTACGACCGACGGTTTCACGGTCGACGTGCACGCGCACGTTATTAACCACGGCCCACACACGGCCTCGAGGCCCGCGCTGTCGGTCCGCATTCCGACCCGCTGGTCGCCGATCGAGATTTCGACGCCGTGCACATTCGCCGCAGGCGAGGTGACTTGCAGCTTCAGTTCGCTTGACGTCAATGCGACTCACGATGTGCATCTTGTCCTTCTTGCGCCGGCGCTCAGCGATGACTCAATTACCGCGACAGTGCGCGCCGAGCAAAGCGATCCGGACGATACAAACAACGCAGCGTCGAACACGATCCAACGGCCGCACTCCAACAACCATGTTTTTGGATGCGCTCTGACACACAACGGCGATGTCGATCCGACCTTGCCGATTTTTCTGCTGATATCACTGATCGCCGCAGCGCGCACGCGAGTGTCGCGCGCATCAGCACCCTTTCCTTTCGCAGACAAACCGATTTTTAAAGCAGGGAGCGATGTAGCGGTAACGCCGCATCGCGATGGACCGCGCGACACCACGAATTGGGGGAAGCGCGGCAACGGCGACATTCCTACAAAGTGAGGTGGGTCATGGATACAGGTATCAGGAAACGATGGTCCGCAGCCACGTTGCTGTTCGGCGTGCTGATCGGACTTGTCTTTATCATCAACGCCGAGGCGGCGGACATCACGGTGTCCGGCACGACCGACGCGGTCGGCACCTGCGACGATAGCGGGTCACCCGTGGTGTGTACCAGCTTGCGTGCGGCGGTCATCTACGCCAATGCGAATGCCGGGAGCGACACCATCACGCTGGGTACGAATGAATACATCCTTTCGCTCGCCGGCGTTGATGAAACCTGGTCCGGCACCGGAACAGAAGGCGATCCCTACGTTGCATCAATTACTCCCGACGCAACCCAGGGTGATCTGGATATTACCGAAAGCTTAACCATTACGGGCACGCTTGCGGGTGCGGATTCCGATCAACTGGCGACGACCATTCGCTGGGATTCGAAGTCAGTGACCGACCCTGCGGTCGGCGATCGCATCTTTCATATTCAGGCACCGGTAGGCGGCACGGCGGTCAACGTAACGATCAGCAATCTCATTTTGCGAGACGGTAGCGTTGGCGTGGCGCCGAATACGAATTGCAGCGACACGACCAATCCTTATGACATCGAAATCATCCCTGGCGACCTCTGCAAGATCTGGCAATTTCGCCGCATGGGCGGCGCGGTGGCCATCGGCGCCGGTGCCGCGGTTGTGTTGTATGAAGAGGCCATCCATGGCCCGGTCGACGGGGGCGGAGGAGGAGGTTCGGGTGTACCGCGCGGGCCCTTCCCCGGCGGCAAGCCGGGCGGCGAGGAGCCGGAGGCCGGAGTCATCGAGCATGTCACTCTGGATAAGGTTGCGATTATCGGCAACATGAGCGGCGCCGATGGCGGTGGCATCTACAGCGCTGCGCCGTCCACGCTGACTCAATCTGTACTGAGTGGCAACACCGGCGGCGCCAACGGCGGAGGCATCTACAACGATGCCGTCATGACGATCAACGAAACGACGATTGGCAAGGCCACCTCGATTCCGTTTTTGGCCGATGCGATCGTTGCTGAAGCATCGCTGCTGTCCACTGGCAACAGTGCCGAGGGCGGTGGCGGGCTTTTCGACACCGGCACACACACGACCACCATCACGTCATCCACCTTCTACGGCAACAATGCCACTGGCGGAGCGGGAATCGGCGCTCGTTCCCTGGTTGTCTTTGACATCACCAACACGACCATCACCGGCAACAGCGCGTTTGATGTGGGCGGTGGAATCACCACGAACGGTGTCGCCAACCTCACGAATTCAACCGTGGCCTTCAACGACGCGTCGTCCGATGCGCCGGGCGGCGGCGGCGGTTTGAATTCGTTCGGACAAGGGACATTCAATCTGCTCAACACCATCGTCTCGAACAACTCGCGCAACGGTGTCGACAGCAACTGCGGATGCAGCGGCGGCGCGGCGACCTGCGCTCCGGGACGCATCGTTTCGCGCGGCTACAACATCGAAAATGCCGGGACCTGTGAGCTGTCGCAAAACAGCGATTTTAGTGACACCGATCCGTTACTGGTTGCACTGGCGGCCAATGGTGGCTTGACCGAAACGCACGCCGTGCCGCACACCGCAAACGGCGACGGCGCAAACAGCCCGGCGGTCGACCACGGCAATGACTCTGAATGCCCGAACAGCGATCAGCGCGGCAGCATTCGACCCTTCGATGGCAATCTCGACTTTGTCAGTCACTGCGACATCGGCGCGTACGAGCTGTTCATCGCAACGAACGATCTGCACATCAATAACATGTCCGGTCCGGACAAGGTCAATAAAGGCGACACAGTCAACGTCACCGTGGAGATTCATAATCCGACGGGACAGGTCAATGGCATCGACAACGTGGCGGCGACAAGTGTTGTTCTCACCGCAACGGTGGATGCCGCTCTCACAGGACCGGCTGCGACGTTCATAAAAACCGGTGGTGTGAGCACGCCCTGTTCCGTCGCAGCGAACAAGGTGACCTGCAGCGTCGGTACGCTGGATCTGGATGACACGGCAACGATGTCTCTGTCGGCAACGGCGGCGGCCACCGGCCAGTACGAAATCAGTGCGGCGGTCACATCCGAAAGCAAGGACCTGATTCCCAACAATAACGCGGACAGTATCCATGTTGCGGTAGCTGGATTTGCCGACCTCGAGCTCGGAGGCAGTGCGGCGTCGCAAAGCGTCGACCTGGGCGATCCGTTGAGCGTCACGTATACCGTGACCAACACCGGTGGCGGTGACGCGGCAGTGAACACACGGCTGGGTGTGAGTTACACAGAACAGGTGACATTCAACTCAACCTCCAGCTCCGGCGTTACCTGTGCGGCCAACGACGGGGAGGTCAGCTGCGATCTGGGTGATCTGGCGAATCTGGCGTCGACGACCGTGACACTGTTGTTCGATACGGCGAAGGCGGGCAAGGCGGAGCTCACGGCGAACGTTGTCTCCGATGCCAATGACAATGACTCTACCAACAACGGCGTCGATCTTTCTGCCACCGTTGTCGCCAACAGTGATCTCGCGGTGACATTGAGTGTCGACGACGACTCAGTGACCAAGGGTAAGGACGTCACCGCGACCGTGAAGGTGTCCAACAAAGGTCCGGACGCAGCGACGAACGCAACGCTGAATGTCACGCTACCCTCGGGATGGACATGGCTGTCGACAACTGCGAGCAGCGGAACCTGTACCGCGGCATCCGGCACAGTCACTTGCACTTGGGACTCACTTGATAACGGCGATTCCGCAACCATCACGATCGTTGCCAGTGCCGACACCAAGGGAACGAGTTCAATCTCGGCATCACTGAGCGCTGATCAGAATGATCCGGACGCGAGCAACAACAGCGCCAGTCTCGGCACCAAGGTCAAGAAGAGCAAGAACGCCTTTGGCTGTTCGGCCACGGATAACGCGACTGTCGATCCCACCTTGCCGGCGATGCTGCTGTTGAGCCTGGTTGGACTAGTCACTCGACGTCGCTTGCTGGCTGAGTGAATCGCGTCGCTGTGGCGCAATGAATCAGGGATGCCCTTCTTATGAAGGGCGTCCCTGTGTTTAGGAGTTCACAACATGACACCCACACACCCAATGCGCGCGGCTTTTCTGTCTGAAATTGGCGTTGCCGGGTACGCACGCTTTTACCGCGATTCGCATTTTATCTTGGCGATCCTGGCGGGCTTTGTGTTTGTCGCTATCACGAGCTACTTGAATCTGTTGCCCGCCACGCCAAAAGAAATCGCCACGGTCCGCCTGGTGGTGGTGATCGGCCTCTGGTATCCGATCGTCGAAGAGCTGCTGTTCCGCGGCGTGATTCAGGGCTGGCTGGGAACAACACGGCCCGGGCAGCACCGGATTGCGCACGTCACGCTGGCTAATTGGATTACATCGCTATTGTTTGTTGGGCTGCATACGATCTATCAGCCCGCCGTCTGGTCCGTGCTGATCATTGTGCCTTCTCTCTTGTTTGGCCACCTGCGTGATCGGCACCACAGCGTGTATCCGAGCATTGCACTGCACGCGTTCTACAATCTGTGTTTTGTTCTGATTCCGAGGTTCTGATTTTTTCAGCTAACTTCCTGCCGCCGTTTCGGCGACGACTTTCCACATGTGCAGCTTTTCAATGTAGCCTTTTCCGGCGTGTGCCGGGCTGGTGGACGGCAGGCGCGTATATTTCAGGTGCGGGAATTCCGTTTCCAGCTTTTTCGCCAGATGCCGCCGAAATGCCTGCTCGGCTTTTCCACCATTGAAAAAGAGCGCACCCACCTGTCGATGGGAAAGCAAGAACCGTCGCAAATCATTAGGCTGCTCGGACTCGGGCTCGATGTCGGAGTCCAGACTGCTGGTGCGAACGCAGCTTTTCAAGACATCCCACACCGCAATTCCATGGATGAGCAAACACTGCGCGCGCTCCGCATAACGCAATTGCGGACCGCAGCCAAATAGCTCGCCCATGATGGTCCAAAATGCGTTGCGCGGATGCGCGTAGTACTGCCGTTGTTCGAGCGATACGCGGCCGGGCATGCTGCCGAGAATCAGCACTCGCGCGTTGTCGTCCGCTAACGGGGGAAAACTGCGCACGCGCATGACGGACCCTACATCAGCATGTACATGATGCTGAGCTGAATGAGTGACGTGGTCTTAAGTTGCGGTCCGTTGAGATTCTGATAAATCGGCGCGCCGATTTCTCCGCTCACGAGCCAGCCGTTCTTGAATCCGCTGACGCCGAGGTAAAGATCCGTACGAATGCCTCCCTGCGTGTTGGGATTGGAATCCGGCGACATCATCGGATCAACTTCCATATCCTGACCGGAGACGTTGCCCCACTGCGCATATACCAGGCGGCTCGTCGCGACGCCGCGCGATGCAAAGGCGTACTTCAACCAACCCGACAGTTCGAGTCGATGTCCAAGTCGATACCCGTTGTCATTTTCGCCAGTCCGGTAAACGATCATGCCCTGGCCGCCATAGTTGATCGCACCCGAATCCGCGTTGTAGACAACGGTGGGAATCAGATCGTAGGTTCCCGACCCCAGCTGCATCGTGTAAGGCAGCCGCGTTTTGGGGCTGCCATCCATCATTGCGCCTTTCTCGTCGATGCTGCCGGTGGGAATGCTCAGGCCGAGCCCGAATGACCATTCGTGACTGGCGTTGTAGGTCGCCGAGATTATCGTGTCGCCCACACCGCTCGATTTCATCGGCAACATGCCGGGCATCGGCTCGGTCATTCCTTCCATGTACATGACCATGTTCATTTCGTTCTTCAGGTAGTTCAACATCGCCATCAGCGTGAACCGCTCGGTCACGTCGTACATTGCCATCAACATGTGCATGTCCATGGTCATGTCGGTGGGCGCCATCATGTAGTCGTAACCGGCGGCTGGCGCCGTCATCATCATGTTGCTCTGCGAAATCTCGCTGGCGCTGACTTTGTCCGTGCCATCGAGCAAGCCCTTCATGTTCATGCGCATGTAGCGGTACTCGAACATCCACATGCCATCACCATGGCCGTGATGCACGTGCGAGTAAGGGAAGATGCTGTAGCTCGACGCCGGTTCCGCGCTGCCATGCTCTGCATGTTCCGATGCCGGGGTCGGGGTCGCAATTTCGGTTTCTGCGGCAATGGCAAGTGCCGATGTAACGGTGAGCAATCCGGCTGCCAATCCTGTGGCTGCGTTCATCAGGGTGTCCTTGTTACATGTGGTGGTGGCTGTGATCGATCGGTGGCGGGGCGCTGGTGTCCGGCGTGGGTTCGACGCCCAGTTCCGCGGCACTCAATACACCAATCGCGATCGGTTTCATGCCCTTTGTGGAAAGCATTCCTGCCGCAGCTTCGGCTGTCGTATCGATGATGCTGATCGTCTGACAGTCCGGACCCGGTGTCGCACTGCAGTCGCCGCCGTTGGGCACATAGCCGCGCAAACTGTCGGGCGTGAGCACCAGTGCACGCTGTGCGTGTCCCGCACCGACGGAAATGGAATGAACCATGGAACCGCCCTCCATAACGCCCGTCACCGGATCTAGTGTGATGGCTCTGATCACGTTGGCTTCCGCTCCAGCCGGGGTCGATGCCAAGAAAATCTTTGTTTTCTGCGTGCCATCCTGATCGATCTTGGCGACGCTGAGATCGGAAGCATTGAGATCACCGAGCTCGATGATTTGCGCGACTGCATCATTGGTGGCATCGAGAATCGATAGATAGCCGCGATTCACCGGAACGGCGGTGCTCGCGTTCTCCTTGTATCCCAGCACGTAAACGTGCGCGCCGTCCGCGGACGCATGTACCGCGCCGCCTGCCGGGATCTGTCCGGCCGCCATGCCCGCCGGAATTTGCGACACGGCGTAGTCGGCGGAATTCACTATGGTCAGCGCATGATCGAGGCCGGAAGCAATTCCGACGTAAAACTTTCCACTGACCGGTGAATACGCGATACCACCGGGAACATTCCCCAGGCCTGATGAATTCAGGTCGATTGTTTTCACGAGATCCATGAATGCCGGATCCATGTGGTCATCATTCAGAATCGACAGCGTTTGATCGCCCGCATCGTAAAACGCATAGCGCAACGGCGCTTGCACCTGCCCTTCGACGGGAATAGAGCGCGCGCCGCGCTTGTCGCCATTACCGAGGCGCACTTCGACGGCATCCTTGTAAACGTCGTCCATATACCCCGTGCCATCGCCGTCGACGGTATCCACAACGTTCCAGTTGAAACGGAATACCGAATCCGACACCGCATCGCCTTCGGGACCGGCGTTGGTGATCCAGAGATATTCGCCGCCCGGATTGGCAACAGCGTGCGTGATACGGGTCGGCTTCGGCGTGAGATTGCTGACGAGCGGCACGATCTCCAGCGCCGAACTGTCAGTAATATTTGCGAGTGCTTTTACGAGATCGACGATCGCAACACCGCCCCCGGTCGGGTTTCCGCTCGCGTCCTGCAGACCCGACGGAATCAAAACGAAAGCGTGATTCTGGTGGATGAATACATCGCCGAGCGGCAAGGGTCCTGCGCCGGACTGAACGGCGATCGCGCCATAGTCCTGGGTTTTGCCGGCGCCGTCATCGCCGTACAGGTTGACGTTGCCGTCCCCGTCCGTCGCGACGACGATGTATTTCGGTACCCACAGCGGCGCATTCATCGAATCGCCGGCTGCCCCCAGCGTACTCGCGGGACGCTGCAGGTTGTGGTTCTCAACTTCGTGCCAGCAACCCCCGACCGCGATCGCCAGCACACACGCACCCATCCATGACTTTCGTGTCATCTGCCTGCTCCGTTTCATTGCGTACAACCCCGAGTTAAAAATAGGAGTTGATTGCGGAGCTGACAAGCCGACTCGCATGAAAGCCTGGTTTCGCTAGACGATGCGCGGGACCAGAGGCTCTGCTCGCTGCGTGAGCTCCTCACGTCCAATCCTGCTCATCTTGAGGAAGGCATGCAAAGCGCCACCCGCTGGGATTTAAGAATTGCAGCGAGTTCGTTTACGTTCCGTCTGAGGCTACAGACATTTCTTCCCGCAGCCTATCGGATCGCCACCGGTATGTCCTTCCGGTAGCGCGGAATTCCGCGTGGTTTCGTGGTCTGCTCCGGCGTCTGTCCAGAAAACCCCCAAATCACCCGATACAGTCGTGGGTCGCGCAAGTTGATTTATCGAAGCGCGTCGAGCACGACGCAAAGTCAATCCGGTTTTCCAGCGGCCATTTTCCACAGGGCAGTAACAACTGAAGATAAGGGGCTCTCCCATGCACCACTCGTCATGTCCGTGGTTGTTGTTACCTGTTTTATTGCTTCCAGTTGGCATAGCCCACGCCCTGCAGCAAGGCGAAATTGATCCGGTTTTTGGCAACACCATTCAAGGCGTCCAAACCAATTTTGATACGAGCGCGACGACGGGCACGAAGTCCAGCGATGAAGCCCTATCGATGTTGTTGCGCGATGACGGTGGTGTTGTGGTTGTCGGGCGAACGGACAGCTCTAGCGGCGATGTGTTACGCATCGCCCACTATCAGTCCAATGGAAGCCTGGATACGGGATTCTGTGGAACTGGTTTAAAAAGCGTCGAAACGAACTTGTTCGGCTTTCATGTTGCAATGGTCCTTCCTGACGGAAAAATTCTCGTTGCGGGATCCGATGACGACAGCGGCGCGCTCGATGGACAGTTCATCATCCAGCGTTACTTGGCCGACGGAACGCCGGATACATCGTTCAGCGGCGACGGCGAGTTTTCCGACAACCTGACCAGCGGGAGTGATCGCTTTACCGCGCTCACCGTTCAAAGCGACGGAAAAATTATTGCGGTCGGATCGAGCTCCATCGGAAGCCCGGCGACCAACGTTGTGGTTTACCGTCTCAACGACGACGGCACCCCGGACAACAGCTTCAATGGCACCGGTCACATCTCAGTTTCGGCGGGCACCGGCGCCAGCGAATTGCTGACGTCCGGCGCGGTGGCAATTACTCCAGATAACAATATCCTGGTCGGCGGCGGCGTCGACAGCGCGGGACTCCAGGCCTTCTTCCTGTTGCGCCTCACATCATCAGGTGCGGTGGATACAAGTTTCAGCGCGACTGGATTCAAGACCTACACGACGACCGCATCCGGTCAGTTTCTGCGCTTCTACATCAATGCGTTGGCAATCGAGTCGACCGGCCGCATCACGGCGGGTGGTTACGTTTACCACCTTGTGTACAGCAATAGCGCAGAGAGCAACAACCCCGCGTTGTTTCGCACCGATGCGTCAGGCACGCTGGACACCGGCTTTGGCAGCATTCTGCAAATTACCAGCAGCCCGCCCAAGTACAAGACCAGTGCTTACATCAATTCGCTGATGGTACTGGCTGACGGCTCGGTCATTGCGGTGGGTCATCAGGAGACAAGCCCTTCGGGCACGGCACCGACCAATTTTCAGACGTTTCTCGCCTACACCGGTGGCGGCAGTTTCATTGATGGAACCTCCGGATTTGATGGCAACGGCGCGCAAGGCGGTGGGCTTTGGAACAGCGTGCTACCCATGGTCGGCACGAATGCGATGTTCGCCACCGGCACTGCGGTGACCAGCTACACCGACACGTTCGGCAATCCCTCCATTAACCGGGATTTTCTGACTGTCCGCATCGATCTGGGAACGTTGGACACCAACAACGCCGTCGGCGGCGCAGGAAGCCATGGGGCGGGCGCGACCTTGGCAACTTTGGCGTGCAACAGCGGGAGCAACGGTGGCGGTTCCGGAAGCGGCTCAACTGGCGGAACATCGAGCACGAGCAGTGGCGGCGGCGGTGGCCTGTGGACGATGGGTACACTCTGCATCTTCGCACTCGCGGGATTCGCATTGCGCGTCGGCATTCGAGCGCGAAAAGCCTGAATTCACGCTATGCAACGGAACTCTGATAGGAAATGGTGGGCCCGCTAGGACTTGAACCTAGGACCAAGGGATTATGAGTCGCCGGCCAACTGTCTATGTTAATGATAGTTAAGGATAATGTGTGTTTGTCCTTGTTAGGCAACAAACGCCGCCACATCAATAGTTTGAACCAGTTTTCCGGAGTATGGCGAAGCTGAGCGCTGTACCTGTGGTGTACCTGAGAAATTCAGCGACACAAGTTGAATGCAGCAGTTACAGCGCCGTGCACACCCGCCAATCTTGCCGCGATTCGCGCAACACAGCTTCGACACGATGATAGCGATGAAGATGCTCGCCACGCATCTATTTACGAGCACAATCTCGCCAAATTCGCGTTTGCAGATACAACCACCGGGGTGGTCATTCGCGTCTGGCATCGCCGAGAAGACCGGGCCGACGACAAGCAATAGGTTCAGGCAGCGCGAGGGTACTTGCAAACGGTTGGGCCTCTTCTTCAACGACCACGAGTGACGTCATAATTTAGCGTTCCGGATCGCATGGAGGCACCAATGATTGCGAAACTGCTGACCGAAAAAACCGTTCGCCGGATTGCGGGCGCAACGTACTTCAACCGCGGCGAGGAATACTTCCACGCCGGTTGCGTGCACGCATTAAAGGACCGCAATGGACGCGTCACCGCCTCGGTGCAGGGCAACTACGACTACGACGTGGCGTTGTGGGATGACGGTGGCACGCTCGAATTCTCCTGCACTTGCCCGTTGCACGAGGGCGACGGCGACTTCTGCAAGCACTGCGTCGCGACCGCGCTGGCGTGGTTGCGCCGGCCGGCGGGCAAGAGCAAGAGCGCCAAGACCGGCGTGACCGAGGCTGAGGTTCGCCATTACTTGCTGAACCAGAAAAAGGAAGTGCTCGCCGATCTGCTGCTGGATTGGGCGCACGACGACGAACGCCTGTGGAACCGGCTGGAACTGCATGCGGCCGAGGCGGGCGGAAAAACAGTCAACATCGACACCTACCGCGAACTCATCGACCGCGCGATGCGCGTGCGCGGCTACGTCGATTATCGAGCGGCGTACGGTTTCGTCCACGGCATGCGGCCGGCCATCGACGCACTGGACGCATTGCTGACGCCGCGACAGGCGGCAGCGCTGATGGAGCTGTGCGAATACGCGATTGCGGCGGCCGGACGCGCGCTCGAACACATGGACGACTCCGACGGCCACATGAGTGGCGTGTTCGACCGGCTGCGCGACCTGCACCTGGGCGCCTGCGTCATGGCGAAACCCGATCCGGAAGCGTTGGCGCAACGGCTGTTCAATTTGGAAACGGCCGACGAGTGGGATGTCTTTTACGGCGCGGCCCGCACCTATGCCCGCGCGCTGGGTAAACGCGGTCTCGCCCGCTACCGCGCACTCGCGGAAACCGAGTGGAACAAGATCAAACCGCTTACGCCCGCCCACCCGCAATCCGGCCACGACCAGAAACGCTCGCACATCACCGGCATCATGCAAACGCTGGCGGAACTGAGCGGCGACGTCGAGGCGCAAGTCGATATCATCAAGCCCGACTTGTCACATTCCTACGCGTACCTGCGCATCGCGCAGCTCTACAGCGACGCCAAACAGCGCGATCGCGCGCTGGACTGGGCCGAGCGCGGACTGAAAGCATTCGCCGACCGGCCCGACGACCGGCTGGAGGATTTCGTCGCCGCGGAATACCGGCGCCGTAAGCGTCACGACGAGGCCGTCGCGTTGACGTGGAAGCAATTCGACCGGAATAGCTGCCTTTCCGCGTACGAGAAGCTCAAGTCCTTCGCACAAAGCGCACGGCAGTGGCCGGTTTGGCGGGAACGCGCGCTGGAAACGATTCGCCGCGAGGCGGAAACACAACGTGCAAAATACGCGGCGACGCGTTGGCCCGGCGTGGCCGACCACTCGTTGCTGGTGGAAATTCACTTGTCGGAGAAAGACGCGGACGCCGCGTGGCGCGAAGCAAACAACGGCGGCTGCACGCGTGATCTGTGGCTTACTCTCGCCCAGCGGCGCGAAGCGGATCAGCCGCAAGACGCCCTCGCCGTGTATCGCCGGTTAATCGAACCGATCGTGAACGAAAAAAACAACACGTCCTACCAGCGCGCTGCCGAGTTGCTACGCAAAGTTCGCACGTTGATGAACAAGTCAGGGCAGGGCGCGGAATTTGCGCAATATCTCGCGACGCTGCGCGCCACGCACAAACCAAAACGCAACTTCATCGCGCTGCTGGATGGCATTTCGAACATCGCGACGGCACGATGACCATCTCGCTTTCGCCGCGATGGCTGAGAGCCGCGCCATCGGCATCGCGAGTCGGTAGTCGCGGAAGTTGTCCGGCGAAATTCCGGCTGATGGAGCCACGCGATGCTGCACGACATTGCGAAAGAGGGCGGCCATTTTTTTCCGTACTCACGCGGCAAAGTGAACGGCACGCCCTGGTGGACCTCGTAGCATTGCGCTCCGCGATCGCAACATTACTTCAATTCCGAGGTGGTCTGCACTTTAAAGCAGACTAACGCATTTAGTCTGCTTTAAAGTGCAGATTTTGCTTGCCTGTCCTCAAAGTCATCTATATGCTGTTTAAAGCAGAATAACCCTATTAATGGACTTTAAACCGCAGATGGCCAAGATTAACACGCTGATAACAGCACCCCCGTACCCTGTCGAACAGGCGCTCAAGCACTTGGGCGCGAACCTGCGCACGGCAAGGCTGCGCCGCAATCTGACCATCCAGGAAGCCGCCGAGAAGATCGGCACCGGCCCTCGCCCGGTCTCGGACGCCGAGAAAGGCAAGACATCGACGAGCGCCGCAGTCTACATCGCACTGCTGTGGGCCTATGACCTCTTAACGCCGATGGACGCGATCGCCGACCCGGCAACTGACACGGAAGGCCTTGCGCGTTCGCCGCGACGCGAGCGAGCGCGCGCGAGTAAACCACAGGAGCTCGATAGTGACTTCTGAGTGCTTCGTCTATATCGCCCTGCCCGGCGAGACGGACTTTGTCACGGCAGGGCGATTCCGCGTCGAAACCGACCGCCATGGCGTTGCGACGGGCCGCTTTGTCTACGGCAAGAGCTACCTTGCCCGGAGCAATGCGGTGCCAATCGATCCGATCGAACTCAAACTCGCACCAGCGATTTACGAAACCCGATTGCTGAAAGGGATCTTCGGTGCACTGCGCGATGCAAGTCCCGACTATTGGGGCCGCCGCGTGATTGAGAAGCACGCGGGCTACGCACCACTCGGCGAGATCGAATATCTGCTCTACTCGCCGGACGACCGGGCTGGCGCGCTCGGTTTTGGCCTCGGACCCGATCCCCCTGCTCCACGACGCCAATTCAACCGGACGATCGACCTGCAAAAACTCCAGGACTTCGCGGATCGGATCATCGCCGATGAAGACCTGCCTCAGGATGTCGACGCGCAGCAGGTGCAAGAGCTGCTGCTCGAAGGCACGTCGATGGGCGGCGCACGCCCCAAGGCCGTCGTCGAGGACGGTGGCGCGCTATGGATCGCAAAGTTCAACCGTCCGGATGACAAGTGGAACCACGCAAGAGTCGAGCGCGCGATGCTCGTGCTCGCACGGGCCAGCGGCATCCACACAGTCGAGACTAAACTCGCGACGATCGGCGATCGCGACGCACTGCTCGTCAAGCGCTTCGATCGTGAGGGCGCGACAAACGGCTATCGCCGCGCGCGCATGCTGAGCGCGCTCACATTATTACGGGCGGAAGATACGCATACCGACCGCTCAAAGTGGTCGTACGTGCTTCTCGCCGAGGAACTGAGGCGCATCAGCGCGAAACCGAAAGAAGACGCGCCCGAATTGTTCAAGCGGATGTGCTTCAACGCGCTCATCAGCAACAGCGATGATCACCCGCGCAATCACGCGGTGATCGCGATGGGCAACGAGTGGCGACTATCGCCGGCCTACGACCTGACCCCAAGCCCGCAGATCAGTCTCGAACGTCGCGATCTCGCGCTTGCTTGTGGCGACATGGGCCGATACGCCCATGCCGACAACCTGCGCTCCCAAAGTCCCCGCTTCCTCGTCAATGCCGACGAGGCGAAAGCGACCATCGACGCGATGGAGCAAAGCGTGAAAGCGCGCTGGTATGAAATCGCGCGACGCGAGGGCGTCTCCGAGAAAGATTGTGAGGCGATCCGAAGCGCATTCGCGTATGAGGGGTTTCGGCTGGCGCTCGGGAAACCGCAGGCGTCGTAGGTTCGCGCGCGCTGTCGTTGCCGATGTGAGCATCTCGGCGGAGTCTAGGGCGTTCGCAGCCTCGTGTGGAATACTCTGCAGCAACAACAGACGTACGTACGGAAGCATTGCGCTGAGTCGACACCCCTACGACCGCTATTGGCGCTTCATTGGTCTGGATTCGGCCAATAGCACGCGCTCGCGAATTTTATGAAATTAGCCTACGAACGTCTCAATTGCGTGGAAAAGCGGATGTACAAGTTCATTTTTCCAAAGTCCGCTGCGAAAGTAGTAATGGATCAAGTTGCCGTTTACGCTCGATAATAAAAAAGCGTTCCATTCTTTTCGAAAACGTCGAACGATGATCTGGCGATTGTTGTGGCACTGAACACTATGTTGCGGTTGTTCCAGGACTGCGTAGCGTGGTTGGTGTGCCACGCATATTTTTCTAAATTTCGTATCTTTATCGTGCTGAGCCATTCCTTAATTAGCAGGCACTTGGTCCTCGACCGGTATCCGACTGTAATAAGCTGCGATTTTCTCTCGAAGTTCCGATCTTGCAGAAACTGACAATTCAAGAATCTTTGATTCTATTGGAGATTGTTTGGGGTTTACTATTTTGTCGCAAACCACCTTTTGCGCGTCTCGAAAATCGATCATCCACGCACTAGTAACGATGTTGCCTTCCTTTCTATTCACAGTGTGTCTTCGGAGCAGGGGGTGCTCCGCATAGATAAATAGCTCTTTAAACGCGTATCCAACTCCTTCTTGCATCCGGCTCGCCCTTTGCTCTTCAGGCAAATTGTTCCACTTGGCAGCGGGAATCGATTTCTCGGGCGCCATTACCCGATTAATTCTTGTCAGATCATCTGCGAGAAATTCGTTTTGAAAGAATGTGGGCCGAATGGGAATAAGTGGCGCCACCGAAATTGTTTTTTCGCTAATTGAGCAACACGGTGATAGCACCACCGACAACCCAAGATGCCGAACGTCAATTCCAAACAATTGCGGACCATCCGACGTAATCAGTGTTTTTTGTTGCGGGGTTACGATCACGAAACCATTGACGACGTCGCCGAATCGTAGAGCCGGGCTTGGTTTGTTTTCGTAATGGGTCATTATACGGAACGACTACTCATCATCTTTATAAAAATCGTCTACGTCATGGTATCCGATGTTCGCCAATTTCTGTTGGTAGGATCGAAAATCCTTGTTTATCCGTATCTCCGTAATCCCAACAAACTCATTTGCAGATGTAACTAGAATCTTGACGATATATTTATCAAATGCGTAGTCGACAACCCGGCAGTCCGATAAGTCTTGATGGCCGCCTGTACCTTGGTTTCGAAGAGAATCGTAGTCTAATATGTCATGGTCGATGCTCATCGCTTAGGCCTGTTTATGTTTATTCATGAAATCGACTAACGGTTGTTTTATGGAGTTTTCGAATTCGGATGACAAGACAGTGTGAATCTCGTCTAGAACCTGCAAGTATTTTCCTGTGTCGACATTCTCACGGAACCCATCGAAATCCATTACTAGCTGATATTCATTGCTATCCTTCATCGTTCGCAGGGATTCCACGTATCGCAAGAATGTCTCTCCCCTTTTCACGACGGCCTTGAAGTCCATTTCGGTGGCATCAGATATATTGAAGCGGCTAAGCGGAAATGTCGTGTTGTAGTAGCTGCTTATCGTCACATTATTTTTTGCCAGGACTGGGCACTCATCAATATATCGAAGGCCAACTCTTGTGAAAGTGGGAATTGGAAGAGCAGCGAGAAAGTGCTTAATGACAAATTCAATTATGTCGCGAAATTTATCGCCACCTTCAAGCTGATAGGTCTTGTGAAAATCAGACGTGATATCTAGCGAGTTGGTAGTAATATTTAGAACATATTTTTTTGGCGACTTAAACTGCCATATTTTCTTTCCATCCGAACCCTTTGTGTCTATCGGTAGGTCCGTAGCTTTACTATCTGGGCCGAGATCTGCAAATACGACCTGCCTTCTAACTAAGAGCGCTGATTCAGGGAAGCGCTCCATAACCTTCATCTGAAGATCCCCGATTTTATTCTCTAGATAGAAGAGATTGGGAAATTTGACCTCGAACAACACTTGCTTAACCGTTGGGCTTGGGAAAATTTGATTGATGGCCATTCGTAAATACCTTCTAATTTTTCCAAAACGCTTTTAGTTATGCACCTAAAGGTATAGCAGAGAATATCGAGCATGAATTATACATGCTGAAATCTAGGATTCGAAAAAATCTGGTCAGGGCCGCATAGCCGCGAGAAGCCGACATTCGCGGCACTTGATCATAAGGTCTGCAAACCCACCAGAACCGGACGCTGTTTTATTGAAGTATCGAACGACCGCTTGGGGTCGAAAGTTAACGCTCTCCTG
>DKAR01000027.1 GCA_002450895.1 Proteobacteria bacterium UBA6921
TAAGGCAGAGGTCTGCAAAACCTCTATTCATCGGTTCGAGTCCGATCGCCGCCTCTCAGTTTTTTAACCTGTCCCAGATGCCCGAAGCAAAGACATTCGAGCCGGGGTGGCGGAATTGGTAGACGCACAGGACTTAAAATCCTGAGTCCTGCAAGGGACGTGCCGGTTCAAGTCCGGCCCTCGGTACAAGAGCAGATGGATGGGTCTGGCCCTCAGTACGGTTCATTCGATTGAAAGGCAAGTTTCAATGTAGCGGGTTCGGGCGGTTAGCTCAGTTGGTTAGAGCGCTACCTTGACATGGTAGAGGTCGTTGGTTCAACTCCAATCGCGCCTACCAATTTCCCAAAGAGGCACTGTTTCCGCAGTGCTTTTTTGTTTTAGCCGCCAACATGCCAGTCATTACTCTTCCAGACGGCAGTCAGCGCACATTTCCCGCTCCGGTAACTGTGCATGATGTTGCCGCTTCGATCGGGCCCGGCCTCGCCAAGGCGGCCTTGGCGGGGCGTGTCGACGAAAAGATTGTCGATACTTCGTTTGTCATCGACCACGATGTTCGGCTGGCAATCATCACCGAAAAAGACAAAGACGGCATCGATGTCATCCGGCATTCGACGGCGCACTTGCTGGCGCAGGCCGTAAAGCGCTTATTTCCTGATGCGCAGGTCACCATCGGTCCAGTGATCGAAGACGGCTTTTACTACGACTTTTCGTATCCCAAGGGCTTTACCCCGGACGATCTCGTCGCAATCGAAAAGAAAATGCAGGAGATCGTGGCGGAAGATTTTGTCGTCGAGCGATCGGTGATGCCACGCGATGAGGCGGTGAAGTTTTTCCGCGACATGGGCGAGGAGTTCAAGGCACGCATCATCGCGGACATTCCGGCGGGCGAAAATATTTCACTGTATCGGCAGGGCGAGTTCATCGACTTGTGCCGTGGCCCGCACGTTCCGCGTACGTCAAAGCTGAAGGCGTTCAAGCTGACCAAGGTCGCCGGTGCGTATTGGCGCGGTGACAGCAAGAACGAAATGCTCCAGCGCGTCTACGGCACCGCATGGGCGAACAAGAAGGATCTCGACGCGTACCTCATGCGGATCGAGGAAGCCGAGAAGCGCGACCATCGCAAGATCGGCAAGGCGCTGGACCTGTTCCACCTTCAGGAAGAAGCCCCCGGCATGGTGTTTTGGCACCCGAAGGGATGGGTGATCTGGCAGGCGGTCGAGCAATACATGCGCGCCCGGCAGCGCGAGAACGGGTATGAAGAAGTCCGCACGCCGCAGGTGATGGACCGCGCGTTGTGGGAGAAATCCGGCCATTGGGAGAACTACCGCGAGAACATGTTCACCACGGAGTCCGAAAAGCGGGACTACGCCGTGAAGCCGATGAACTGCCCCGGCCATATCCAGATATTCAATCAGGGCTTGAAGAGCTATCGCGACCTGCCGCTGCGCATCGCGGAGTTCGGCTCCTGCCATCGGAACGAGCCCTCCGGGGCGCTCCACGGCATCATGCGCGTGCGCGGTTTCGTGCAGGACGATGCCCATATTTTCTGCACCGAAGCCCAGATCCAGCAGGAAGTCAGCGACTTCATCGACTTCCTCCAGTCGGTTTATTCCGACTTCGGGTTCAAGGAAATCCTGGTCAAGCTGTCGACCCGCCCGGAAAAGCGTGTCGGCGCCGAAGAACTCTGGGACAAGGCCGAACACTCGCTCGAGAAAGCCTTGAACACCAAAGGCTTGCAGTGGGATCTTCAACCCGGCGAAGGCGCGTTCTACGGACCCAAGATCGAGTTTTCACTGAAAGACTGCATTGGCCGGGTCTGGCAGTGCGGAACGATCCAGCTCGACTTTTCGCTGCCCCAGCGCCTCGGGGCCGAGTTCATCGCCGAGGACAACAGCCGCCAGGTCCCAGTCATGCTGCACCGGGCCATTTTGGGGTCACTGGAGCGCTTCATTGGCATCCTGATCGAAGAGCATGCCGGGGCATTTCCGGCCTGGTTGGCCCCCATCCAGGTCGTGGTGATGAATATCACCGACCGACAGTCCGCCTATGTGGACGAGGTGGTCGCAGCCCTGAACAAACAAAACCTTAGAGCTGTAGCGGACTTGAGAAACGAAAAGATCGGCTATAAAATTCGCGAGCACACGTTACAGAAGGTTCCCTATCTGTTGGTGGTCGGGGATCGCGAATTGGAAACACACGCGGTCGCGGTGCGCACACGAGGCGGAAAAGACTTGGGCAGCATGCCGAGTCAGCTCTTCAGCGAAAAGCTGGCCCTCGAAGTGAGCAGTCGCGGCCGTGTTACTTTGGAGGGTTAAGGTATCTCTGCGGACAAGAAGGTTCGTTTGAACGAGGAAATCATCGCGCCGAGCGTGCGAGTGATTGGGGCCAATGGCGAACAAGCAGGTGTCCTGACCGTAGCCGAAGCGCTGCGGTTGGCCGCTGAGGCGGAACTGGATCTGGTGGAGATCGCTCCGAATGCGGATCCGCCTGTTTGCCGCGTGATGGATTTTGGCAAATACCTCTTCGAACAAAACAAGAAAAAGCACGCCGCGAAGCGCAAGCAGAAACAGATTCAGGTGAAGGAAGTCAAATTCCGTCCCACGACGGAAGAAGGCGACTACCAAGTCAAGCTGCGCAACCTGACCCGCTTTCTGACAGAAGGCGACAAGGCAAAAATTACGCTGCGATTTCGTGGCCGCGAAATGCAGCACCAGGAGTTGGGCATCAATCTGCTCAAGCGCCTGGAAGGTGATCTGACGGAAGTCGGAGTTGTTGAACAGTTTCCCCGGCTGGAAGGGAAACAGATGGTGATGGTCCTCGCGCCCAAACGCAAAGAAAAGGGCGGCGTTAGCGCGAAGGCGGATGACAGTCACGCGACTGTGTAGTTGCAGTCACGCGGCTTTAACTAAAGAAACCTAACTGCCCCGGAGTAAAGAAGATGCCTAAGTTGAAAACCAACCGTGGCGCCGCGAAACGCTTTAAGAAGACTGCCTCTGGCGGTTACAAGCATGCGCAGGCGTTCAAAAACCACATCCTGACGAAGAAGAGCACCAAGCGTAAGCGCCACCTGCGCAATACGGAAATGGTGCACGAGTCCGACGTCGCGCGTCTGCGCCCGTTGCTTCCCCACGTTTAAGGAGTGAACGAACATGCCACGCGTAAAACGCGGTGTAACCGCACGTGCCAAGCACAAGAAAGTCCTTGCCAAGGCGAAAGGCTATTTCGAACGCCGCAAGAATGTATTCCGTATTGCCGAGCAGGCTGTCACCAAAGCCGGTCAATACGCCTATCGTGACCGTCGCCAGAAGAAGCGTCAGTTCCGCGCATTGTGGATCGCGCGTATCAACGCGGCGGCCCGCGAATGCGGTTTGTCGTACAGCCGCATGATCGATGGTTTGAACAAGGCGTCGATCGACATCGACCGCAAGGTTCTTGCGGATCTGGCGATCGCTGACAAAGTCGCGTTTGCTGCCTTGGCGGAAAAAGCCAAGGCCAGCCTTGCTTAACGCGTCTCAATCCGTAACGCCGCCCGTGTCACAGCGGGCTCATTGCAAGGGGAAAGGCCTTCGGACCTTTCCCCTTGTTTTGTTTTGGTGAGGAAGAAACTGCCGTGCAAGATCTGAACGAACTGGTAACTGCCGCGCGCAAAGCGATCGCAGAGAGCGCCGACCTGTCCGCGCTCGACAAGGTGCGTGTGCACTATCTCGGCAAGAGCGGAGTGTTGACTGATCAGCTCAAGCAGTTGGGACAGTTGCCACCGGAGAAGCGCAAAGAAGCCGGCCAGGTCATCAACACGGCCAAGCAGCAGGTGCAGGATTCTATTGATGCGCGCAAGCAGCAGCTCGAGGGCGACGCACTCCATGCGCAATTGCGCGCAGAGGCGCTGGATATCACGTTGCCGGGTCGTGGGCAGCAGTCCGGTGGGCTGCATCCGATCTCGCGCACCTTGATGCGCATCGAGGAGTTGTTTGCCAGTCTCGGCTTCGAAGTTGCCGAAGGTCCCGAGATCGAAGACGACTTCCATAACTTCGAAGCGCTGAACATTCCACCGTCCCATCCGGCGCGCGCGATGCACGACACGTTTTATTTCGACGCGCGAACGTTGCTGCGTACGCACACCTCGCCCGTACAAATTCGCGTAATGAATGAGCGGCAGCCGCCGTTGCGCATCATCGCGCCGGGGCGCGTGTATCGCTGCGATTCCGACGTTACGCACTCGCCGATGTTCCATCAGGTGGAAGGCCTGATGGTGGACGAGCAGGTGACGTTCGCAGATCTGAAAGGCATTCTGCATGACTTCCTGCAAAACTTTTTCGAAGCGGATCTGAAAGTGCGGTTACGCCCGTCGTACTTTCCGTTCACGGAACCGTCCGCCGAAGTGGACATGAGTTGCGTGATTTGTGGCGCGAAAGGGTGTCGCGTGTGCAAACATACCGGCTGGCTGGAGGTGTTGGGCTGCGGCATGGTGCAT
>DKAR01000233.1 GCA_002450895.1 Proteobacteria bacterium UBA6921
GGCCAGGCCGCCAGCATGGGCGCCCTGCTGCTGACGGGCGGCGCTGCCGGCAAGCGCCATACCCTTCCACATTCCCGGGTCATGATTCACCAGCCCTTGGGCGGGGTTCAGGGCCAGGCCAGCGATATCGAAATTCATACGCGGGAGATTCTTGCCACCCGCGAGCGGTTGAACGAAATTTTGGCCCGCCATACGGGTCAGCCATTGGAGCGAATTCAGGAAGATACGGACCGGGATCGCTTCATGAGTGCGAACGAGGCTGTGGCGTACGGGTTGGTAGACTCAGTATTGTCGAAGAGGCAGTTGCCGAAGACCTGACGGATTATAGGAATCCGTAGGGGATATTCACGTTCGGCTCTCAAAGTGTTGCAGTTTGAAATGAATTTCTACATCATTTCCTTGAGCTTATAAGGAAGTGGTGACTTGGGGACCTGATCGATGAGTGATGACAAACACGGTAAAGGCGACGGAAGCGACAAACTTCTGTACTGCTCATTTTGCGGCAAAAGCCAGCATGAGGTTCGAAAACTGATTGCGGGACCGTCCGTCTTTGTCTGCGATGAATGTGTTGAACTCTGCAACGACATTATTCGAGAAGAGGTCCAGGAAAAATCATCCGGGGTCGCTGGGCGAAAGTTGCCTACGCCGCATGAGATCAATAAGAGCCTCGATGACTACGTTGTGGGCCAAACCCGCGCGAAAAAAATTCTGTCTGTCGCTGTTTACAACCACTACAAGCGACTTGAAGTTTCCGGCAAGAAAGCCGGTGGACGCAAAGACGCCCGTAAAGATGAAGTTGAACTCGCAAAGAGCAACATTCTGCTGATCGGACCAACCGGAAGCGGAAAGACGTTGTTGGCCGAAACGCTTGCGCGCCTGCTCAATGTGCCTTTCACCATTGCCGACGCAACGACGCTGACCGAAGCAGGGTACGTGGGTGAAGATGTTGAAAACATCATCCAGAAACTTCTGCAGAAATGTGATTACGACGTCGAGAAAGCGCAGACGGGTATAGTTTACATCGACGAAATCGACAAGATTTCGCGCAAGTCAGACAACCCGTCAATTACGCGTGATGTTTCCGGCGAAGGCGTGCAACAGGCGCTGCTTAAACTGATCGAAGGCACCATCGCCTCGGTACCACCTCAAGGCGGCCGAAAACATCCGCAGCAGGAGTTCCTGCAGGTTAATACCTCAAATATTCTTTTCATCTGCGGCGGCGCGTTCGAAGGACTTGAACGAATTATTCGCGATCGTTCCGAGAAGAGCGGAATCGGGTTTGCCGCCGAGGTTCGAACCAAAACCGACCGTAAGGCGGTTTCAGAAGTTCTGGCCAACATTGAGCCGGAAGATCTGATCAAGTACGGCTTGATTCCGGAATTCGTCGGGCGTCTGCCGGTCATCGCGACGCTGGGTGAATTGGATGAGGAAGCGCTGCTTAAAATCCTTGTCGAGCCACGTAATGCGATTACCAAGCAATACGCAAAGCTGTTTGAAATGGAGGGTACCGAACTCGAATTTCGCGAGGACGCCCTTCGTTCAGTTTCGCGCCGCGCCATGGAGCGAAAGACGGGAGCCCGCGGGCTGCGGTCCATTCTTGAACACGTGCTGCTGGATACAATGTACGAACTGCCGTCCATGGACAACGTCAGCAAAGTCATTGTTGATGAAGATGTGATCAGTGGAAAATCGAAGCCCCTCCTGATCTTTGAGGGCGGAGAGCAGCAGGCGGCCGGAGACAAGTAGATTCCTCGCATCCGCGGGAGTTTGGAGTCAAAAAAAACGCGACGGAATCAATGCCGTCGCGTTTTTTGTTTTTGTGCTTGAAATTCTACTGTGCCGCTCACACATTCCAAGTTACCAGTGAACTATGCTGTCGCAAGAGCCAGAGGATTATCTTGAATTTTGGAGGGTAGACCGCCTGGGTTATTCGAAAATACGCAGTATTGGTCGCGGTTTGTAAATTCACCGGACTTAAGATTCAGGGAATTTTCCGGTGGCCGTTACATCTGAATGAACAGGCAGCAAAAGAACGCTTTTTCACCGGGCTGTACCCTACAAGAACACGGGAGCCATGCACATGATGTCTGAAGCAAACGAACAGTCTCTAGTCGTTCCCGTTCTACCGCTGCGCGATGTCGTCGTCTATCCGCACATGGTAATTCCGCTCTTTGTCGGCCGCGAAAAATCCATTCGGGCGCTCGAAGCAGCAATGGAATCGGATAAGCAGATCCTCTTGTGTGCGCAAAAAAGTGCAGCGCAGGACGAGCCCACCATTGATGACATTTTCATGTCGGGCACGCTGTCGAATGTACTCCAGCTGTTGAAGCTGCCGGATGGCACAATCAAGGTTTTGGTCGAAGGAAGCGAGCGCGCCCGCATCGTCAGTTTTCTTGGTGGCGATGAATTTTTCCGCGCGCAGGTTCTGACCTACCAGCAGGATCGTATCGAAGAACGCGAGGGCGAAGTCCTATCACGTTCGGTTCTCGCGCAATTCGATCAGTACGTAAAGCTGAACAAAAAAGTCCCGCCGGAAATCTTGTCGTCCCTCGCCAATATCGAGGATGCAAGTCGTCTTGCGGACACGATTGCCGCGCATCTTTCTCTGAAGATCGAAGAGAAACAGAAGATTCTCGAGATCATCAATCCGCGCGATCGCCTGGAGCATCTCATTGCGTTGATGGAATCTGAAATCGACCTCTTGCAGGTTGAAAAGCGGATCCGCGGGCGCGTCAAGAAGCAGATGGAAAAGAATCAGCGCGAGTACTACCTGAATGAGCAAATGAAAGCCATTC
>DKAR01000213.1 GCA_002450895.1 Proteobacteria bacterium UBA6921
AACATCTGCACCAACCAGGGGTTGCTCGTTACGGCGGCGACGATCTACATGTCCCTGCTCGGCGTGGAAGGACTCGAACGCGTTGCGCAGCACAGCCATACCAACACGCTGTCGCTGTTGACGGCCTTGACGTCGATCGATGGTGTGAAGCGACTATTCACCGGTCCGGTATTCCACGAGGGGCTGATCCAACTGCCCAAGGCCGCAGCGCCGGTGCTGGAAAAACTGGCGTCGGAAAATATCCTGGGCGGTTATGACACGAGCCGTGACTACCCGGAACTCGGAAATGCGCTGCTGGTGTGCGCGACCGAAATTCACCAGCCGGAAGACATCGAGCAGTTTGCCCGCTCGTTGCGCGGCGCGCTGTCCTGAACCGGCGGACCGTTTGAGCGTTCATAGTTATGATGTGGTCGGTCGTTTGCCATGTGCCGTCGGCCACATCTGACTCGCTCACTGGCTGAGTACTCGCGATGATGATGTTTAGTGCAGAAGCCTGGTTCCAAAAACTGCCGCGCGGAAAGCTGCTGCGGTGGTTGGGANNGAACGTGCTTCTGCTGGCGATGGTGTCGGTTCGCTATTTCGCGATTGCCGACGTCGCGCACTCTCCGCGCGCCGTTGCATTCGCGGTCGCAGCGTCGTTAGGACATTTTGCGTCGCTGGCCGCGATCGGTCTGCTGTTGACGATTCCCATTGTGCTGTTGGTTCCGCGCAAAGGCTTCGTATTCCTGTTTACGCAGATTGTCATGTCGATCGTATTGATTCTTCTGATCGTCGACACCTTCGTGTTTGCCCAATACCGCTACCACATCAATGGCATGGTGCTGGGGTTGATCTTCGGCGGCGCGGCTTCGGAAATCTTTTCGTTCTCGGCCGGAATGTGGTTGTTGTTCGCGCTGTTGGCCGCTGCTTGTGTCGCGTTCCAGTGGTGGCTTGGGAGGATGGCTTGGCGGTGGGTCGAGCGGATTCAGGCGCGGCGTTACGGCTACTATGTTGCGGCCATTCTGGCGTCAGTTTTCCTGGTCGAAAATATTGCCTATGCCTGGGCCGATGCGAGCGCCTTTACTCCAATTACAAAGCAGATCCGGATTCTGCCGGGATATGCACCGCTGACCGCGAAGAAGTTCTTTGATCGTCACGGATTGAGTTCGAGTCCGGAACTTGCGGCGGGCGAGGACTTCATCGGGGCGAGCGCCATGGCGTATCCCGCCCACCCGATGGAATGCGACGCACCGGCGAAGCCGCTCAATATTCTTTTCATTGTCATCGATTCTTGGCGCTTCGACACGCTGACGCCGGAGATCACTCCTAATATCGCCGCGTTGCGCGAGTCGAGCTGGCGATTTGAAAATCATTACAGCGGTGCGAACTCGACACGCACCGGTATCTTTACGTTGATGTATGGAATTCCCGGAACGTATTGGCACGCCGCGTTGAGCGAACGCCGCGGGTCAGTGTTGATTGGCGAGCTGCTCCGGCAGAAATATCAATTCGCCATTTTCGGCAGCGCCAAGCTGACCAGCCCGGAATTCGACAGGACCGTGTTCGCGCAGCTGCATGACCTGAGAACCCAGTCGCAAGGAAGCTCGCCAAGCGAACGGGATCAGAACATTACCGATGAGTTCGTCAAATTCGTCGACGGTATTGCCCCCGGTAAGCCGCCCTTCTTTGGATTTCTTTTCTACGATTCGCCGCACGGCTACGACATACCGCCGAATTATCCGTCTCCATTCCAGCCGTCATGGGATCAAGTGAACTACCTGTTGTTGAACAATGATTCCGATCCCGTGCCGTTCTTCAATCGCTACAAGAATTCGGTGCACTACGTCGACAGTCTCGCGGGAAGGGTGCTGGATCGACTTTCAAAGCAGGGTTTGCTGGACAACACGTTGATCATCATCACCGGCGACCACGGGCAGGAGTTCAACGACAACAAACTGAATTACTGGGGCCACAACGGGAATTTCTCCCGCTTCCAGTTGCAGGTGCCGCTGCTGATCCGGTGGCCGGGCAAGGCGCCGCAGTCCTTCACGCACCGAACGACACATTTCGATGTCGTGCCAACACTGATGCATGATGTTCTCGGCTGCAAGAATGAATATCGTGACTACAGCAGCGGGACGCATTTGACGGATGCTTCCACCAACCGGTTGCTGGTGGTTTCGAGCTACAACAAATTTGGCATCGTCGACAAGGACCGCACGATTGTGGCTGACGAGTTCAACGATGTAGAGGTTATGGGGTCAGACTATCGGCCGACCGGCGAAAGTTTTCCGCCCGCGAAAATGGCGCAGGCGCTGGATGAGATGCGGCAGTTTTATAAACGTTAGGATGAAGACACGTTTGAGTTTCAAACGAACAAGTACACCAGAGGATCTTTTATGTTGATATTCGAAGAGTCCAAACCGAATCGATTCAATCGGGCGCAAGCGCCGCAATCACGAAGCGTCGTGTCGGATATTCCGTCCGCGCTGCGCCGTACGAAACGCCCGACGTTGCCGGAAGTGTCGGAGCTGCAAACCGTGCGTCACTACACGCGGCTATCGCAGAAGAACTTTTCGATCGACACGCATTTTTATCCGCTCGGGTCATGCACCATGAAATACAACCCGCGCGCGTGCAACACACTCGCGATGCTGCCCGGCTTTCTTGCGCGCCACCCGTATGCGCCGGAATCGCACAGCCAGGGATTCCTCGCCTGCATGTATGACCTGCAGGAGATATTAAAAGACGTGACGGGAATGAAGGGCGTCGCGCTATCGCCGATGGCAGGATCACAAGGCGAATTCGCGGGTGTCGCGATGATTCGCGCGTATCACGATGCGCGCAAAGATACCGGTCGTACCGAGATTCTGGTGCCAGATGCGGCGCACGGGACCAATCCCGCCACGGCGGCGATGTGCGGTTATGCCGTGCGTGAAATTCCGACCAACGATCAGGGCGATGTCGATATCGCGGCGCTCAAGGACGCCGTCGGCCCGCAAACCGCCGGCATCATGTTGACCAATCCGTCGACGCTGGGCGTGTTCGAACGCAACATCAAACAGATTGCGAAGATCGTTCACGACGCCGGCGGCTTGCTGTATTACGACGGTGCCAACCTGAACGCCATCCTCGGCAAAGTGAAGCCGGGTGACATGGGCTTCGACGTCATTCACATGAATCTGCACAAGACGTTTTCAACGCCGCACGGTGGCGGCGGACCTGGCGCAGGCCCGGTTGGCGTCAGCGAGCGTCTGTTGCCGTTCATGCCGATTCCAGTGGTGGCCAAAGAAGGCGACAAGTACCGCCTGCTCTCCGAGAAAGATCGGCCCCAAACCATCGGGCGTTTGTCCGCGTTTGGCGGCAATGCCGGCGTGTTGCTGCGTGCCTATATCTACGCGCGCCTGCACGGTCGTGAGGGAATGATTCGCGTTTCCGAGTATTCCACGTTGAATGCGAACTACCTGATGGCGTTGCTGAAGAAGGCCGGCTTTGAAATGGCGCTGCCGCAACGTCGCGCGACCCACGAATTCATCGTGACACTCAAGCGCGAGGCGAAGGAGCTCAACGTTAATGCCATGGATTTCGCAAAGCGCCTGCTCGACTACGGTTTCCACGCGCCNNCTGGATGACGTCAAGGCGGCGCGCGAATTGGATTTGGCCTACCGCCCGGCGCAGTAATGCGTTTCGAGTTGGTGGCGCCAGGTCGCGCGGAACGCTGAAAACGGTTTTTCCGCGCGTGGTGACACCAAGTCTGGCGTACTTTAGACTGCGCGCCCGGCGCGTGGGGAAAACGTTGCCCACGCCTGAATATTCATTTGTTGATTCAATTTGCATGGGGGGGAATATGAAGAAGATTGTTGGTTTGATGGCGTTGATTGGCGGGCTTGTTTTCGNNCGCAGACGTCCAGCGCCGGGGAGCACCGGGTTTCGCCGTGGTATATCGGATTTGGCGTCGGGTTTTCGCCGAACGCTCAATTTGAGTCGGGTGGCAGAACGTACGATTTTGAGGATTTTTCCCGAGACAGCACGTCGGGTGTATTTCGATTCAAGGTGGGTGCGGGATTTGGTGGAAAGCATTTGGTTGGCGGAGACATCGGCGGCATCAGTTCGACGGGTTCAAGCGCCGGCGTCGACTACACCGTCGTGATGTTGCATCAGATTGTCACTTACACATTTTTCCCAACCGGAAGTGGGTTTTCATTGCGGGCCGGAGCCGGCCTCGGTCACCTGGCGCTGTCCTCCGACAACGGATACTTCACATTTGATGGCACCAACGACGGTACGGCCGTGCTATTCGGTGTCGGATACTCCTTCTGGATTGGCCGGTCGTTTAACATCGGTCTCAATCTGGATCATGAAGTCCAGAATTACTCGGAGACGGATGGCGATTTCGCGGCCGTGGATCGCGCCAGCGCCACGCAGTTCTACATCAGCTTTGATTGGTACTAGACAGATTCGAGCGATCATCGCACCATCCCACAGTGACCAAGCAACATGGCAACACTGGGCTGACCCGAATCATCAACGCGGCACGCTACTCCATGCGGGGACTGCGTGCTGCGCTTGTTCATGAGGCGGCTTTTCGCCAGGAACTCGCATTGTTTGTCGTGCTCGCGCCTGCCGGATTTTGGCTGGGACAAAATGGAGTCGAGCGCTCCCTGTTGATTGGAAGCCTGATGCTTGTGCTGATTGTCGAGTTACTCAACAGCGCAGTGGAGGCCGTCGTGGACCGCGTCGGTGCGGAAAAGCACGAACTTTCCGGGCGTGCCAAAGACATCGGTTCGGCCGCCGTGTTCATCGCCTTGGTTAACGTTGCTGTTGTTTGGGGTTTGATTCTTCTCTGATTCGTGAGGATACATCCATGTCTGCTTTGATCTGTGGTTCCNNGCCTACGACACCATCATGGTGTTTAACGATCGCTTCAAGAATCACATCCTTCCGGACAAGGTCCATATTCTCAACGTGTCGTTTCTGGTGCCGAGCATGCGCCGCGAATTTGGAGGCTGCGCCGGAAACATCGCGTACAACCTCAAGCTGCTGGGTGAACAGCCCATTCCCATGGCGACGGTGGGTGGCGATTTTCAGCCGTATGCGGACTGGATGGACAAAAACGCCATTTCGCGCAAACACATCACCACCGTGCCGAACAGCTACACCGCGCAGGCGTTCATTACCACGGACATGGACGACAACCAGATCACGGCGTTCCATCCCGGCGCGATGAGCTTTGCGCATCAAAACAAGATCTCCGACGCCAAAGGCACCAAGATCGGCATCGTGTCCCCCGATGGACGCGATGGCATGGTCCAGCATGCGCAGCAATTCGCCGAGGCGGGCATTCCCTTCATCTTTGATCCGGGTCAGGGCATGCCAATGTTCGACGGCAACGACCTGAAGAACTTCATCGAAATGGCCACCTGGGTCACCGTGAACGATTACGAAATGGAGTTGCTGCAGCAGCGCACCGGGTTGTCGCCGCACGAAGTCGGCGAGCGCGTGAAGGCGTTGATCGTAACGCACGGCGCGAAGGGTTCGCATATTTACGCGGGCGCGCACCGTCACGAAATACCCGCCGCCAAACCGGCGGAAGTGAAGGATCCAACGGGCTGCGGTGATGCATACCGTGCCGGTCTGCTGTTAGGTTTGCTGCGCGACATGGATTGGGAAACCACCGGCCGTATCGCCTCGTTGATGGGTGCCATCAAGATCGAGCATGCCGGCACGCAGAACCACAAATTCTCGCGCGCGGAATTCGATGAGCGCTTCAATAAGGAATTTGGATTTTACTTGTAGCGCGATGCCAGAAGGGTTCTTGTGTTAATAAGAGTCGTATTCATCAGCAGCACGAGTGACTGAGCATGTCTGCGCTTCCGAAGTGTCCCGCCTGCGGTTCCGAATACACGTACGTTGACGGTAACAATTTCGTGTGTCCGGAGTGCGCGCACGAGTGGGCGGCGCAGGATGTCACAGAGGATTCTTCCGATGCGGCTGCGGTGCGCGATGCCTATGGGAATGTCTTGCAGGACGGCGACAGCATCACCGTCATCAAGGACCTCAAGGTCAAGGGAACATCCTCGGTCGTGAAAGTCGGGACCAAGGTGAAAAACATTCGCCTGGTCGAAGGGGACCACAACATCGACTGCAAGATCGACGGAATCGGAGCCATGAAGCTGAAATCGGAGTTCGTGAAAAAAGCGTAGTGTCCGATCGTTACCGTGACGCCCGGTAGGCCTCCACCAGCGACGTCCAGTCCGCGTCACCGAATCCAAATCCGGAATTCGCGTTCTTGAGTTTCATGAGCGAACGGTGCAGTCGTTCGAGATTTTCATCTTTCCATTTCTGGTCATGCTTGCGCAGCTCGCCCTTGTCGAAATCCGCGAGGTACACGGCGTTTTCTTTGCCGAGGAGAATATTGTGGGCATTGAGATCAGCGTGATAAACGCCGGCGTCGTGGAAGCGGCGAATGCAGAGTCCGATGCCACGCCAGCGTGGCACATCCAGGCCGTTGTGCATGAGCTTGTCTGCCAGCGGCTCGGTAAAAAGAATGCGTCGTGTGATGAGATCGGCGCGATACCAGATGCCGCTGCGCACCACGCGCGCTGCAATAGGCTGCGGTACGGGCAGGTCGCGTGCGTACATGTGGGCGAGCAGCGCCCATTCGCGCCAGGCGCGCGTCCGCTTGATGCCGGTCCAGAGATAACGATCGTAAAGCAGCTGCGCGATCATTCCGCCGCGCTGGTAGTGGCGTAGAACCAGGGCCAGCTCATCGTGCGCATAGAACCAGGTGGTGCCGCGGCCGCGCGCCAGACCCGTTAGCAGGCCGCGGTTCTGAAGCTCGGTCCGATCAAACAGCCACGGTTCTGCTTCACGCAACGTGTCGGCGTCGTATAGGATGTGCTGCGAACTGACGCTGCGGGTTTCAATTTTCACTGGGGCCCTTCGTCACGATTCGTACGAGTTATCCAATGCCGCGATCCGGTGGGTCGATTCCCGGCGAAACCGGAATGCCGGGGCGCTCCGCGGCGCGGCAGATATCGAGTCCGCGAAAACTTAAAAAACATGCCACTGCCGTTTACAGATCCACCCAAAAGTCTTTGCATCCTGCGTCTCTCGGCCATTGGCGACGTGTGCCATTCGGTGGCTGTGGTGCGCGCAATTCAGGATCAGTGGCCCAAGACGCAATTGACCTGGATTGTGGGCGCGCTTGAAGCGACGCTGGTGGGTGATATACCTGGCATCGAGTTTATCACCTTCGACAAGAAGAAAGGTCGCGCCGCATTTCACGCGCTGAAAGCGCAGCTGAGCAACCGCCAGTTCGACGCGTTACTGCACATGCAGGTTTCATTGCGCGCCAGCATGGCGAGCCGCTATGTGCACGCACCGGTCCGCCTCGGATTTGATCGCTCGCGGGCCAAGGATTTTCAATGGCTGTTTACCAACCAAAAAATATCCAAGGCGGATAACCAGCATGTTCTGGATGCGTTGTTCGGTTTTGCGCAAGCCATCGGAGTGGCTGTGCCCGCGCAACCGCGCTGGGATATCCCCATCCCGGCGGACGCGGCGCGCTACGCAGAGCAGCATCTCCCCGGGACGCAGCCCACGCTCGTGATCAGTCCGTGCAGCAGCACGCGATTCCGCAACTTTCGCAATTGGTCCGCGGAACGTTATGCGGCAGTGGTCAATCACGCGATCGAACGGCACGGCATGCGGGTTGTATTGACCGGCGGACCGACCGAACTGGAACAGGAATACGGCGCCCGCATTTCCGCCATGGCACAGCATCCCGTAGTCAACCTCATTGGACAAAGCAATCTCAAGCAATTGCTTGCGATATTGCAGCGGGCGGCCGTGCTGGTGTCACCCGACTCCGGCCCGGCGCATATGGCGACAGCGGTCGGATGCCCGGTGATCGGTCTGTATGCGACTTCCAATCCGTTTCGAACGGGTCCCTATCTGAGCCAGCAATGGGTCGTAAACAAATATCCGGAAGCAGTTCGGCAGCAGTTTGGCAAGGATGTGACCCAGGTGGCCTGGGGTCAGCGTGTACGGCGCGCCGATGTGATGGACCTGATCGCTGTCGGCGATGTGTGCCGAATGTTGGATTCACTGCGCGCCGCAGCCCGCCGCTAGGCCGATCCGTCGCACTGGGCAAAAGCATGTCGCCGCGTCTCGACGGCATGTCGAACAAGATCGGCAACGACGGGTCGATCGAAGTCGTCCAGTGGGTGGTCCTCGTAGTCGAAGACTCCGACGACACGCAATTCGTCCTTGTAGTCGAATCGAATCTTGTATCCCTTGCCGATCAGCATTTCGGTGAACTTCAAATTCTTCTGGATGACGCCCAAAGACGCGAGCGCATAGTCGTTGTCGCCCTCATGGCGATACAAGGATCGACCGGTCATAAAGCCGCACGTGGTGCCGCTGGTGTGCACGTTCATGAAGTCGAACAACGTGGGCATGAAATCCTGATGGGAGGTGATCTGATAGCCCGGCGGCAGCGGCTTCGGAAAGTGCACTAATGCGGGGACGCGGATCTGCTCGTTCACCAGGCCGAAAATATGTCCAAACTTGCCATGCTCCCAGAACTCCTCGCCGTGATCACCCGTGATGATCACGACAGTATTTTTCAACCGGTCGCTGTCCTTCAGATATTGAACAATCTCGCTCACCAAGTGATCGACGAACAGCGTGGCATTGCGGTAGCGGTTGAACAGTCCTTCGCGCATGCCTTCATTGTCTCGTTGTCGTCCGTTGTTAATGTCGAATCCCAATTTCTGCACCGGTTGGTACTTTGAAAAAGTTTCCGGGAAGAAATAGTCGAAGTGTGTCGAATAAAACATCATGTAATCGAAGCGCGGTTGGTCGCCATCCTTTTTCAGATCGTCGATGTAACGCGTCACCATGCGCTGTTCCCGGTCCGCAATTTCCCCGTCGCTGACCAACGTCAGCGTGTCCATCGTTTCGTTAAAAAACAGGTCGCCAAGCTGCTCGTACTCCAGCCCGCGCGTTGCGTAGACGGAGTTGCGATATCCCAGCTTCTTCAAAACGGAAAGCGTAATCGGCCGGAACCACACGTAACGCGCAAACTGGTAGTACGAAGCCGGAAGGCCGTTGATCAGACCATGGAGTCCGGTGCCGGTATTCGGGCCGGTCGTAAAGTGCATTGGAAGCGACTGCAAACTGTTCGACGATTCCTTGTACAGTTCTGGCATGTTCTCCGGCGTGAAGCGATCCGATCGCAGCGATTCCAGGTGTACGAAAAGGACATTGGGCCGCCGTTCGGCCGTGATGTTTCCAGAGAGGATTCGTTGCTTGATGTGTGTCAGTTGCTTCAAGTCCTCCAGCTCAAAGTAGCCACCCCGTTCAATGGGGGGCGAAAGTGATACAAGCGGGGGCGAGATCTTTTCAGGCAGGAAGTGGACCCAGGGAATATAGGTCTGTGCATCATACGACAGGTCAGTGAGTGGAACTGTGGCACGCCAGCCCGCGCCCACTACGTTCAGTGCAACGAGAACGGAAGCCAGTTGCGTTGCGTTCGTGGATCCGTGTCCGTCACGCGCAGGACGCCAGACCGCCCAGGTTACGAGCGCAGAAAACACGTAGATCAGAACGATGGATAGACAGAACTTGGCGGCCGCGACATAACCCACGCCCGCCTCGCCATGCATCAGCCCATCGATCGCGAGTGCGAAATTCTCCCCGTTGAGGTGTTCGTTAAAGAGAAAGTAGTAGTACGTTGCGATCGCCGTGACGATGGTGATGGTTCCACTGCTAACCGTCAGTAGCCACGGCAGCGAGCGGCGCCGCGCAACGAGCCGCAATAAACCCACGGCGACCGCGTTTGATGCCATCAGCAATGCGAATACCGAGAACACGACTGCGTCGGTTCCCGGTTCCATGTAGATTTCGGCTTTCAGGTACAGCAGCCACGTTTGCAGCGCGGCGGAGAGTGCGAGCAGGGCGAGTACCTTGATCGTTACAAGGGAAGGTTTCAGCATGCGTAACGAGTCTGACAAAAAGAAAGAGCCGACAATTCAGACTTCAGCGGTTGTCCCGCATCCGCTCGATCAGTCCCGTCGTCGAAACACCGGCCACGAGGTCCAGGGTGACGACCATGCCGCCGTTGGCCTGCACGCAGCGATGACCGGCGATTTGGTCCACGCGATAATCGCCGCCCTTGACCAGCACATCGGGCAGCACCTCGCAGATTAAACGCTCGGGTGTATCCTCGGAAAAAGGAACGACCCAATCCACGTCGCGCAGGCCGGCAAGCATTGCCATCCGGTCTTTCAGCGGATTCAGCGGTCGTGAAGATCCCTTGAGTCGCGCCACGGATCCATCATCGTTCACGGCAACAATCAGGCGATCGCCGAGCAGCCGGGCCTGATGCAGGTAGGTCAGGTGACCCACGTGCAGAATGTCGAAGCAACCGTTGGTCATCACGATCTTTTCGCCGCGTGTACGCGCGGCTTTCACCTGCATGAGCAACTGCGCCTGGTCCAGGACGACCGACGGTGTGTCGTGATGTCCTGACATGGCATTGCGGAGTTCGTCCGGCGTCACCGTAGCGGCGCCCAGTTTTCCAACCACGATTCCGGCGGCGGCATTCGACCATTGTGCGGCGTCGGTCAGCGGTGCGCCCACCGCCATCGCCGCCGCGAGAACGCCGATGACGGTATCCCCGGCGCCGGTCACGTCGAAGACTTCGCGCGCTCGTGCGGGATAGGTCACGGCGGGTTTGCCGCGCTCGATCAGCGTCATGCCGTGTTCGCCGCGCGTCACCAAAAGAGCTTCAAGCTCCAGGTCCGCGCGCAGGCGCTCGCCTTTTTCCAGCAAGTCCGCTTCGCTGGTGACGGTGCCCACAACGGCGGTGAATTCCGCGGTGTTCGGTGTGAGCAGCGTCGCGCCGCGGTAGATTTCGAAGTGGCGGCCCTTCGGATCGACAAGAATCGGCTTTTTCGCGGTGCGCGCTTTTCGAATCATTTCCGGCGCGGCGGACAAAGTGCCCTTCGCGTAATCGGAAAGCACTACGACATCGCAGTCCGAAAGCGCGCGGCTGAAGCGTTGCACTAGTGCGCCCGAGTCGAATTGATAGAAGCCGTCCTCGAAGTCGAGGCGAATCAGCTGTTGGTGCCGGCTGAGGACGCGCAGCTTCATGATGGTTTTCAGCGCCGCGGCGTTTTCGAACTGACACTCGATCCCGGCGGCAGAAAGTAGTGATCGAAGCGTGTCGGCGGCATCGTCATGCCCGGTCAGGCCATCGATGCGCACCTGCGCGCCCAACGCGGCGATGTTTAAAGCGACGTTACCCGCACCACCCGGACAATCTTTTGCGGCATCGGTAATGCGCACGACTGGAACGGGTGCCTCGGGAGAAATGCGCGACGTGTCGCCATGCCAGTAGCGATCCAGCATGAGGTCGCCCGCGACCAGCACGCGCGCTTTCGAAAAGTCCGGAAGGGAAGAGGTCACGAACGGCCTTTCAGGCCAGTGGTGAATGGCCCGCCTGTATTACAAGACGTCATTCCGTCGCTGGAATCGCCTGAATGGCCTTGTGGTAGGCATTCTCGTCGTCGATGTCGATCCACAGCCGGCCCTTGATATCGAACACCTTGGCGGCCTTCTGTTGCGCCAGCATGCGCACGCCGGCCGACAGCGATTCATCGCCCGATTGAATGCTTTGCTTCAGTGCGCCAAACAGGTCAGGCGTGCAGAGGAACATACCGGTGTCATAGGCGTTGTGCTTGTCGATTTCCTTGCCGATGGCGGTGATGTAACCGTTGTCGGCGACGACGCGCGTGACATCCGAAAGATCCACGTTTGGATTTTTCAGATTGTAATCGACAGCCAGCATCAGCTTCGCGTCACCCATCGGCGCGGAATTCATGTCGCGCAGAATGGTGTAATCGAAAATGTGGTCGGCCATCAGCAGGAAGAACGGCTTCTGAATCACGTCCGCCGCCTTGTAGACGGATACGCCGTTGCCACGCTTGTATTCATCGTTTTCGACATGTCGGACATGCATCTGTTCACGCAGCGCGAACTGATCGATGTACTTGCGCAGCTTGTCGCCGTTGTAGCCGGACACCACGACAAAGTGTTCTGCACCCGCCGCTCGAGCGTCCATCATGATGCGTTCGATGAGCACAAAACCGTGCACCCCGAGCAGTGGCTTCGAGTCGATACGATGCGACATTCGCGTGCCCATGCCCGCGGCAATGATCAGGCAAATGTCGGAATTCAGGCGTGCCGTGCTTTTCATGGCTGAAGCTCCGTCAGTAGTCGCTTTCCTTGTTCACGAACGCGCGAATCAGTCGGTGCGCTTCGTCATCCGCATATTGCACCGGCGGATGCTTCATCAGGTAGGCCGACGGCGAGTGCAGGATGCCACCCTGACCGCGTTCCAGCGCCAGCTTGCAGCAGCGGATCGCGTCGATCGCGACACCGGCGGAGTTGGGCGAATCTTCCACGGACAAACGGAGTTCGATGTTCATCGGAACGTCACCGAACAGTTTGCCTTCCATGCGGATGAAGCACACCTTGTTGTCCTTCAGCCACGGAATGTAGTCGCTGGGACCGATATGGATGTCCTCGCTGTCCAGGCGCTGATGCAGCACGGCCTGTACGGCTTCAGTTTTCGACTCTTTCTTCGATGCCAGACGCGCGCGGTTCAACATGTTCATGAAGTCGGTGTTGCCGCCGGTATTGATCTGGTAGGTGTGATCGAGTCGCACGCCGCGCTTCTTGAACAGGTCCGACAACACGCGGTGCGTAATCGTCGCTCCGACCTGTGCCTTGATGTCATCACCCACGATCGGAATCTTGCGCTCTTCAAAGCGCTTGGCCCACTTCGGGTCGCTGGCGATGAACACCGGCATGTTATTGATGAAGGCGACGCCCGCGTCGAGCGCACATTCGGCGTAGAAGCGCGTGGCCTGCTCCGATCCCACGGGGAGATAGTTCAGGAGAATTTCCGCGCCGGATTTTTTGAGGATCTGGACGACGCGTTCCTTGCTGGGTTGCGGACGGTCAGACAGAACAAAGGTTCGCGAGTCCTGATACTCACGCATGTGGTCGGCGAAGCCGTCGAGCACCGGGCCCATTTCAACGATGGCGCCAGTGGCGGGAATCTTGTCGCAGAAGATCGCGGTGCAGTTCGGTTCCGCGAAGATCGCATCCGCAACATCCTTGCCGACCTTGCGCGCATCGATGTCGAATCCGGCGACAATATCGATATCGAAGGGTTTGTAGCCGCCGATGTCCCAGTTCATCAGGCCGATGGCGTCTTCCTTGTTCTTGTCGCGGTAGTACTCAACGCCCTGCACCAGCGAGCTGGCACAGTTTCCAATTCCGATGATCGCAATCTTGATATTCTGCATAGGGGTGCACCGTGGTGAGTTAAGCCTTCCGCGCACACAATTGTTCGCGGGCGGGCAGCGGGTATTATGTCTGCTACCCAAGGGTCATGCAACGTTCTGAGTCTGTAAGAAAAGCGGTTTTTAAGGGTGGTGGCCCAGCAGGTAGTCGACGATCCGCGTCGACGCGTGGCCGTCCAGCTTGCCCAGCAACACTTCGGCATATTCCCGGCGCTGGCGTTCGAAACCGGCCGGATGGGCCAGCTGATCCGCGACGATGGAGTGCAGGTCCGCGTAGCGAGGCGCGTGTACCGCGATGTCGGCATAGCGCAGGATGTCCTGGTCCATGCGGTTCTTGAAGCGATAGGCGAAGGGCCCGCGGTAGGTCCACCGCAACTTGAGGAAATCGCACCACACCACCGGCTTGTTCAGCGCCGCAAATTCAAACAAGGCGGTCGATGCGTCGCTGATCAGCACGTCCGCCATCGCAAAAAACGGTAGCAGAGTGTAGTCCGAAACGGAGGCCACCCGGACATTCGGTGCGGCTTTCCATCGCTCGAGCTTCTTCCGCTGGGCGCGGTAACGCGCCTTGGTGTAGGTGAAGAAATGCGGCTTCACCACCAGGTTGTATTCTGCAAACTCGCGCGGCCAGTGGTCGGGAAACAGCTCGAGCGAGCTCGGGTAGAAGGTCGGCGCGTACAGCAACGTCTTCTTGTTCGGATCGAGCCCGGCTGACTGAATTGTCATCCCGCCCTTGATCGGCTCGCCGCGAAACAACGGATCGAGCTTGGCGAAGCCGACGTCGACGTAGTTTCCGGGCGGATAGCTCTTCTTCAGTTGCTGGAGCTGATACGGGCCTTCCGCGAAGCGCACCGTGAAGCGACAGGAGTTGATGCTATGCCCCGCCGACTTGATTCCTGCGCCGTGGTTGACCATCGCGTGGCGGCTTTCTTTGGGGAGTTCATCGAGATGTTTGTATTCATTTCCAAACACGATCCAGGTGGGTCGAGTCGCTTCGTAATAGGCGAGGCCTTCTTCCAGCGTCTTGACCCAGCGGTGCGGCAGCTCTTCCTTGGCCGCCACGTCGGCCATGACCGCGGCGAACTCCGGTCCGTCGATCTCCGAATACAAAAGAAACAACGCTTCAAATCCACTTGAACTGCGACGCTGCAACTCTCGGAACACCGGAATGAATTGCGGAAGGTAATAAAGGTGCGGAACGTCGAACACCATCAAACGTGCGCCGCTGCTCGTGCTTGCCATATTCAGCTCGCCAATTGGTTCATGAACTCGCCCGCGCGAGCCACGCTGCCGCCATCGTTGAAATAGAAGCAATTGTGCAGCAATTCTTCATACGCGGCGCGGTGAGTCTCATGCTGGTCCAGCGTGCGCGCCACCTGGTCGCGCGCGTTGATGTTTTCGTCGAACGGCGTCGCCACGCTTTTGATATCCAGATTCGCAGGCATGTTGTGGCCCCCCGTGAAGTCGGTCGGAATGCTAATCACCGGTTTACGGGTGATCAGATACTCGTAAACGATGGACGAGGTGTCGCTGATCAGAATGTCCGACACCAGAAAGTCATCCATCGTGTCGTGGCGCCGCAAGTCGGCGGGTGCTGAAAAATAAACGTTTTGCAAACCCGCGCGCCGCACCTGTCGTTTGAGCGCGGGAACGTTGCGACGGTCATAGGTGTGCGGCCGAATGATCACGTTGTAATCGGTGCTGAGTTCCTTGCAAAAACGAAATCCGAACTTGGCCAGCGTGCCGTTGCCCCACGTCCAGGTCGGCGCGTACAGCACGGTCTTGCGATTGGGATTCTTGATGCCGAGATTCGCCAGCACCCGTTCGCGCGAAATCTTGCCGTTCACATAATCATCGAAGCGCAGGTTGCCGATGGAAATGAGTTTTTCGGCCGGAAGGTTCAAGCCGGCATCCACCAGTTTGGCCAGATGCTTCGGCCCGGTGATGAAGTGGTAATCGAATTTCGAAATGATGCGTTGCGCCGTATCGCCGTGGTACGGCTTGTCGCCGGTGCCATGGCCGACAAACACGGATTTGGATTTCGGACCCGACTTGTTGATCAGAATGCCATTGAGCGAAATGAAAACGCCGTCGTAAGACTGCGGCTTGCGATAATCGACGATGCGCACCGCCGGACTATCAAAGAGCGTGCGCCGCTCCGGAAAAGCATTCAGGTCGTGCAGGTAATGCTTGAACTGCACCCAACGCTGCAGGCTGCGCACCAGAAACTCGCCGCCGTAGGCGCGATAGACCGGAAGAATGTTCGAAAACATGTACGCCTGATTGGCGACGTACCAGAGCGGCAGCGGAGTCGCCATCTAGCTCTCGAAAACCTCGCACAGCAGGTGCAGGATCAAAATATGCGCTTCCTGGATTCGGGATGTGCGCGCCGCTTCGATCACCAGCGCATGATCCACCAGCGCCGCGGCCTTGCCGCCGGACTTGCCGAGCAGCCCGACCGTCTTCAAGCCCAGCTGGCGTGCACGCTCCAGCGTGCGCAGGATGTTGGGCGAATTGCCGGACGTCGACATGGCGATCAGCACGTCGCCGGGCCGCGCCAAGGCTTCGAGCTGGCGGGCGAACACGTGCTCGAAGCCGTAGTCATTGCTGACGGCCGTGAGCGCCGATGAATCCGTGGTCAGGGAAATCGCGGGGTAAGGGCGACGATCGCGTTCGAAACGGCCGGTCAGTTCCGACGCGAAGTGCTGCGCGTCCGCCGCCGAGCCGCCGTTGCCGCACGCGAATACGCGGCCACCGCTGGCGAAGGTGTCCTGCAGCAACGCCACGACCTTGTGGATCGTCGGCTCAAGGCGGCGCACGCTTTCGATCGCCGCGTGGTGTTCATCGAGACACTTTGAGAGGTCTAGCTTCATGCGCGTCGTGCGGAGGGAGCCAAAGGCGGCCATGATAGCATAGCGCCAGCCAGAGCCGGCGCACCGGATCGGGAACGCATGAAGCGCTATTTGCTGTTCGTCTCCAAGCCCTACTCGTTTGAAATACTGCGCCCGTTGCAGCGCGCCATTCGCGCGCGCGGCGATGAAGTCGCCTGGTTCATCCATGGCATCGCGAATCCTCCGCTCAAAGCCGACGAACGTCGCCTGGCCACCGTGGCGGAAGTTAAACGGTTCAACCCTGTGGCCGTGTTCGTGCCCGGAAATTGGGTTCCGGATTTTTTCCCGGGTTTGAAGGTGCAGGTGTTTCACGGTTTCGGGATCGAGAAAAAAGGTCACTTCCGGATTCGTCATTTCTTCGATCTCTATTGCACGCACGGGCCGGCGACGACCCAACCGTTTCAGGCGCTCGCGCAACAGCACCGGTATTTTCAGGTCATCGAAACTGGTTGGCCGAAAATGGATCCGCTGTTTGAATCATCGAGTGAGGCAGAGCCACCGAATCCGCGCCCGGTGATTTTGTATGCGCCGACATTCAGTCCCAGCCTCGGTTCCGCACCCGCGCTGCGCGACACCATCGCGCAACTCGCGCAGGATACGTGCTGGCAATGGGTCGTGAAGTTTCATCCCAAGATGGCGCCCGACGTCGTCGCGGAATATCGAAAGCTGCAGGGCGCGAACCTCACCGTCGCGGAGGATGCTGCACTGTTGCCGCTGCTGCGTCGCGCCGACGTGATGCTGTCAGACACATCCTCCGTGGTGTCCGAATTTCTGATGCTCGACAAACCCGTCGTGACCTTCCGCGCGCATTCGCCCGGTCCGCACGTGATCAATATTCATGAAGCTCACGAACTCGAAGCCGCGCTCACTCGCGCGTTGGCACGACCCCACGACGTCATGCGCGGCGCACGCGAATTCATTGCTCAGATGCATCCCTATCGCGACGGAAAATCCAGCGAGCGTGTACTGCAGGCGGTCGATTCGATGCTGAGCGAACATCAGAAGGCGCGTTTCAAAAAGCCGCTCAATCTATATCGCCGTTTGGCGTTGCGGTGGAATATGCGGACACTAGGGCTGTAGTGCTTGGAAATTGTCGGCGACGAGCGGACATTAACAAACCTCACAATTGCCCCGAAATCTTTGAGAACGAAGTACGCTAGTCGGCGACTTATCAGTGTGATTACTCTCAGCGTGTAGAGCGATATTTTCAGCAACATGCAGGACGCCATCGACGAAAAATGACTACCTTACTCAACGTAATTTACAACAATGGGGCTGACCTCGTTGAAAAAATAAAATCTTGTATTGCTCAAGGAGACGACGTCAACAGAGTTACTGAATACGGTGAGTCAGCACTTCGAATTGCTTCCAACCATGGCCGCTTTGATGTCGTCGAAGTACTGCTAGCTGCTGGTGCTGATAGTGATCAGCTTGGTTGGAGCAGTACGATATACGAAGTTGTTTATGGCACATCCAGAAGTATTGAGAAATCGATTCAAGAGAATAATGACCTCGAGTCAACTGACTTTTGGGAAAGAACTCCATTTTTATTTGCTATTCAGCTTGGGGACGTTGAGAAAACTCAGTTATTGCTAGACCTTGGCGCCAACCGATTGGCAACAGGGCGATGCGGAAAAACGCCCATGCAATACGCCATTCAGCACAACGGCGTTCCGATGCTGAGATGGTTGATGAGCCAGGGATTTGACATTGAGTCTACGGATGAATTTCTAGAAACGCCATTGATTGCGGCAGCCTCACAAGGCATGACTGATTGCGTGAATTTTCTAGTTCAATGTGGAGCGAATATTCATACGCCTAACGGTATCCCAGAGCGACCGATTCAAGTTGCAGCAAACATGGAAATTGTTCACATCTTGGTGCGCCATGGGGCTGATATCAATGACATCAACACCGAGATGCACGCCAGACTTCTCGGAGTTCAACATGATACAGAGCCGCAAGCATCGCCAGATGACTATCTTGTGGGGAAAAACCGCCGGTTTGGCATTGGGAATCCTGAGCAGATTGACAATCCGTTTTGGATGGCAATGGTGCGCTCGGGGGCTTCCGCGTGGCGTGCGCGTAAAAAGTTTGCAGATTCAGACCCCGGTGGGCGCCTTCCGGTGTGGTGCTATCAGCGGTTCGGTAGGTCAACCACCATTCTTGACGATGGTCGCATCATTGAAATCGCGGGAGAACACGAGGATAGCTACGACCCCGATTTCTGCATTTACAACGACGTGACCGAGTTCAAAGCAGACGGATCGATTCGTTTCTTTGGATATCCGCAGCACGTTTTCCGGCCTACCGATTTTCATACAGCGACACTCATTGACAACCTCATTTTCATAATCGGCTGTCTTGGTTACCCAGAAGATCGCCAATTCGGCCGCACACCCGTCTATCGAATGAATGTCGCGAACTTTGAGATTCAAGAAATCGAAACTAGCGGCGATCAACCAGGGTGGATTCACGGACACAAAGCCAAGCTTGATGGACGAAACCGTATCCTCATTTCAGGAGGACAAATTGAGTGCAGTCTGAGCACGCCATCCCGCGAAAACATCGATGAGTGGGCGCTTGACCTTACGACATGGGTTTGGACGCGAAGAACAAACCATTGTTGGCCACAATGGACATTCATGCGAGCCGATCGGAAGCAGAATCATTTGTGGCAAATTCGTCATGCTCTCTGGACTCGCAATGAAAATTGGAAGGAAGAATTTCAAGAGCAAATGCGCCGACTCTCTGAGTCTCTGGGTCATGAACCAAACCTCGATGCTGTTGTGTCGATTTACAATGTGGATGGCCTTACGTCCGATAGCCCAACAAAAAACGCTGAGAATAGAATCCTAAAGGTGTACGTGGATGGTGTTGCCATTCGTATGAAGGAAGACCATTGGTGCATCCATGTCATGGTCGAGGGGGATTTGCCTGAACTAACGCTCAGGAGATTTCAGAAGGGTGTCTTAGCTAATCTCGCCCGCCTGGAAGGCGTGGTATGGGAAATTGAATCGATCGACAGTGAAAACTAACCACAGCATCTTGGTATCCGCAACAAGTTCAGTGAGACCGCGCAGCGGGTTGCGACTAAAGGCAAAGATGAGAAATTGGCATATATCTTTTTCAATTTAGCAGTACGGGTGTGGCTTCAACGGGCCGTTCGGATTGAGATTCCTAACCGCCACATTGGACCGGACCAAGGGTTCGCTTGTCAGTCGGTGGTGGCCATTCGTTGGTATCGCATAAATGACGACTTCTGACACGGTCGATATCCCGCTCAGGGTCGCGAACACACTTTAGCTTGATGTCGTTAATAATATCTAGGGAACTGACGTTGGCTGCACCATCGTCTTGGCGCGTTCAAGATCTTCCGCAAAATCCACTTCCACACACCCGTAGCGACTGACGTCGATCGGTTTGAATACGTTCTTGCGTTCGTCGATCAGTAATTCCATCGCGCGTTCGAAGTAGTCCTGGTCGGCGACGGTGTCGAGTTTTTCCTTGAACGCCACGAGGTGCTCGGCTTTGATCAGGTTGATGCCCAGCGCTTCGCCGAGCGCGTTTTGGACTTTCTTGGAGATCGCGTTGATGTAGCCGTCAGAATTCAGTGTGTATTTGATTTCTTCATCCGCTACGCGCGCGTTGTTCACTGCGACGGCAGAGCTGGAAGCCGACAGCATGGCTTCGATGACTTCCGGTTCAAAGACGACGTCACCGTTGAGCCACATCACGTCTTCGTCGACCGCATGGCGCAGGCCGCACAGCAGGCTCTTGGAAGTATTCGTGGTGTCGTAGTTGGTGTTGTACGCAAACAGAATTTCCGGCGCGGCTTCCATGATCAGGTCTTTCTTGAAGCCGACGACGCCGCAGACGGAGAAATCAAACTGGCGCAGGATGCGCAGCTGCCGCGAAAGAATGGTTTCACCGTTGCCCAGCGGCGTCAGGCTTTTCGGATGCGGCCGCGCCAGGCGGCTACCCATGCCAGCCAGCAAAATGATCGCGCGGCGTTTGCTCATGGCGATGTTCCGTTGTTAGATTGGTTTTTGGACTTCTGCAGTGTCCACAATGCGGCGTGCTTGTTGAACGTGTACTGCGCGAACAGTGTCGCCATCATCAGGCCGCGTCGGCCGTCCAGCATGCCCAGCCGCAGAATCAAGATTCCGAAGAACATCCACGCCGCATGCAGAAACGCATTGAGTGGATTGTCGCGTTTGCCGCGCTTTGCGCGTTCGTTGGCCCACAGCCACGCGTACTTGTCGAACTTCTCCAGTGCGTGCGCAAAGCTGCGGTGCGAATCGTGAATCAGTCGGCCGCAGGTTCGTCCAATGGTGCCGTTGCCGACTGAAACGTGTTCATGCACCTGTGCCGTGGTGAATCGTGCGCCTTCGCGCTTGAAGAGTCGCAACGGCGCGCGACCGCTGCGGCCGAAATCGATGGTCTTTCCGAAACTCATCACCTGCCACGGAATCCGGTAGGCGGCATGTTTTGAAGCGCTGGCTAACAGCAGATCAATTTCCTCGCGCAGTTCGGGTGTGACGCGTTCGTCCGCATCGATCGAAAGCACCCACTCCCCGGTGGCCCGTTCGAGCGCACGCTGTTTTTGCGGCCCGAAGCCCGGCCAATCGGTGACTTCGACATGCGATGTGTAGCGACGGGCGATATCCGCCGTGCCGTCGGTGCTCTCGCTGTCGAGCACGATGATCTCATCCGCCCAGCCGGCGACGGATTTCAAACACGGCTCAATGCGGTCGGCTTCATTTTTGGCGATGACGATGACCGAAAGCGTGGTGTTGCGTGTTCGTGCCTGCGAGGTGCTGCGCGGTGAAACGGCAGTCAACGCCGCAAGCATGAACGTAATGAAGCTGATCGGCATGCTGCGATCAAACGTGTCGCCGGAAAAACAAAAATGGATGAACGCGACGACCACAATGATTCCCGCCAGGCCATAGGTGGGCTCCAGCCGGGGATTTTTGTAACGATCGTAGAACACTTTCAGCGTGATGCCGAACAACAGCAGGAGCGATGCAAAACCCACGACACCGCGCGTCGCCAGTGCGGCCAGGTATTCATTGTGTGGGTGCAGATACGAGGCGACGGCAGGAGAAACTATGCCTTGCTCGATCAGCGCCGTTTTTTCGCGGGAGTAGCCGCCCATGCCCACGCCGAGCAGCGGATGTTCACGAAAGATGATCCACGCGGTTCGCCACATCTCCAGCCGTGCGCCGACCGAAGTGTTGGCTTCGCCTGTCGCCAGATAGTCCTCGATCTCCGCCTTGGCGACGTGAAGTCGTTCGCTTACTCCGGTTTGTGGAATCGCGTACGCGGCCACCGCCAGTGTGACGAAGGCGGCGCACGCGGCAATGACTTGCCAGCGCGCGATGCGATGCCAGCCGTGCCAAACCAAAACGCCCGCGAGCGCCGGAAGCGCGATCCATCCGCCGCGCGATCCGGACAAAAAGCTGGCCATCAATCCGAGAATGGCAGCAACGATGGGCAGCAAGGCCAACGCCCGATGGCGACGCGAAAACTCGGATAGTCCTGCCAGGCTGAGCGCGGCCATCAACAGTGACATGTCGCCAAAGATAATTGGATGCACGGAGCCCTGGGCGCGGTCTTCGGGAGCAAAAACGATATGCGTGTAAATCTGGTCGAGCGCCGTCAGTCCGGCACCGATAGCGCCGACCGCCACGCCGACCCACAGTGCAAAGGTTGGGATGCGAGCGCGCCGCAAAATTAGGAATACCGGAATAAACAGCAGAAAGCGAAAGTAGCGGCCGAGGCGTTTGTAGCCGGGCTCCGAGAGATCGGACACCACATAGACGAACGCGGCGACGGCAAAGAACGCCACGAGCGCGAACACGACCAGCTTTACTTCGCGCGGCCACGGTTCCGACGCGCGATTGAAGGGTATGGAAATGAGACCCATCAGCGCGACGATGAAGAACAGCGCGCTGGCGAAGTCGTCCGCGATCAGCGCCGTCGCGGGAAACGCGGCGACGACGAAAGCACAAAAATAGCGAAGGGGTTGGGGAAGGCCAGCGAGCGTCAAATTGGGAACGGGTCCTGCGGTCGCGCCTGCTTCCACTCATCAGCTCCCGGAGGATTCGACCAGTACGTAATCCGCGCCGCAATACGGGCACTTGGCCTTGCCGGTTTCTTCAATCGGCAGGTACACGCGCGGGTGCGAATCCCACAGACGCATGTTGTCCATGGGGCAGTGCAACGGCAAATCCTGCGCTGTGACTTTATAAGTGCGTTGCGCGTTGGGAACCTGAGCTTGTTGGGCATCACGAGGCGACATGGTGACAGACTCACTTTACGGGAGTGATCCACTCCGCATTGAGGGTATGGCGTGCGTTAACGACATCGAAATAGCGCGCCTGAATTTTTTCGGTGATCGGGCCGCGACCGCCGCTGCCGATCATACGGCCGTCCAGTTCACGAATCGGGGTGACTTCAGCCGCGGTACCGGTGAAGAACGCTTCGTCGGCGATGTAGACTTCGTCGCGCGTGATGCGGCGCTCGCGCACCGGAATCTTCATTTCCGCGGCGATCTTGAAAATGGTGTCGCGGGTAATGCCGTCGAGCGCGGAGGTCAGCTCCGGCGTATGCAGAACGCCGTCGCGCACGATGAAAATGTTTTCGCCACTGCCTTCGGCAATGTAGCCCTCGGCGTCCAGCAGCAGGGCTTCCTGACAGCCACAGGAAATCGCCTCGCGCAGCGCGAGCATGGAATTGATGTAGTGCCCGTTCGCCTTCGCCTTGCACATCGAGATGTTGACGTGGTGGCGTGTGTAGGACGAGGTGCGCACCTTGATGCCGTTTTTCTGGCCGTCTTCGCCGAGATACGCGCCCCAGTGCCAGGCGGCGACGATGATATGGACTTTCAGGTTATCCGCCCGCAATCCCATGCCTTCGGAGCCGTAGAAAGCCATCGGGCGAATATACGCGGATTCGAGTTTGTTCTCGCGCACGGCGGCGCGCTGCGCTTCGTTGATGGTCGCCTTGTCCCACGGCATCGGCATACCCATGATGTGCGCCGAGCGGAACAAGCGGTCGGTGTGCGCCTGCAGGCGAAAGATCGCTGTGCCCTTGGTGGTGTTGTAGGCCCGCACGCCCTCAAACACGCCCATGCCGTAATGCAGGGTGTGGGTGAGCACGTGAACCTTTGCATCACGCCACGGCACGAGCTTGCCATCAAACCAGATGACGCCGTCGCGATCGTCCATCGACATAACACTAAACTCCTATCCTTATGGGGGGTGCTGAGATCAAGGCGCCTATTTGATCATAAATTTACGTGCGGGGCATTACGTCTCCGGCGTTGGGGATTGCGTCGCAAGGGCGACGGTGTATAACCGCCATTTGGCAGGAAAACGGACCATGCGGCAGGAAAAACTGATTGCAATCGCGATTTTGCTCGCGGCTTTATCGGCGACCGCGGCCGCGGCGGACTACGCTTCTGCGCAACGCGCCTATGAAAACGGTGACTATTCGCGTGCTGCCACGGAATGGACGGAACTGGCTCACAGAGGCGACGCACGTGCACAAAATGCCATGGGCGATCTGTATCGCCAGGGAAAAGGGGTTGATCGCGACTTCGCGCGGGCCCGGCAGTGGTATGAGCAGGGGTCGGTAGGCGGCAGCACGGAGGCCATGTATAACCTGGCGCGCCTGTACCGGAGCGGACAGGGAGTTGAGAAAAATCTGGAGCGAGCCGCGCAACTGATGGCGCAGGCGGCGGAAGCAAAATTTCCGGCAGCGCAATTCAGTCTGGGAGTGATGTACGAAAACGGTTGGGGTGTCCCGCGCGATGCGGCGCTTGCGCGCCAATGGTTGCAGCGCGCTGCCGACAACGGCGAGGCCGCCGCTCAAAAGCGATTGGCAGAATTGGGTGCGGACTCGTCGCCAACCGTGGCGGTGCCTTCCACGGGCGATCCGGCGGAAAATCTTCGCGCCGCGGCCCGCGAGGGACGCAGCGAGATCGTTGCCGCGCTACTCAAACAAGGCGTCGCGGTGGATGGCGCAGACGCCTACGGCAACACGGCGTTGCTGGAAGCGGCCCGCAAGGGACGCGCGGCCGTTGTTCAGCAACTTCTGGCGGCTGGGGCGCAGCCACAACTTGCAAACAAGCAGGATGAGGTCGCGCTGGCACTGGCAGCGACCGGTGGCCATGTTGACGTCCTGCGCGCGCTGCTGGCAGCGCGTGCGTCGCCGGATCGCGCGGATGGGTTGGGTCGCACGCCGCTGATGCTTGCCGCGGCCAAGGGTCAGGCAGCCGCGGTGGAGTTGCTGGTCAAGCAAAAAGCCAATATCAACGCCCAAGATCGAAAAGGCTGGGGCGCGCTGCAACATGCGCTGCAGCAGAGCAACGTGGGCGTAGTGACCTCGTTGCTGCGCGCCGGTGCGGATGTGAACCTGCGTGATGCGGAGGGTCTCGTACCGCTGCTGCATGCCGTTCGAACGCATAGCGATGACATGTTGCGCGCCATTGTTACCGCGTCGGGCGTCCAGCTTGAAGCAGCCGACGGGACCGGCCGTAGCGCATTGTTACTTGCAGCCGATGACGGCTATGCGTACGGCGTGCGCAACCTGCTCAGCGCGGGCGCCAACGTCAATGCCGCAGACAAACTGGGCTGGACGGCGATCATGCTCGCCGCCAAACAGGGGCATCGCGATGTTGTCGAATCGCTGCTTGGCGCGCGTCCGAACCTCGGCTTGCAAAACGAATATGGCGACAGCGCTCTCATGATTGCGTCGGCGGCGGGCCATGCCGATGTTGTTGCGCAATTGTTGCGTGCTGGTGCAAGCAACGCGATGACAAACAAGCAAGGCTGGACCGCATTGCACTTCGCCGCCGCCAAATCGCAGCCAAGCGTCGCGCAGGCGTTGCTCAAGAGCGGAGCCCCGGTCAATGCGCGCAACAAGCAGCAGGATACGGCTTTGATGCTTGCAGCCGAGCAAGGTGCATTGGCGACGGTGAAGCTGTTGGCCGAGAGCGGAGCCGAATTGGATGCGCGCAATCGTCTTGGCCACAGCGCATGGAGTTTGGCGCAACAGGGCAAATTCGCCGACGTTGCTGCATGGCTTGTCGAACGCGGCGCGCATACCCACACCCTCGCGGCCGCGCCGCAGATTACGGTGGAAGCAGTGCGTTCATCCAGCAAACTCTATGAACAGTGGACGCCGTTGATGATCGCCGCATGGGAAGGCCGAGCCGCAGCGGTCGCCGAGTTGCTCGCGAAAGGCGTGGATGTCAATGCGACCGAGCCGGAAGGGAACACCGCGTTGATGTTTTCGGCGTGGAAGAATCAGGCCGAGATCGTAAAAAAGTTGCTTGCGGCGAAAGCGGCCATCAACGTCGCGAACAAACAGGGTTTGACCGCGCTGATATTTGCTGCACGCGAAGGCCACGCCCCGGTCATCACGGCGTTGTTGCAGGCTGGTGCACAACTGGAAACGACAGATCCGCAGGGGCGAACCGCCTTGCACTACGCCGTGGGTGAAAAACGCTTGGATGCGGCGCGCGTGTTGCTGAAAGCCGGTGCCAACGGAAGCGCGTTGAGCAAATCCGGAGCCAGTGCATTGAGCCTCGCGGTCGAAACGGGGCAGGAAGATATTGTCACGAATCTGATATCGCAACCGGATGCGCGGGGCTGGCGCGACGGGCAAGGCCGCGGGCTACTTTGGCTGGCGGCGCGTCATGGCCATGCGGCGGTTGTCGAAGTCTTGCTGAATGCCGGGCTGAAGCCCGACGCCGTCGGTGCGGACAACGAAACGCCGCTCATGGTTGCTTCCCGTGATGGGAATCTTGAGGTGGTCAAGCTGTTGACCGATCGCGGCGCGCGCGTGGACACCAAAAGCCGCGACGGCAACACCGCACTCCACCTCGCGGCCGCGTCCGGACATGCGGCTGTCGTGAATTGGCTACTGGATCATGGTGCTGATGCCAAAGTCGAGAATGAGTTGTGGACGACTCCGCTGCTGCTCGCAGCGCAAGGCGGTCATGTTGACGCCGTTCGCGCACTACTGGCAAAGGGCGCCGATCCCAATGCCAAGAACAAAACGGGCGATACGCCGTTGAGCGTTGCTCGCGCCCGCAATCATGTTGCCGTCGTGCAAGCACTGGAGCAGGGTGCTGGCGATGACAAGGGTGGGTTCTTCGGGAAGTTCCGCTAAAAACGAGTCTCGACGTACTTGTAGGAGCGTCGCCCTCGGCGCGACTTTTCCATCGAACAACAAGATTCCGTCGCGCCGGGGCGGCGCTCGTACGGAGGATAACGTCATGCAGTCCCGAATTTCGTATCCACTTTCACGCCCATTTCTTTAAGCAGTCCAGTCGGCAAAATGCCACCGGCGCTGACGATCACCGCGTCATTGGGGAGGTCGATGCGCTTGCCCTCGTGATCGAGCGTGACCTTGTCGGGAAGAATTTCCTTGACGCCGGATTTGAGCAATACGGTCAGCTTGCCGGTTTTTTGCGCCTGCTCAACACGCAGGCGGTTCTTTTCCTTGGCGCGGCTGAACGATTCACTGCGATAGGACAGAGCAACCTGGGTGCCGGGCTCATCGGCGATACTGCATGCGGCTTCGAGCGCGCTGTCACCTCCGCCCACCACGAGGACGCGTTGTCCGCGATACTGTTCCGGATCGACGAGGCGGTACACGACTTTCGACAACTCCTCGCCCGGAACTTCGAGTTTGCGCGGGGAACCGCGTCGACCGATGGCGAGAAGTACAGTGCGCGCGCGGTATTCTCCGCGCGTGGTTTTGACCACGAAAATGCCATCCGTGCGTGTGACCGATTCCATGCGCTCCTGGAAATGAATCGTGATGCCGGTCTTCTGTGCCGTGCTGGTCCAGAAATCGAGCAGCGCTTCCTTGCTGGTCTCGCGCAGTTTTACTTTTCCCACCATGGGCAGCTGGACAGGTTGTGTCATCACGATCTTGCCGCGCGGATAGTGCGAGACCGTGCCGCCAAGAGATTCCTGTTCGATGGTCCGGTAGCGCAGCTTGTACTGATGCGCGCCCAGCGTGGCGGAAAACCCGGAGGGGCCTGCGCCGACGATCAATACGTCGAGCAAGTCGCCGCCCTTGCCGACGCCGTCCTTCTTGCGAATGGCTTCGAGCGCCTGCCGTCCCTGTTCCACCGCATTGCGGATCAGTCCCATTCCGCCCAGCTCTCCAGCGATAAACAAGCCGGGCACGTTGGTCTCGAAGTTTTTGTCCACCATCGGGATGTCCACACCACGTTTTTCCGTGCCGAATACCAGGCTGATGGCGCTCACCGGACAGGCCGCAGCGCAGGCCCCGTGTCCGATGCAGTGGGTGGCATTGATCAATTCGGCGCGGCCGTCGATGAGCCCGATCACATCGCCTTCCGGACAGGCCGTGGCGCAGGTGCCGCAGCCGATGCACGTTTCTTTGTCGATGTTCGGATGAAGTGACGCCGGTTCGACCAAACCGGCCTTGCGATTTTCTTCCAGTGCGCTCAGATTTCGCGCGGAAGCGCGCCGTCGCGACCAGCTTCGCCACAGAAGGACGAGCGCGATCGGGAGAGCATAAAGGAACAGCAAACCGTATTCTTGAATGCTTTCCATGGAATTCGTGGCGCCGCTCCAGAAATTAATCTTCAATTAAAAGGGTGTCGATACACTGCGTGCTGTCTCGGGACAATTCTAATGGCATCTCCAAGCTTGGTTGCGGACAAATCGGCCAAGGCGCCCTCTGCCTCCAAAACCGCTGTCGACAAACTCGCACGCCGCGGTGAGCTGGCGCTCGCCCTCGGCCTGCCGCTGCTTTATGCGGCGGTGTACGCGTATGGCCGCCTGTACTGGAACGAGCGCATGTACGTGGCCGAAGAAGGTCTTGGCTACTTTCTCGGCTTGACCGGCGGAATAATGATGCTTATCGCGACAGCCTACACCTTTACACGGCGCCTGGCGTTGTTGCGACCGCTGTTGAAGCACATGCTGCGCATCCATATTTTCTTCGGCATCGTCGGGCCGTTTCTCGTGCTGGTACATTCCACGTTCCACGTTGGATCACTGAACGGTGGTATCGCGCTGGTGTCGATGACGTTGGTGTTTCTTAGTGGCGTGATTGGGCGATACCTGTATTCAAAGATTCATTTTGGGCTCGACGGTCGAAAGGCGCAGGCTCGTGATGTGAGCGCCGCGTGGGATTCCGCCGGCCACGACTTCTCCACGCCGCGCCTTGATGCATTTCATCAACGCATGCTGACGCCGCCGTCCGATTTACTGCACGCCACGGTGCGCGTGGTGTTGTACGGCGTGCACAGCCGTTGGGTGCGCTGGTACACCCGTCGCGAGCTGAAGGATCAATTGCGTGCGCGAGCACGTAGCGAAAACTGGACCAGTGATGCGCTGGTGGAGCAGTGGCGGAACACCAAAAGCAGATTGCGCACTCACTTTGTGCTACTCAAAAAGGTCGCCCTCTTTAGTGCCTACGAACGCTTCTTCGCATTTTGGCGCCACGCGCACGTACCATTGTTATACCTGTTGCTGCTCAGCGGAATCGTGCATGTGATCGCAGTGCATCTCTACTGATGATGCGCTACCTGTGGATACTGTTGCTGGCATTGAGCGCGCCGGGCGCGTACGCCGACATGCTCAATAGCATGGAGAAGGCGTTGATGCCCGGGCCGTTGCATAAGAGCCATGCGAAGTTCGAGGACGACTGCAAGAATTGCCACGTCCTGCTCAAAAAGACATTTCAAAACGACCATTGCCTGAAATGCCATGACCACGAGAACATCGCCCGCGATATCGAAAAGGGAGAGGGGTTTCACGGACGCATCCCGGACGTAAAAACGCGCGAATGTAAGGTTTGCCACAGCGAACACAAGGGTCGCGACTCGGCACTCGTTCTTCTGGACGCACAAACATTCAATCACGCGGCGACGGACTACCCGTTGCGCGGCCGCCATGCCACGGCGCGTTGCACGGCGTGCCACGCGCCCGAAAAGAAATACCATCAGGCGCCATCGCTCTGCTACGACTGTCACGGACAGAAGGATCCGCACCAGCAGCGGCTTGGAAAAAAGTGCGACGACTGCCATAACGAATCCGGTTGGGCCGAGTTCAAATTCGATCACGCCAAAACCAAATTCCAGCTGCGCGGAAAGCACAAGGACGTTGCCTGTCGCGATTGTCATCCGCAGGAGCGTTACAAGGGCGCCCCCCTGGAGTGCGTCGGTTGCCACGCCAGTGTCGACAAGCATGAGGGCAAGCTGGGCAACAAATGCAATGGCTGCCACAACGAAACACGGTGGAAGGAATTTGTTTACGATCACGGCCAAACGAAGTTCCCGCTCGACGGAAAACACAAAGGCGTGGCCTGTGCTGATTGCCATCCGAAGCAAAAGTACAAGGAAGTGCCAAAAGAGTGCCTCGGCTGCCACAAAAAAGACGACAAGCACAAAGGCCAGTTTGGAGAGAAGTGCAAGGACTGCCACAACGCACTGGGTTGGGCGACGCAGAAGTTCGATCACGACAAGGACACGAAGTTTCCGCTCGAGGATGGGCACGCGCGCGTACTGTGCGCTCAGTGCCACAAACCTGAAGACAAGAACGCCAAGTTAAAGACCGATTGCTACTCCTGCCACAAGCTGCGCGACGAACATAAAGGCCTGTATGGCGAGAAATGCCAAGACTGCCATCCGGTGAAGCAATGGAAGGATTGGCGCTTTGACCATACCAAGACCCACTTCGCGCTGAACGGAAAGCACGAAAAAACGAAATGCAAAGACTGCCATCCCGGTAATCTGTACAAAGACAAAGTGTCGACCAAATGCCTGGTGTGCCACCGCTCAAGCGATACACATGGCGGGCAGCTCGGTGAGCAATGCGAACGCTGTCACAGCGAGAAGGGGTGGCTCACCGACGTTCGATTTGATCACAACCTGGTACGCTTTCCTTTACTAGGGGCGCATGCCGCGTTGGCGTGCGAAGAATGTCATATCAGCGGGACTTTCAAGAACGCCAAACCCCGCTGCGTGACCTGCCACGGAAAAGACGACATCCACAAACGTCGCTTGAGCGAACGCTGCGAGCGGTGCCACTTTGCGAAGGACTGGAAAGCCTGGAGCTTCGATCACGCCACGCAGGCGAAATTCGAATTGAAAGGCGCGCATCGCGGTATCGTGTGTCAGGCGTGCCACAAGACAGAAGTTAAGGATAAATTCGACACGCCGCGCGACTGCGGTGCTTGCCATGCGGATCAGGACGTACATCAGGGCGCGTACGGGAGGTTGTGCCAACGCTGCCACGATCAGGAATCTTTCAAACGCAAGTAAACAATCAGCGTGGTGCGCATCGTGCGCACCAAGGCAATGAGGAGTACGAAAATGCGGATCAAATCGGTTTGCGCTTTCTTGGCTGCGATCCTGTTGTTGTGGGTGAACGGCATTTCAATTGCGGCCGACTCAGGTACGCCGTTCGATCACTTCACGACCGGGTTTCCGCTTAGTGGGCAACACGTGAGAACCGCCTGCGAATCCTGTCATGTTAAAGGCGTATTCAAGGGCACCCCGACCCAGTGTGCGGGGTGCCACAACGGCGGCATCGCGCCGGGAAAGAACGCGCGACACATCGTCAGCACCAATTCCTGCGATGACTGCCACACGACACTTTCATGGGCGGGGGCTCGGATGGATCACAGTACCGTTACCGGTGCCTGCAAGACGTGCCACAACGGCGCCATGGCGCCCGGTATGAATGCAACGCACATTCGTACGACGGCCGACTGCGAGGAATGCCACGGAACTCTGGCATGGAGTCCCGCGCGCTTTGATCATTCGAACGTTACGGGGACTTGCATGAGTTGCCACAATGGCTCGACTGCTACCGGAAAACACTCTACGCACATTCAGACCACCGCCGATTGCGACGATTGCCACAACACCCGTGCATGGGTGCCTGCCAACTTTAATCACACCAATATCAGCGGACGATGCGACGCGTGCCACAATGGAAAGACCGCAACCGGAAAGCATACCAAGCACATTACGACGACCAGCGATTGTGACGCGTGCCATTCCACTACGGCATGGAAGCCCGCCAACTTCCATCACGACAACATTACCGGTCGATGCGACAGTTGCCACAATGGATCGGCGGCAACCGGAAAACCGAGCGGTCATCCGCAAACGACCTCGGACTGTGTCGAGTGCCACAACACCGCGTCATGGGCGAACGCCGTGCCAGATCACAGCACCATCACCGGCGGATGTGGCGCGTGTCATAACAATTCGCGCGCGACCGGCAAATCCAGCTCGCATTTTGTGACGTCACGCGAGTGCAACGAATGCCATTCGACTTCAGCGTGGAAGCCACATACGTTTGTGCATGCATCGCCCGACTATCCGGGGAACCACAGCACGAGCGTGATTCCCAACACCGCTTCAGGTTGCTTCAAATGCCACACCGGAAAAGGCGAAACCGCGACGTGGACCGCCGCGCAGTACAAGCCAGATTGTGCGGGTTGCCACGCGTCGAAGTTCAGACCGGATGCGCATAAGAAAGACGCCATTGGAACTCTCTATACGGTGGCTGAACTGGCCAATTGCGCCGGTTCCTGCCACAAGGAAGGGGTGCCCGTGGCCAGCCACCACAAGATCACTTCGAGCGGATGGTAATGCGCTTCGGGATTCCAGCCGGACTGCTCGTTGTATGCCTGTTCGCCGCATCGGCGTGGGCATCGCATACTCCGAATCACTGGCTGGAAGAAGTGCGTTTTACAGCTCAAAGCGACGGCGCGGCGACCGTGCAAGTCGTGTTTACCGAGAGCATTCAGTATCTGTCGCATTTTCCTCCGGAAGGTGGTGACACACTGACGGTGTACTTGCGCGTGCCCGCCGTAGCCAACGCGCAAGTGTTGCCCATTCGCCAGGAGATCCGGAGCCTCGGCGTGAAGGAAGCGCCACTGGCCGGAGTCGTGTTCGAGGCGGACGAACGCCAGGCCGTGTTGCGCGTACAGTTCACCGCCGCGACGAAATATCGCGTGCTGCCAGGACGCGACGACAAAACATTGGTCGTAATCTTGCCGCAAGCGATCACGCCACAGACCATGGACGAACGCGTCAAGGCGTTGCTCAATCAGGGACGCGACGCGCTGACGCGTGGCGACGCCGACCAGGCGATTGGAATTTTCAGCGGTGTGTTGAGCCTCAGTGGTCACTCCTTTCAGGCGGACGCGCTGGAACTGCTCGGTGTGGCGCGCGAACGCAAGGGTCAGCTTGCACACGCCAAAGCGGTCTATGAGGAGTACCTGGAAAAGTATCCGAAGGGCGAGGGCGCGGATCGTGTGCGTCAGCGTCTCGCAGAGTTGCTCGGCGGCGAACTCAAACCTCAGGAAAAACTCAAGGAGTTGAAAGTCGCGCCAACGGTGGCCGGCGCGTGGTCACACAGTGGCAGCTTTGGCCAATACTACTATCGTGGTCAGAACGACATCGGTGGCGGCGTTGATTCTTTGGATCAGTCGTTGCTGCTCACGCAATTCTCGTGGACATCGCAAATGCGCGGCGAGCGCTTCGACAGTCGCGTCGTGGCCAACATTACCCACACGCGCGATTTCCTCGACTCGCCGGAAGACGCGGAAATTAATTCGCTCTACGCGCAAATGAAAGACAAACGCGCCGGCTGGTTCGCAAAGCTGGGCCGGCAATCCAGTCCTGGCGGCGGCGTACTGGGTCGATTCGACGGACTGTTTGCGCAATACGAACTCACCCATACGCTGCAACTCGATGCTGTCGCCGGTTATCTGGTGGAGTTCACGGAAAAGAATGCGGTGCAAACCAATCGCCCCTTCTGGAGCGTGGCGGCCGAATTGGGTCCATATTGGGATTACCTTGAGGCGATGCCGTACTACGCCCGCCAGGAAGCGGACGGCATGCTTGATCGTGAGGCGGCAGGTTGGGAGCTACGGTTCTTTCATCCGCGCGGCAACATATTTAATCTGGTGGATTACGACTTATCGTACGACAAGCTCAACGTCGTGCTGCTGCGCGGCCAGTTCTCTTTCCTGGAAAGCAGCTCGGCGTACGGCTATTACGATTTCCGCAAGAGTCCGCCGATTGCGACGACCAATGCGCTCATCGGCGAGTCGCGCGCGGACTCGCTAAAAGACTTGCAGACTCTGATAACGCGCGAGGAAATTCGCGATTTGGCGCGCAAGCGAACCGGAGAATCCACCACGGCGACGCTAGGCGCCTCGCACACGCTCAATCCGCGTGTGCAGCTGAGCGGTGACATCACCGTATCGGAACAGGAGTCGCCGGTTGAACCTGAAGCAGTCGGCGATCCCTTCACGACCAGCTCAAGTCGGCAAACGTACTACGCGTTGCAGATGGTGACCAGCAAGCTGATAAATGAACGCGATACGCTGCTTTTGGGACTGCGGTTTACCCAGGCCAGCGATTACGACGGCGGTTCAATTACAGTGGCACATCGCCTGCCGTTCGGTGAGCGATGGCGCTTTGATGCGCGCCTGCGTTACGATCGTCGGGAAAAAGACACCGGAGATACACTGACCAAGACGCAACCGACGGTGCGTGTTGAATACCGGCCAACAAAGGCCATTGAGACGCAATTGGAGCTCGGCGCCGAGGTTTGGGATTACGGCGGCACATCAAACGAACCCAGTTACACCCGCACGTTGATCAATCTCGGGTATCGATGGCAATTCTAGTTGGGGTCAAAAAGCGCTTCCGACCCAATCGATCGGCCGAACGATCATTTCCGCAGTAACAACTGGCTCCACACGGCGCGAACGGTTTCGCGCAATTCAACATACGCATCGGCATCGACACGCGATTCCTCGCCCAGTAGGGTGAGTTTGTGTTGCCGCGCGCGATAGGTGCGATAGGCGGTGGCGAGTGAATCGGATTCGGTACGAGTCAACTTACCGCAGTCGGCCAGTACGCCAAGCTGGCGGATGTTGTCCGGAAAATCCAGCAGGCGGGGTTCTTCGTGAGCCCAGGCGAGGACGCCGAATTGCACAATGAATTCGATGTCCACGATTCCACCCGGACTCTGCTTGAGGTCAAACCGGTCGGCATCGCGCGGCGCGAGGGACGTGCGCATTTTTTCGCGCATCTCGATGACTTCGGCGCGCAGCTTCTCGAGGTCGCGGGGTTTGGAAAGAACGTCACGCCGAATCGCAAGAAACTTGTTCAGCACGCGCGTATCGCCCGCAATGGGCCGTGTGCGCGTGAGCGCCTGGTGCTCCCACGTCCACGCCTGGCTACGCTGGTAGTCGGCAAACGCGTCGAGGCCAGTCACCAGCATTCCGGAGGCGCCGCTGGGGCGTAGGCGCAGATCGACTTCATAGAGCACGCCCATCGGCGTATGGGCCGTGAGCATATGAATGATGCGCTGCGCCAGGCGCGCAAAGAAAACCGCCGCGGGAAGGGGCTTCGCGCCATCCGTAAGCGCGTTCTCGTCTGGCGTTGAGTATAGAAAAACGAGATCGAGGTCGGAGCCGTAGCCGAGTTCGAGGCCGCCCAGTTTTCCGTAGGCCACAATGCCAAAGCCGCGATCGCACGCAACGCCGTCAATGGAGCAGGGCGGTGCGCCGTGTTTCGCAGCGAGATCGTTCCAAGCCAGATTCAGTGTGGCATCGAGAATCGTATCGGCGATCCAGCTCAAGTGATCGCTGACTTGCATCAGGGGCAGAGCATCCGAAATATCCGCCGCGGCGACACGCAGCACATTGCCTTGCTTGAAATGGCGCAACGCTTCGAGGTGCTGTTCCTGATCGTCCGGCGCGAGGGTTGCGAGGCGATGCGCCAGTTCCACTTGAAGTGCCGCGGCGTCCGGCGGCGCGTAAAGCGCGCGTGGATCCAGCAACTCGTCGAGCAGGATCGGATGACGGCGCAACAGTTCGGCAATCCAAGGACTGGCCGCACAGAGTTTAACGAGTTGGGACAGCGCCATCGGGTTTTCCACCAACAGCGATACATAGGTTATGCGTCGGACGATGGATTCCAGGAGGCGCAGAATTCGCACCAGCGTTTCATCTGGTTGCGTCGCGTGTGCGATAGACCCGAGGACGAGCGGCATCAGCTGGGAAAGTCGCTGAAGTCCGAGGGTTGAAAGAGAACGAACCGCACTGCTCGATCTCAGTTCGTTCACCGCAGCAAGCGCTTGTTCCGAATTCGCGAATCCCGCGGTGGCGAGAATTGCGCTGCCCGCTTCCGCAGTCAGTGCGCCGCTCCACAACTGGGTCAGCGGTGACACTTCGGAGCCGCCCGATTCAACCTGGGGGGCGGCGAACACCTGCTCGAAATGACTGCGAACGCGTGAGCGTTGGCGATTCAGCTCGGCGAGAAAACTGTACCAGTCCGGAAACCGCATGGCGAAAGCCAGTCGGGCCTGACCTTCCTCATCCTTTGGAAGATCGTGCGTTTGCTGATCCGCATATTGCTGCAGCCGGTGTTCCGTATTGCGCAAGAACACGTAGGCCGACTGCAATTCATCCACGACAAAGTCCGGCAGATGCCGCGCCTTGCGCAGAATTTCCAGCACGAGCTGGATGCGGCGTTCACGCAGGTCGGGATTTCGGCCGCCGCGTATGAGCTGGAACGCCTGACCAATGAATTCAATTTCGCGTATGCCGCCCGAGCCGAGCTTGACGTTGCGGTCGTAATTCTTGCGCTTGCCTTCCAGCGCGATCAGCTGCTTCATTTCGCGCAATGAATCAAATGCGCTGAAGTCGAGGTAACGACGGTAGACGAACGGCCGCAGCGTTTCGAGCAGTTGTGTTCCCGCCACCCGATCCCCGCCGCAAATGCGCGCCTTGATGAGTGCGTAGCGTTCCCACTCGCGCCCGTGTTCCTGGTAGTACTGTTCGACGGCATCGAAATCCAGCGCCAGTGCACCGGCATCACCAAATGGGCGCAACCGAAGGTCGACACGAAATACAAATCCGTCGGGCGTTGTCTGGTTCAGTGCATTGACGAGTTGCTGGCCGAGGCGAATGAAATATTCGGAGTTCGCGCACTCTCGAGAGCCGCCACGCGTTTCACCATCTTCCGGATAGGCAAAAATAAGGTCGACGTCGGAGGAGAAATTCAGCTCGTTCGCTCCGAGCTTGCCCATTGCGATGATGACAAGCCGCTGCGGATTTCCTTCGGAATCAATCGGAATTCCCCACACCGAGTACATACGATTTTCAAGGAACGCGAGGCTGTGTTCAATGCAGGCGTCGGCGAGCGAACTCAGATCGTGCAGTGTCTCGGTCAAGGTCGCGTGGCCGGCAATATCACGCCAGGCAATCCGGATCATTTCGCGCCGCCGCAGCTTGCGCAGCGCCGCGAGCAAGTCGGAATCGGAGAGCGCCGAAGTTGCGGCGGCCGCCGTTTTTTGACCCATGACGCCGCTTAGATAAGGCGAAAGCAGATCGCCAGACACAACTAGGTCGCCGAGCAAGGCCGGGTCGCGAAGGCAATGTCGCGCGACAAAATCGCTACAAACGAAGACGCGCTCGACTTCATCCGGAGTGAGAGACTTGGCCCAATCCTGGTCCGAAGTCGCCGCAACCCATTGGTCCAGCAATGACTGTGATCGGCCGCGCAACACGGGCGGGATGACATCTGAGGCGGTCATCGCAGTTCGGCGCCGTTTTGCCTAAAGATCGAATTGCCGTTACCGATACTGAACCAGATCATTGGCGAGGCCTTGGGGTCGTTCTATGGAGTTCAAAGACTTCCTGAAATTGATGGTGAATTACGAAGCCTCCGATCTGTATCTGACGACCGGAGCTTACCCGAGCATGAAAGTGCATGGCGTACTCAAACCGGTCGAACAGGCGACTCTTCCAGCCGGACGCGTCAAGCAAATCGCGTACGACATCATGACGGAGACGCAGCGCGCCGAGTTCGAACTCAAACCCGAAATGAATCTCGCCGTCGGCCTGGCCAATGTAGGCCGTTTTCGCGTCAACATATTCAAGCAGCGCAATGAAACCGGGATGGTGGTTCGTCTTATCAAGACCGAAATCCCGAATCCGGAATCGCTGGGCTTGCCCCCGATCCTCAAGAAGCTGGTCCTGCAAAAGCGCGGACTGATCCTTTTCATCGGTGGTACGGGATCCGGTAAGTCGACCTCGCTTGCTTCGTTGATCGACTACCGAAACTCGACAACGCCGGGACACATTATCACGATCGAAGACCCGATCGAATACGTTCACGCCCACAAAAAGTCGATCGTGAACCAGCGCGAAGTCGGCGTGGATACGAACTCGTACGAGGACGCGCTGAAGAACACGCTGCGTCAGGCGCCCGATGTGATTCTGATCGGCGAAATTCGCGACCGCGAAACGATGGAGCATGCGATCGCGTTCGCGGAAACCGGCCACTTGTGTATTTCGACGCTGCACGCCAACAACTCCAAC